>RZYX01000129.1 GCA_009930155.1 Clostridia bacterium | reverse complement strand
TAATTATATACATTAATGGTGTATATATATAAAAAATAAGATAATAATATACAAAAATTGTGTATATTGTTTCAAAATGCTATAATATGAAAAATAAATATATTAAGGCAAACACTATGATTTATATTAAGGCATGGGGGCTAGATATTGGCCAACTTGTAGAAGATAAAGGCATTGTAAAGTTCAAATATTTGCCAACCAACACTCTTGATTTTTCACCCATCAAAATGCCTGCAAAAAGTCCAAAAGTGTATGAATTCTCTCACCTTAAATATCAACATGGACTTCCTGGTTTAATTAGTGATCATTTGCCCGGTAGTTATGGTATGGATTATATGGATCGCTTTATGTATGGACATCTAAAGAGAACACCTACTATGATGGAAAGATTACAGTTTTTGGGTAATCATACTTTGGGTGCTTTAGAATTTTATCCTGCTTCATATGAAACAGAAGATTATAAACAGATATTGAATGTCTCACAACTCTATGCAGAATCAAAAAGATTGTTAAGTGAAGATCATAAAACAAAGGATGATTCACAGCCAACACTAAAAACACTTATTGCCGTCTCAAATTCGGCTGGAGGAGGAGCAAGAGCAAAAGCCATGGTAGGATTCAATCCCAAAGATAAAAGTATAAGCTTGACGAGAAAACAAGGAGATTTCCCTAAAGGTTATTACCCTGTTATCATCAAGTATGATGACCATGATATAACCATGTATCCCATGCTAGGTGAAAAGTATAAAGATGCTTCTGTGCCTACCAAACTGGAGTATTTGTATCATGTGTTCGCAAAAGAATCTGGTATTACCATGAGTCATTGTGAATTGTTGGAGTATGAAGGGCGCTCCCATTTTGTAACCTATAGGTTTGATAGACGCAATAATGAGAGATTCCATATGCACTCTCTAGCAGGTATGATGCATTATAATCCTGAAGAGACATACAATGATTATATGGATATGTTCAGAATTGCCCAAAAACTCAATTTACCCCAAACACATAAAGAACAAATAGTAAAACTCATTATATTCAATGCAATTTTTGGAAATAGAGATGACCATTCACGTAATTTTTCATTTCTGATGAATAGCGAAGGGAAATGGGGATTTGCACCAGCATATGATCTTACATATACGAGCAATGGATATCATCAAATGCTATTGGGTAACAATTCACTGAATAGAGCCACCTTTGAAAATTTAAAAGATGCTTTTAAACCCTATAATATTCATGAATCGTTTTTAAGAGAAAATATTCAAAAGATGATAGAGATTAAGCACACTAAATTAGTACAGGAGTGTCTTAATTATGGCATTCCATCTACATTTGCCAATACTATATTAGAAGAGACAAAGATTGTTGATGTTAACTTTACCAAAGGTAGTTACTTATGAAAGAGGTAGATTTTAGCTTAGCAACGACAGAAGAAATTATTAAAGAATTAGCGCAACGAGCAAAACAAAAACGTAAGAACAATATGCACTATTATGGGGATCAAAAATCTTTTGCAAGACATATAGGAATGAGCTACCGTAGCTACCAACAGTTTGAGATAAGTGGAAAAATTACACTGGAAAAGTTTATTGATGTTCTAAGAGGATTGGATTCCTTGGAGGAAGTACAAGGGCTTTTAAAGCCTAGTGATGAAGATTTGTTTCATAGCAAGCATTATAAACAAGAGATTAAACTTCCTAAACGTAACACTGATGATGACGATGATCAGATGATTAATATACCAAATGTTTTTAACTAAGTAAAAAGTGAGAATAATATGGCTTTAAAACCAGCTGGTGGAAAATATGAGGGAGTATGGGTTAATGAACTTCGAAATGGTGATATCTCTTATTATATCAATTATCGAAATGAACAGGGCAATCCAGTTAAAATACAAGTAGGTAAAAAAACAGCAACTTCGGATTTTACAGTTAAAGATGCCTATTCAAAATTAATAGAGGTCAAATATAAACTCCAGCATGATCAAGATCCCATTATAAAATCTGGTAGGGTTGCCAAGGTAAAACTTGATGATCTGTGGGAAGAATTTTTCAAATATGCAAAAGCAAATAAAAAATCATGGACAATTGATGAGCAAAATTATAATAAGCACATCAAACCAATATTTGGAAATAAAGCAATAACAAGTTTAAAATCTTTAGACTTTGAAAATTTTAAGCAAAATCTTTTTGCCAAAGGCTTAGAGGCGCAAACGGTCAAGCATCAGCTAACACTTGTGCGAACTATTCTCAATTATGCTATTAAACATGATTTGGTGAAAAATTTTATGAATCCTCTAGCCAATGGTAAAGTAAAAATGCCAGATATTGACAACAAGCGTCAATCATATTTAACAAAAGAACAAGCAAAAGAAATTTTAGGGATATTACAATCACTGCATCCTATGACGTATCATCTCACAGTCTTATTGCTTTTTACGGGAGCAAGGTTTAGTGAAATTACAGGTGCATCTTCTCAAAAAAATAAAACAGGGGTTGAAACGCCGCTAAGATGGGCAGATATCAATTTTAATAATAAAACAATATATTTTAAAAAGACTAAAAATGGAAATGATCGACATATTGCAATGAACGATTTATTATTGGAGACAGTGCAATATTTGTATCGAAATAAAATGAATGACCATGTTATAACAAATAGTGTGGGTGGAATTATTCTAAAAATGCCTGAGTATTTTATGACTGCCGTCGAGTCTGTTATTCCAGGTAATAAAGAACGGGATAGTAAATATAAAATTACAGCTCATTCGCTTAGGCATACTCATGCAAGTTGGCTTGCTGAAGCTGGACTTGATATTTTGCAAATAAAAGAGCAACTTGGGCATAAAAATATAGAAATGACAATGCGTTATGCCCATTTAATTCCAAATATTAGACATGAAATGACAAAAAAACTATTTTAGTACAGATTTACAAATTGAAATTTCTAGGTTTTTAAGCTAATAATTATGTATTGTATTACATATAAATTTTATATATAATTGTTTTATAAAACTGTAGCCAGAGTTTCTGACAGGTTGTGTCATGATTTGCAGGATTTTTGAGAGGTATCGAAATGCTAAAAGAGACATCTTGGTAGTGTTCAAGATTCTGTGTCAGCATCGAGTAATTCCTGAGATTATATTATAAACTTAAAGCATCATCGAGCCGTCCGTGGAAATGGATGGCAAGTTGAGAGATGTTTAAACTCCAATTACGAATAGGCATTGTCCACTTCTTTTGAGCATTTTGAATTCCCATATAGAGTAATTTTAACAAGCTATCATCATTAGGGAAAGCTCCTTTGGTTTTTGTGAGTGTTCGAAACTGGCGATGCACCGATTCGATGATATTGGTGGTATAAATAACCCGTCTGATGTCTTCTGAATACTGAAAATAGAGTGAGAGGTTATCCCATTTATTGCGCCAAGAAGTAAAGACGATAGGGTATTTTTTACCCCATTTTTCTTCTAGTTTGTCCAATTCATTTTCAGCTTCCTTTTTCGTAAAAGCTTGATACACAGCTTTGAGTTCACTGGCAAATTGTTTTTGATTGGCAGAACCCACATATTTGAGGCTATTACGTATCTGATGGACGATACAGAGCTGTACTTCTGTATGAGGAAATACGGAGTTGATGGCTTCTGGGAATCCTTTAAGTCCATCGACTGAGGCGATAAGAATATCTTTTACACCACGGTTTTGTAAATCTGTTAATACTTGTAGCCAGAATTTTGCTCCTTCACTTTCATTCAGATAAAGTCCAAGGACTTCTTTCTTGCCATCGACTCTAACGCCAAGCACCGTATAAAATGCTTTTGCAATGTAACGACCGTCTTCTTTGACTTTGTAGTGGATTGCATCAAGAAAAACAAAGGGATATACAGCCTCCAAAGGACGAGCTTTCCATTCTTGCAACATCGGTATGATTTTATCTGTTACAGCGCTTATAGTAGCTTTAGAGAAGCCTACACAGTAAAAATCTTCAATATGTTTGGCTATTTGGGAGTAACTATTACCAAGAGCAAAGAGAGAAAGTATCTTCTTCTCAATTTCATCCGTCATTGTTGTCTGATTTTTCTTGACTATTTCAGGCTCAAAACTGCCATTTCGGTCTCTTGGAACATCAAGTTCAAAACTTCCATGATCACTCTTCATCGTCTTTGAACTGTAGCCATTCTTTCGATTTCTTGTCAAATCTTCTGCAAGATGAGAATCTATCTCAGCTGCCAATGCAGCTTCTGTGAGTTGTTTGATTAGGGAACCTAAAGCTCCATCGCTACCGCCAATACTTTTACCAGCTTTTATATCACGAGCAAACTGCTCTACATCTACTTCTATCTTCATGTGTCATTCCTTGGGTATGTGTTATTTTACCCGATTGACACAGAATTCTGAACGATCCCTCTCCCGCCGCAACCATTTGAACATCAATGTATTTTTGATGAGATTCAAAAAAAAACAGTGTCTCTCTTTTGTCATATACACTTGCTCAAGTGCAAAATTATTTTCATCCAATTGAATTTTTTCAAAAGTATTTAACGGATAACTCATAAGGCGTTTATGCTCCGTGCTATCCATTCTCATTATTTTGTCAAGATAATCAAATGCCACCCTAAACTTTTGATTATCCGCTTGGCTTTTTACAACTTCCAATGTTCCAAAAATGGCCATTATTCTACCTCCGCAATTACCGTACAAGGTAATCCGTCACAATCGGATATCC
>RZYX01000128.1 GCA_009930155.1 Clostridia bacterium | reverse complement strand
GTGCGTTGTTTTTTAATTTCCATAGAGCAAAAAAGAATAGCAAATGTTGCATTTTACTTGCTAATCGTGCGTTTCGTTTACAAAACTTGCGTTTCACTTGCAAATCGTGCATTTGAGATTACAAACTTGCATCTCGTTTACAATTGTTGCAGTTCACTTTTCAAATGCGACATTTCGTTTTACAATTCAGCGTTGTAAATATAATTACATATGAGTATATTATAAATTTGCCGATAATTCAAGATATTTGACGAAAAACAAGCACTGTGTTTTGGGTGTTGGGCTAAAAAAAGACCAACATAATTGTTGGCCTTGAGGGTATTTTTTTGTATTTATAATAAATATCAACTTTTTCTTGATTGAGTGCCTTACTTTATTTGCTTTGACATTTCAATTACAAACTCTTCAGGAGTTGGTTGTTTGCCTTTGAATTTCATATTTTTCCATCTTTCCTGCACAGCAGGGTCAGGGTCGTTCATTGCAATATCAATCGCAATATTTATTTCTTTTCGTACTTCTTCTAAACTAACACCATTTTTTCGTGCAACTTCTAATAAAAGTTTCTGTCCTTTAGATTGTTTCATTTTATAATTCCTCCGATATATTTATAACCTTAATATTTTTAGACTTTGCATAATTAACTGTGTAGGCAGTACCACCTTTATTTTCTGTCAAATAGGCGATACATATATTTGAACTATCAATAAGATGTCTATTTCGTTTAAGCATACAACCACGAGAGTATTCATTAGATGTATAAACAACTTTATCTGCTTGCGTCTTTATTTTTTCATAAGTTTCGATATCTTCGTTAGACCAACCTCTTGTTTGAGTTTTACAAGGTAGAACTAAAATCAATTTTATTTGTAAATATTGCAAGCGAAGTTCCAAAACTGTTTGTGCAGCTAAGGTATCAAAACCCAAAGCACCACCTGCACCGAAATAGCAATAGTTGTTTTCTATTAAATTTATCAATGTTTCTTTTAACCGTTTGGCGATACTTTCGTATTGTTCAGACGGTATTTTTCTGTGCCCTGTAAAAGAGCAAGTTTTATTTTCTTTCATTATGAATAACCACTCCTATTTGGGATATATCCTATATTGTATCATATTTTTTACAACTTTGCGATATATCCCACTCGATATATCGTACAAAATTGTAAAATGTTTGTAGGATATATCGTGTAAGGAGGTGGAATTGTGACAGCGAAAGAAGCAGTAGCAAAACGCATTGTGGAAATATGCAAAGAAAAAAACATTGCAATAAATGCTTTGGCTAATATTGCTGGTGTTCCTCCATCAACCATTTATAGTATGTTAAATGCAAAAAGCCAAAACCCTGGTGTTGTATCCATAAACAAACTTTGTAACGGACTTAATATAACATTGAGAGAGTTTTTTGATAGTGATATATTTGAAGAATTGGAACAAGAAATTAAATAGATTATGTAAAGAGGTAGCCAGGGGCTACTTCTTTTTTATTGCCTGAAAAAACTCAAGGGGTCGATTATATCGCCATCTTTAATTACTTCAAAATGCAAGTGGTTGCCAGTGGAACGACCAGTTGTTCCAACATAGCCTATAACTTCTCCTTTTTGAACTTGTTGTCCACTAATTACTGATATACCAAAACAGTGAGCATATAGCGTTTTATATCCGTCTGTGTGTTCAATCGTTACATAATAGCCGTAACCACCACCCCAAGAGTCGGTAGCGTTTGCAACGATAACAGTGCCACTATCAGCTGCAAGAATTGGAGTCCTTTCAGGAGCTGCAATATCAATTGCATTGTGGTATTTTGTTTCACCAGTAAATGGGTCAGTACGATAACCAAAGTAGGAAGTTATCGTGTGAGTATCAGGCAATGGGTAATTGAATCTACCAATTGGTATAATGTCAGCACCTGAAATTATGATTTGCCCTGAACCTGAAATAAAACCACCTAAAAGCTGTGCCCACAAAATACGATTTTCATCACTTAATAAAAGTTCTACTTGCTCTTTTTGATTTCGGTTAAAAGAATAAGTGTTCATTATTTCCGTATATGGTTTATGCTCTATATTGATGTTTAGAATAGTTTCTGTAACTGTAATAGTAACTTCGTTGCCATCTTCATCTTCGACCATTATTTCTTTTTCCTGTGTTTCAACAGAGTGGGTCATAATATTCATATCGTTCATTACTGTACGCATAATATCTTTTTTAGATTCATCAATTTGAGATATATACATACTATCTGTTTTGCTTGTGGTTGTTTTAACTGAAAAGATAGATAATACCTCGTCCCAACGAATTGAGCCTACACCATCACTACCACCTATATTTACAACATCAGGTTGATATTGTTGCTCTAATACTTCAATACGGTCATAGAACGCTGTGTTTAAGTCCGATACTGCTCTTGTTACAGGAATAGCTGTATCATCAAACGGGTCGTTTGAGAAGAATATGCCAAACCCTGAGCCTGCAACTAAACCAACCATACAAATTACAAGAATAATAATTACTGCAACCCAACCACCTGCGGCTATTGCTGCAACAAGACCTTTTACACCTGCAATAATCGCTTTAACTGCAGTTACTGTGGCTTTGGCTACCGCCTTAGCTTTGGTCGCTACTGCTTTAGCTGTAACTTTGGCAGTTTGTGCTGCTGTTTTTGCGGTTTTAACTGATGCCTTTGCGGTTGCCTGAGCAGTTTTAGCTGTTGCCTGTGAAGTCTTGATTGTTGCGTGAGTAGTTTTTTGAACAGTTTTTACCGATTTAGTAGCAGTCTTTGCTGTTCCTTTAGTAGCTTGTTTAATTGTTTTGTCTACCTTTGGCAAGGTCTTAATTGATTTAGCAGAAGCGTTTTTGATATTCTTCTGTGCAAGTGATTTTCCTTGCTCACGAATAATGGCTGATGAATTATTAGCTGTACTATTAACTGTATTTGTAGTCGTTTTTGCTGATTTAACAGCCTTGTCTGCTTTCATTTGTCTAATTTTTTCTGCACCATTTTGAATATTATGCTTAGTTTCATCAAAACCCCAGTGTCCGACTTGACTACTTCTATGGATAATCTCGTCTTTAGCTCTATCGGTGTAATGCGAAACGCTGTCAGCTGCATATTCTGTGGGGGAAGCTGATTTAGAAAAATAGCTTTCCTCCGATTGATCTTTAGTCCGAATAAAAGCATCTTTCATACGCTCAGAAGCAATAGTGCCTTTATCAATAGCTTTTACTGTTTTACATACTGGTCCTTTCTGCTTAATGTCTTTCATGTTTTCTCACCTCCTAAAATTCATAAAATTTTACTATATATACAAAATAAAATGTGATATAATGTATAAATAAACAAAACCGACTGTCGCTGAAAAGCAATAATCGGTATGTAATAATAATTTTGTTCAAGTTGAAAGGTTTGCTTTTAATTTGAGATTGAAAAAGATAATTTATATTAGGTATAGGAGAATTATCGTGAAAAGAAAATATACTCAAGAAGAAGTATGGCAACATATGTCTGGAAGAATATATTGCAATAGCAAGGACACTAATATTTTTGTGCGAAGAAAAGGCATTTCCTCATGGACAATGAATTTAGGTAATGCATGGAGTTGGGTTATAATGGGGATACAGCTAATCGTCATTCTTGCTATATTATTGTTCTTGTTATGAGCACAACCCCTAAAACATAAAATCATACCAATACCGCATACTTAAAGTAAGCTAATTTAGATAACCTATGTACAACTGCACTCTTTTTCAAGGGTGCAGTTTTTTTGTTATACCACTTTCTTCGCTACAACTACAAATCTTCCATCTTGCAAGGTGTATTCACAAGTTGAAAGTGTAAGCAGTTTATCACCATACTCGGCGGTAATGCCTGTATCATAAAATGCTTTATCTTTGATATTTTCCATAAACTCGTTAAATGCTTCTTCATTCATATCGGTATAGGTGTTGTAGAAAAATGGGTCGGTTGAAACATCAATTTTAAAAGCTGCAATTACCTCATATTCGGCAAAGTCCTCTAAGGTATTAAAGGTAATTGTTTTGTGCTCATTGTAAAATGACTCTTTCTCGTAAGCTGGCAGAACAGTAAACATTGTGCCATTCTTCATATTGTGTCCGTAGATGATAGTGTTGTTCGAAAGGTCGATACCACATTTTTCATCAACATAAGGTACACCATAATCAGAATACTGTTTATCAAAGTTACGCTTTAGATAATAGTTTGGTCGGTCTACGCTTTGCATTACAGGGTAATTTACTGCTGTTTCCTCAATAGTTATCCATCCTACAAAATCGTTGTTAAGTGCATATAGCTCTTTGTACTGCTCATAGGCTGTAATCTCAATAACTTCCTCGGTTTCTTCGTCCACTACTGGCTCAGTTACAATAACTTGCTGTAACTGCTCAAAGTCTTTAACGCTTTTTTTAGAATCAATGAATTGTCTGCCAAGCATAAAGACAGACAATAAAAAAACCACACTATATGTGGCGATAATTGCAATATAGATTTTCTTATTCATGTTGTAATTCTCCTTAGTTAAACTTTTCATTAGGGTTAGTTGTCATTAGCTTATATAGCTTTGTGTTTTTAGGGAATTTATTTATAAATGGCACAAGAGCTGAACCTACTTTAATTAGTCCTCGTCCCGCTTCAACATTTGTAATATATCCCATCTGCGTGTCTGAAATATTCAGTAGTTCAGCAAGCTCAATTCTATCTGTTGATGCCTGATTGAGCATTACTAAAAACTCACTATTTGCAAGCAT
>RZYX01000030.1 GCA_009930155.1 Clostridia bacterium | reverse complement strand
ATATTAAACATATAGAATATATATTATTGAAAAACAAATGTTAGGAGAAATTTTATGAAAATTACTAATAACAAAATGTTTGAGTACGGAAAAACACACAGCCTTGTTTGCACTCATTGTAATGAACTTGTAAATATGCAAATTCTTCGTAGCACTTCAAATTTTGGTGCATTAGGTTTTTCTCTATATAATTATAAGGTTGAATATTTTACAATTTGCCCTAAATGTTCATCGCTCTTTGCTGTTGCTCCTGAAGCTGTTAAACTTGCAGAAGGAAAAGCCAAGGATTTTTCAGGTATTTGTGAAGAAAATATTACTTTTATTAAGGATTTGAATATTAAATAATGGATAAAAACTTTTATATGTTTCTTATATATTATACCGCCATATCTATTGTGGCGGTATTTTCAACAATAATAGACAAGAACCACGCAAAAAGAAAACTACACCGTTTCCCTGAAAAAACTCTTGTAAATATTGCCTTACTTGGTGGTGCCCTGCCTATGTATATTACAATGAAAATAATAAGATATAAAACCCTCCATAAGAAATTTATGATTGGACTCCCTGTGATTATTCTTTTTCAAATTGCTATCTCTATTTTAATTGTAATTAATTTTTACAATATTGTATTATAACTCTTGACATATTTTAAATTATATATTATTATGATAATGATAATTGTTACTGTTATCGATTGGAGTGTTTATGGCTGGTATAAGACATAGTAGACAACGAGATTCTATTTTAAATGAACTTTGTTCAAGAACAGACCATCCCACAGCAGATGAGCTTTATGCATCTCTTAGGGAAAAAATACCTAATATAAGCTTAGCAACAGTTTATAGAAATCTATCATTGCTTGCTGATGATGGTGTAATCCTTCGACTTAAATGTGGAGATACTGCAGATCATTTTGACGGAAATACTGAACCACATTATCACCTATATTGCAATCAATGCCATAGGTTATATGATATTGATATACCTGAAATAGATTTAATCAACAACCTTGCTAAACTCAACTATAACGGTTTAATTGAATCACATTCAATTACTTTTTATGGGATATGCGAGAAGTGTTACAGTAATAATTAAACTATTATCAATTATAATTTTTTGGAGGTAAAAATTTTATGAAAAAATTTGTTTGTAGTGTTTGCGGTTATGTACATGAAGGCTCTGATGCTCCTGATTTTTGTCCTATTTGCAAGGCAAAAAAAGATAAATTTAATGAAATGTCTGAAGAAATGAGCTGGGCAGACGAACACCGTATTGGTGTTGCTAAAGGTGTAGAAGATGATATTCTTGATGACCTTCGTGCTAACTTTATGGGCGAATGCACAGAAGTTGGTATGTATCTTGCTATGAGCCGTCAAGCAGACCGTGAAGGTTATCCTGAAATTGGCGAAGCATATAAAAGAATTGCTTTTGAAGAAGCAGAACATGCAGCAAAGTTTGCAGAGCTTCTTGGCGAAGTCGTAACCTCAGATACAAAGAAAAATCTTCAAATGCGTGTTGATGCAGAGTATGGTGCAGCCGAAGGTAAACTTAAGCTTGCAACACTTGCTAAAGAGCGTAATTACGATGCAATTCATGATACTGTTCATGAGATGTGCAAAGATGAAGCAAGACACGGCAAAGCATTTAAAGGTCTTCTTGAAAGATATTTCAATTAATATATATAAATACATAATATAATATAAAATAAATGCACCACTAAAGTTATGCAGTATTATACACTGTGAATAACTAAAGGGGTGCATTTTTTTGTAGCAGAAATTTAGAATACAAAATAAAAAAGCTTGCAATCTGCATTACACAGACAACAAGCCTTAATTATTATTTTTATATAACTTTTGATAATAAATTTAATTATCTAGTTTGATTTTATGAAAGATTTTTTTACCTTTCTTTACTACTATATAACCTTTTTCAAATTCTGATATATTAATAGTTGCAACTGCTAGTGATACTTTTTTGTCATCAATTGAAATGCCACCTTGCTCAATCAGCCTTCTGCCTTCACCCTTAGACTTACATATTGCAGATTTAATCAAAACATCTGTAACTGCTACTTCTCCACTGGTAAAATCAGATTCAAAAAGAATAGTTGTTGGCATATTCTCTGTATCCATATTATTTCCAAAAAGTGCCTTGGCAGCAGACTGTGCTTTTCCTGCTTCTTCTGCACCATGAATAAGACTTGTGACTTCAAAAGCTAGGATTTCCTTAACCTTATTAAGTTCACTACCTTCAAGTTTTGCATATTCATTTATCTTCTCAATTGGAATAAATGTCAGCATCTTCATGCAATTAATAACATCTGCATCATCAATATTTCTCCAATACTGATAGAAATCATATGGCGATGTTTTTTCGGGATTAAGCCAGACAGCACCTTTTTCTGTTTTGCCCATTTTTCTGCCATCACTTGTTTGTAATAGCTTAAAGGTCATACCATAAGTTTCTTTACCATCAGCTCTACGATTAAGCTCAACGCCACCAATTATATTGCTCCATTGATCATCTCCGCCAAGTTCAAGCATACAATTATATTCACGATTAAGAATAAGAAAATCATAACTTTGCATTAACATATAGTTAAGTTCAAAGAATGAAAGTCCTTTTTCAAGACGCTGTTTGTAGCATTCAAATGAAAGCATACGATTAACAGAAAAGTGAACCCCTACATTCCTTAAAAAATCAATATAGTTAAGGTTCATAAGCCAATCTGAATTATTTACCATTATTGCCTTGCCGTTTGAAAAGTCAATAAGCTTTGACATTTGTTGTTTAAAGCAATCAATATTGTGCTCTATTTCATCTTTTGTAAGCATTTTACGCATATCACTTTTGCCAGATGGGTCACCAATCATCCCTGTTCCGCCACCAAAAAGTGCAATAGGCGTATGACCTGCTCTTTGCATATGTGCCATGACCATTATCTGAACAAAGTGACCAACATGAAGACTATCCGCTGTTGGGTCAAATCCTATATAAAACTTTATTTTGTCATTAATGAGCATATCACGGATTTTTTCCTCGTTTGTCATTTGAGCTATTAAGCCTCTTGCCTGTAATTCTTCAAAAATATTCACCTTAAAATATCCTCCTGTATGATATTTGATGACCTTAGCATTTCTTCTGCATTATCAAGCTGCAATTGTGTTATTGAAAGTCCTCCAATAATCCTTGCAATCTCCATTTTTCTGCCATCAATGTCAAGCGATTTAACTTTTGTATATGTCTTGTTATTTGCAACTTCTTTTTCAATAAGCAAATGATTTTCCGCATATGCAGCAATTTGGGCACTATGTGTAACACAAATAACTTGCCTACCCTTTGAAACCTGTAAAAGCTTTAGTGCAATTTTTTGTGCTGCCCTTCCACTTACTCCTGTATCAATCTCGTCAAAAACCAAAGTGCCTATCTCGTCTTTTTCAGACAAAACATTTTTGATTGCCAACATTATTCGTGAAAGTTCACCGCCTGATGCAATCTTTGAAAGTGGTTTTGGTGGCTCGCCAATATTTGCAGAAATCAAAAATTCAATAGCATCAGCGCCATTTTCGTTTAGTTCAATATGTTCCTGTTTAACAACAAATTCAATTGATGGCATATCTAAAAATGATAATTCTTCTTTCACTTGTTTTTCAAAAATATCACTAGCTTTACGCCTTGATTTAGATAGTCTATCTGCAAGCTCTGTCGTCTTTGCTTCAACCTTTTTAAGCTCTAGCTTTAATTTCTCAATTCGCTGATCACTAAAAATTATTTCTTGAAGCTCGTCCTTAGCTTGGTTTAAATATTCAAGTATTTCTTCTTCAGAACTACCATATTTAAGAGAAAGCTTATAAAGTGTATCAAGCCTTTCCTCTGTTTCCTGTATATCAGATGCATCATATTCAATTTCTACAAGCTTTTCTCGAATATCACTAGTATACTCTTCAAGAACATATGAAATATCCCTGATTTTAGTTGATACATCCTGTAAGTCTGGTAAAAAAGGTGCAGCTCTTTCAAGATTATCAGCTGTAGATGACATCATAGAATTAACACCATTTTCATCCTGAACGCCATTTAGTATATCATACGCCATATGTAAATACGACATAATTTTTTCAGAATTTTGATAAACTTCCTTTTTAGAAAGAAGTTCATCTTTTTCGCCTAATTTTACATCTGCAAATTCAAGCTCACTAATTTGAAACTGTAAAAAATCAACTCTCTTCGCCTTTTCTTCCTCATTAGTATGCAATATTTTTATCTGTTTTCTTAACTGCTGCAATTTGTTGTATGAAGACTTATATTCAAAAATCAAATCACTATTATCTGAAAGTGCGTCGATAAAAGCGTAGTGCCTATCAGAATTTAAAAGAGACTGGCTATCATGCTGTCCATGTATATTTATAAGTTCCCTACCAATACTTTTTAACATTGTGGCGGTAACTGGGCAGCCGTTAATTTTACACATATTCTTTCCATCTATGTTTATAGAACGATGAATTAAAATGCTATTATCCTCTTCTATTTCAACTTCAAGTTCTTTAAGCTTTTGTTGAACATTTTTTGATACATCAAAAAACATCGCAGATACTTTTGCACTCTGCTCACCCGTTCTTACAAGCTCTTTTGATGTGCGTTCACCTAATACTGCATTAAGCGAATCGAGGATTATAGACTTACCTGCACCTGTTTCACCGCTCATAACATTAAGCCCACCTATAAAATCTATTGATGCACTTTCAATTATAGCTATATTTTCAATTTTTAAGTTTGCAAGCAAAGGTAAAACCTCCTCTCACATAAATTTATAGTACTTATATATTTATCATTTTTTCTACAGATTCTTTAAGTTGTTTTGCCGCTTGCTCTGTTCTGCACAGTACAAAGATTGTATCATCGCCAGCAAGAGTTCCAACAACACCTTCCCACTCCATTGAGTCTATTGCAGCACAAGCTGCCATTGCCATTCCTGCATAACATTTTATAACACTTGTGTTAATTGCATAATCAACAGAAAGTACAGCACCTGATAGTATTGAATAATATTTTGAAAGATAATCATCGGTAGCACTTTGATTAATCGCATACCTTGAACGACCATTTTGACCAACTTTTTTGATAAGCTTAAGATCTTTAATATCCCTTGAGATTGTTGCCTGAGTAACACCAAAGCCACTTTCTTTAAGTTTTTTTAAAAGGTCTTCCTGCGTTGATATAGCGTCTTTATTTATCAGCTCAAGAATGAGGTTTTGTCTCTTCTTCCTTATATTCACATTACACTCTCCTGTCTGCAAGCTTATTGTTAAGTACATCAAAAAATTCATCTGGTTTTATTCTAATAAATTGAGCTGTCCTATCAGCTTTTTTTATGAAAATTTTATCGCCCTTGCAAACATTTATGGTCTCTGCTCCATCAAAAGACAGATATAAATCACTGTTTGTTGAACTTTTATCAGGATATAATGATAGTTTATTTTCGTGGCTAAAAATAAGAGACCTTGCAAATAAAGACTGAGTACAAATTGGTGTTAAAATTATACTCTCTGTAGATGGATTCACAACAGGCCCGCCAGAACAAAGTGAATAAGCAGTTGAACCCGTTGGCGTTGCAACAATTACGCCATCACCTCTGTATGTGTTTATACGCTTATTATCACAATCAACATTTATATCCGTCATTCTAAGCTTTGCTCCTCTTGCCAACACAACATCATTAATGCAAAAATCCTGAGCAATAACCTTTCCATCACGCAAAAGCTGAACATCAAGCATAAGTCGCCTGTCCATTTTATATTGACCATCAGTAAGCTTTTTTAAAAGTTTGAGCTCATCGCCCTCCAAACCTGCCATAAATGCAAGTCTACCAGCATTGACACAAAGTATTGGTTTATCATACTTTACAGCCTTTTTTGCAGCATTAAGAAATGAGCCATCACCACCAACAGCAATAACAGCATCACACCATATAAGCATTTCGTCTATTGCCATATACTTTGCCCGTTCCAATTGTAATGGGGGTTTTTTTGACTTTAAAAGGCAATAATCCGCACCAAGACTGTCAAGCTCACTACATATATTGGTTGTTATATTAAACGACTTTTCTCTTGTAAAATTTGGAAGCAAAGCTATTTTCATAATTTTTCACCATTGTTCAAAATTTCATGTGAGTTTTGTGTTAATTCACTAATGTTGACCTGTGTAACAAATTCAGGATAAGCACACTTTTGTATATACATAAGATACTCTATATTGCCCTCTGGACCTTTTATTGGTGAAAAAGCCAGACCGAGTACACTAAATCCACTTTCAACTGCAAAAGATGTTATGCTCTCTACAACTTCTGTATGAGTCGAAAGCTCTCGTACAACACCTTTCTTTCCAACCTTATCACGGCCTGCCTCAAACTGTGGCTTAATAAGGCAAACAGCATATGCACCCTGTTTTAGTCTTTGGTTTAAAACAGGTAAAATAATTTTTAGAGATATAAAAGAAACATCAACGCTTGCAAAATCAATAGGCTCTGTAATCTCTTTTTCTGTAACATAACGAAAATTCGTACGCTCAAGATTGACTACTCTTTCATCTGTCCTAAGTTTCCAAGCGAGCTGCCCATATCCAACATCAATAGCAAAAACTTTTGATGCATTATTTTGAAGCATACAATCGGTAAATCCTCCTGTTGATGCCCCGATATCCATACAAACACAATCATCAAGTTTAATGTCAAAGTTATCTATAGCTCTTTTTAGTTTATATCCACCACGACTTACAAAGGGCATTTTTTCACCCCGAACTTCTATATGGTCATCTAGTTTAACACATGTGCCAGCTTTTAATTCCTTTTGACCATTTAAATACACTTGACCCGCCATAATAAGAGCCTTTGCCTTTTCACGGCTTTCACAGTTTTCAAGCTCAAATACGGCTAAATCAAGCCTCTTTTTTTCTGTCAAATTAAACGCTCCTTGCTATAAGGTTTACCATGCTTTCAGTATCCATACCATATTGTTTTAAAAGTTGCAAAACACTTGCGTGTGCAACAAAGCAGTCATTTACTGCTTGTAATTTATATTTACCTTTATAGTCACTTTCCAAAAGCTTGAGTGCAAATGCTTCCCCAACTCCACCACTGCGTATGCCCTCTTCAAAGAAAAATATAGATTTGCATTGCAATAATGATTTTACAGCATTTTCATCAATTGGCTTTATTCTATTAAGTTTTAATATTTTAATGTTAATTCCTTTTTGTTCAAGAATTTTTAAAGCTTCGCAAGCATATCCAAAAAGGTTTCCATATGTTGCAATTGCTATTTCTGCATCTGTATTTCCATAGATTGAGAAATTTTCCTTTTTATATTCATAATTATCAGGCAACGAGATTTGAGAACCACGAGGATACCTAACAGCTACAACGCCTTCATCCTCATATACTGCTTTTGTTAATTCTATTTTAAGTTCTGAAAAAGATGATGGTGAATAAAGAGTTATATGAGGAATTGTATTTAAAAATGCAACATCTAAAATACCTTGATGCGTTTCACCGTCTTCACCAACAAAACCTGCTCTATCAATTGCCAAAACAATCTTTTGCCTTTGAAGTGCAGTATCATGAACAAGCTGGTCATAACATCGTTGTAAGAATGTTGAGTAAACTGCAAATACAGGTGTCATCCCGTCTTTTGCAAGACCACCAGAAAATGTTACAGCATGCTCCTCAGCAAGACCTACATCAAAAAACCGCTTAGGAAACTTTTTTGAGAAATCCTCAAGCCCTGTTCCAAGTGACATTGCAGCTGTTATTGCACATATTTTCTTGTCATCTGATGCCATTTCACAAAGATATTTACCAAACTCAGATGAATAATTTGCAGATGATAAAACAGGTTCTCCCGTTACAATATCAAATTGAGAAATCCCGTGAAATTGCATTGGAGATTGTTCTGCAAAGTTATAACCCTTACCTTTTATAGTATTAATATGTAATAGCACAGGACATTCAATCGCCTTTGCACTTTCAAGTGCTTCACACAATGCATTTATATCATGACCATTGATCGGCCCCAAATATTTAAATCCCATATCTTCAAACAAAGTGCTTCGATACATAGTGTTTTTAAGTGCAGTTTTTGTTTTAGTAAAGAAATTATATATTCTTTCACCACTGCGTGGAATTTTTACTATTCGTTTTTCTAAATCTGCAACAAAAGAATAATATTCAGGCTTAGTTCTTATTGCAGCAAGATATCTTGCGATAGATCCTACATTTTTTGAAATAGACATTTCGTTATCATTTAGTATTACTATAAGCTTTGTATTACTTCTACCTGCATTATTAAGGCCTTCATAAGCAAGCCCACCAGTAAATGAACCATCACCAATTACAGCAATAGAATAATTGGGATCGTTATTTATCTTTTTTGCTACAGCAAGACCATAGGCCGCAGAAATTGAAGCACTACTGTGACCTGAATAAAAAATATCGTGTTCACTTTCACTAGGGCGTGGAAATCCTGAAATACCACCCTGTTTACGCAAAGTACTAAAATCGTTATATCGCCCCGTTAAAAGCTTGTGCGTATATACTTGATGACCAACATCCCATACTATTTGGTCTTTAGGAGAATCAAACACCTTGTGCAATGCTATGGTTAGTTCTACAACACCCAAATTTGATGCAAGATGCCCACCTGTTTGAGAAACTGTATCTATTAAAACTTGTCTAACTTCTTCTGCAAGAAGTTCAAGTCCATTTTCATTTAATTTTTTTACATCGGATGGAGAATTGATTTTGCTCAACAATGTGTTCATAATATATCATCTCCTAGCACTATAAAATCATCTATCTCTGTTTTTTAAGCTCTCTGCAAGTTGTATTAAAAAACCTGCATCTTCACCAAAAATTTCAAGACTATCTTTAGCTGATTTTGTAAACTTATTAACAAGTTCTTTTGATACTTCAAGACCCAAGATAGAAACATAAGTGTTTTTTTGGTTTTCTGCATCGCTACCAACTAGTTTACCTAGTTTTTCGCTATCACCAGTAACATCAAGTATATCATCCATAATCTGAAATGCAAGACCAATACACTCTGCGTATGCCCTTGCTGCTTTAATCTTATTTTCATCTGCATTTGCCGAAATGCATCCCATAACAGCTGCACATTCAATAAGAGCACCAGTTTTTAATAAATGTGTTTCTTTAAGCGTTTCCAGTGAAGTTTCTTTGCCCTCATTTAAAATATCCATAACCTGGCCACCAATCATACCATTGATGCCAGCTTTTTGTGAAAGCTCTTTTATTGCATTTATCGTAATATTGGCATCCGCTGTAACTGACGATGCTGTTTCAAATGCAAGAGTCAGCAACGCATCCCCTGCAAGTAATGCATATTCCTCACCAAAAGCAATGTGGCAAGAGGGTCTTCCCCTTCTCATGTCATCATTATCCATACATGGTAAATCATCATGTATAAGTGAGTATGTGTGAACCATTTCTACCGCACAGGCAAAAGGAAGCGCTATAGAAATATCACCACCACATGCTTTACAAAATTCAAGCACAAGCACAGGCCTTAGACGCTTACCACCATTTATAACACTGTATTTCATTGCATCGCAAACATTTTTATATCCAGTATATGAATTTTGCATATATCTCTCTAATGCATTTTCAATTATCTCAACATCTTTTTCCAAAAACTGATTAAAATCTGCTGCCAATCAATTTTCCCCCTCATCATCCTGTCCTATAAACTGTGTTATTTTAAGTTCTGCAGCGTTAAGACAATCATTACAGTATTTAGAAAGCCTTGTTCCCTCTTCAAAAATCTTAAGTGATTTATCTAAAGACAGAGCTCCATTTTCAAGCTCTTTTACTATTTCTTCAAGTCTCTCCATTGCTTTTTCGTATGTCATATCTTTCATTAACGCTACAACCTTTCAACACCATTTATATTACACTCTATGATACCATCAGAAAGCCTAACATTAATTTTATCACCCATGTCAACATCATCAATAGTAGAAATCAACACATTATTTTTGGTAGCTATGCTATATCCTCTTATTAGAACTTTTAGTGGACTTAGTGCATCGAGCTTGCCAACAGTTGCAAAAAGCTTAGCACTTTTATCACTAACACAAAAAGATGTTGTTCTCGACATCTTTAAAATATAATCATCAAGCAATAATCTTCTATTGTTTATAAGTTCTGTAGGACTTTGCATAAAACTTTTTGACATAAGAAAATCTATGCGTGTTCTCTTCTGAATTATCTTTGAATTTAACAAATTATAGCAAATATTCTTAATTGCTCTTATATTTTTTTGTTCTTCAACCCTGTCTGGCACTGCAAGTTCTGCCGCTGCAGATGGAGTTGGTGCACGCAAATCTGCAACAAAGTCACAGATGGTAAAATCTGTTTCGTGCCCAACCGCAGAAATAACAGGTATATTACAATCAAAAATCGACCTTGCTACTAACTCATCATTAAATGCCCATAGCTCTTCTATTGAGCCTCCGCCTCGGCCAACAATTAAAACATCGACAGCACTCGCATCACTCATCTGCCTAATCGCAGTTGAAATTTGTATTGGTGCTTGTTCCCCCTGTACCTGCACAGGATACACAACAACCTCTACGCAAGGGAACCGGCGTTCTAATACATTTAAAATATCCTTAATTGCTGCACCTGTTGGAGATGTTATTACTCCAATTTTTTTTGGAAATAATGGTATCTGCTTTTTATATTGATTGTCAAAAAGCCCTTCTTTTTCCAACCGTTGTTTTAGTTGTTCAAAGGCTAAGTTAAAAGAACCAGCACCATCAGGTTGCATATCATCAATATACAACTGATATTGACCATCTCTTTCAAAAACCGAAACGCTACCACGAATAATAACGCTCATCCCATTTTCGGGCATAAACTTAAGGCGTTGAGCATTCAAACGAAACATAACAGCTTTTATAGATGATTTGCCATCTTTTAAGGTCATATAAAAATGGCCCGTTTTTATATGATTTGTAAAATTTGAAATCTCCGCACAAACAAAAATTGTTCTAAGGTTTATATCTTCATCAATTATTGATTTAATATAAAAATTAAGCTGAGAGATTGATAAAACATCAGGAGATTTCATAACTAATTATCCTTTATACTTGTTAGTATTGCTATTCCTGCAGCATTATCGCTTGAAAATTCGGGTGCCGCAAAATAAACATCATACTTTTTTTCAAATCGTTGCCTTATTATAGTATTTGACATTACACCGCCAGAAAATACTAAAGGCATGTTTTTATATTCCTTTAAAATTTTCTGTGTTATAACATCTAGTGTTGAATAAATATATTCAATACAATAGCGTGCTATGTCTTTGGGCTCTTCGCCATTGTCCATCATTGTTTTACATTTATTTTCTATTCCAGATAAACTACAGCAAAGTCCATTGATTGACGGCTTTATATTATACTGCTTTTCACTTGTGCAAGAAAGCTTGTCCATTTGCATTCCTGCGGGAAAATCAAAGCCAAGCATTACTCCAACTCTGTCAATCGCTTGCCCTGCTTTCAAGTCTAGTGATTTTGATATTATTTGAGTATCCATAATATTTTCATCACTTGGGGTTACAAGCAAAACTTCTGTTGTTCCACCAGAAAGGTGAAAAGCAATAAATTGCCTAGAAAGAAATTCAAGCTTGCCTGCTGAATATAGGGTAGCGACAATATGCCCCTGTTGATGAGAAAAATGCATGCACTTAACCCTACTTACCGAGGCAAAAGTTTCAGCTGCGCTAACGCCCGCCAAAAAGCAAGGCATATAAGAGCCCTCAACACTTCTTGGTGCAATTGAAACGCCAACAGCTTTTATAGGTTCTTTAAAATTTGTGCCTTCAAACAAAGCTTGCGCAAGCTCTGGCAACGCTACATTGTGATGAAACACTGCGTCACTCTGCCTTATACCACGCTCACCTTTTTTAACAGGGAGTAGCTTCTTCTTATGTTCGATTTTACCACATACAGAATCGTAAATTGCAATGGATGTAGTGTAATTACTTGTATCCACTCCAAGGTAAAGGCTCATATTATACCTCTTTATTCCTTGCTATTGTGCCAAGAACACCATTAACGAACGATGCATCCTCTGTACTTGCATATATTTTTGTAAGCTCTACAGCCTCATTAATAGATACACTAATAGGAATTTTGTCCATATATTTTATCTCTGCAACTGCAATGCGAATAATTGCTAACGCAACCTTTGACATTCTGTCTGTGTTCCAACCAATTGAAACTGCTTGTACTTCTCCATCGATTTCAACAAGATTTTCATCTACAATCAATGCAAGCTTTTTGGCAAAATTAGAAGGCACCAAAAGCCCAGACTCCTCAGCCATTTCAAAAATTGTTTGCATATCTAACTCTTTACTAAATGCCTTTTCAAAAACAAGTATAAATGCTTGCTCTCTTTCTTGCCTTCTGTTCATTAGGCTTGTCCTCCTGGTTTAAATAAATCAAGCCCTCCACAATATAGCATACGAGGAGGGCAAAAATTCTACTACTTCTGTAATTCTGTAGGTTCGTTGAAATCAATACCAGCTACGCTAACATTTACTTTTGTAACCATTTTGCCTGTCATACTTTGAACGGCATTTTTAACCGCTTGCTGAACAGAGGCACAAACAATCGGTATTTTTGCATTGCTTGCGATGTTAATATACAGATGAAGCTTAATTTCATTGTCAACAATTGTAACTTTAACATGCTTTAAAGATTCTCCCCCGATTTTAAAAACGGTTTGTACATCAGTGGGACGAAGGGCGAAACTACTTACACCTTCAACGTCTTCTGCAGCGTTCATTGCAATTGATGCAATGACCTCTTCGGAAATAACAAGCCCTCCAGAAAAATCATCATTCTTTATTTCGGCCATATAAGGGAGCCCTCCTTTTACTTAAAGCAAATACGCTACCACCGCACTTAATATGATTCATAAACAATAAAACCAATATTATTAACCGGTGGTTTAAACCTACATACATTAAGTAAGTAGGTTTATAAACATTATAAATATTATGTTTATTAAAGTTATTATACCACAAACTTGAAAAGAAACAACCATTTTAATGCTATTTTTAATACATTTTTAACGCTATTTCGATTCAATAATTGTAATATTATCTACCGTTACTTCGCTTTGATTTATAACTATTTCTTTTATTTGCATAATTACATTATCGTTAAGAGTGCCTTTTCCAACAATGACTTCTGCTTTTGCTCCATTTATCACTACCAGACAATCCCCACCGATTTTTGCTTTTATCAAGTTTTCTATGTCTGCCTCTTGCTTAATTACATTAGAAAGTTTTGTAAGCTCTGCACTTGCGTTTTCAACAGCAGTTTTAGAAGAATCACTGTTACTTATAACTGAATTTAAAGTTTCTAATGCTTTGTCATGTGCAGTACTTCTATTAAGCTTTGATTGTGCAAAATATTCCTGTGTATCTTTTGCTTGTTCTGCTGTTGCCTTAGTTGAGCCATTTACATATTCCGCATCACCAAGATTAACTGCGTCTAACTTTTCGGTCACAGCTTCTACTGTTTCCACTCCCTCATCAATTTGAAGATGTGGCTTAGTAAAATACCAGTTTACAAACACAGCCGCACCTAATGCCACTACCATTGTTGCCATCACTAATTGCCTTCTTTTGATTACCATACCCATAACTCTGCCTCCCGTTTAATCTTTTGTCATTTTTGTTATACATACTCTTATAGAGCTTATATTTAAAACTGCTGTTACAGTATCTGTAATGTTTTGACGCACAACTGCCGAACTTGCACCTTCACAAACAATTGCAACACCCCTTATTTGTGGCTGTATAACTTCTACTATTAACCCTGCCTCATCCTTGTCTGAAGAATTTATTATTATGTGCTCTGTGTCCCTTGCATACTTTGAGTCTTTGCTATATTCTTTTTCCTTTTCTAAAGAATCACTGGTATCACTTATCGTTTCATCTACCGCATATATAGACTTCGAACCACTGTCAAGAGTTATCATAACATTTGTCTTTCCAGCACCATCTATTGATGAAATTATTTCCTGCAAATCATCCTGAACCTGTTTTTTATAATTTTGTTCATATGTATATTGAGTGTCCGCATTTGCAATTTCGCTTTGCTGTTTTTCACTTTTATCTGAGTCTGTAAATTCAGTCAAAAGCAAAAGTAGCATCCCAAGCAATCCAACTATCAAGATAAAAAGTAGTTTTTTATCTGTTTTTAATCTTTGCAATAAACTCCCTTTAAGTTCTTCCACATTTAATTTATCCTTCATCATTTTCCGTCTCCGTAATTGTTATTATTTTTAGCTCAATTCCAAATCGATTACA
Source organism: Clostridia bacterium (assembly GCA_009930155.1). Next base: position 6,739 of record RZYX01000030.1, on the reverse strand, counting down.
AACAGAGTCAATTACTTCTGCTTTTTTAATCATATCCTTTTTGGGCAATTTTATTGTCATTGCTTTAATAAATATGCTGCCACTGCTGTCAATATCCATATCTGCATAAATTTGTCCATTATAAATTTGATTAGAGTAAAATATAGACTGCGTTTGTTCCTCTATCATGCCCTTTGATATTTCAAGCATCTGAGCATTTATATTCTCATTAAGTTCAACATTTTGCTCATTCTTATTAGACATATAATCCTGTGTTTCAAAATCAAACTCCATTACATTTCCGCTTAAAAAAGGTGATAATATAGCACAAAGGAAAAACACTGAGATAATAACTTTCATAGCTTTTTGAATATTACCTTTTGGAGAAACAGCATATATCACTGCACTTACCAAAGCTGATACAGTTATACAAATTGCCCATTGACGCAGAACATCCATATTGTTTTGTTCACCACCTTTAAATAGTTGATTTAAACAGCATCACAAGCGCTGTAGAAACCATTATCAAAACTATATTAAAAACAAGAATTGCCACCAGTATTATATTAGTTGAGTTTATATTCTTTAAAAGTTGGGCACAGTTTTTTTGTCCCATTGTCTCTGCGGCAAATGCAGAAAGAAATATTGAAACAATCCACATTAACGCTTGTATAAGAACAGGTATATTTATTAATCCAACAGCTATAATTCCAAATACACCTACAGCATTTTTAAGCATTGACATACTGCCAAGTATTGAACTATAAGACTCTGAAAGCGTGTCGCCTATAATTGGCACAAGAGCGCCCATCAAAGCTTTGCCACTTTTGACCGCCACAGTGTCAGCAGAGCTAACTAAAATGCCTTTCAAAGATAAAAAGCCTGTAAAAATTGTGCAAATGGCAGTCAAAAGCCATATTATGGTCTTTTTAAACATTTCTAAAATTCCATCCATATTAAGATCTGGAGAAACCGATGCAGCAATACTAAGTGCAACAAACATAACAACAATAGGTATTAAAAATACATTTGTAAACCCCGATGCAGACTGAGCAATTGCCATTGCAACTGTGTTATAGCTTATTGCCGACGCTGGATTCCCGCTCACTGAAATTGCAGCCGTAAACACTGGTATAAAACCTAACATAAACTTACAACTTATATCGATAGCAGAGGTTATGTATGAAGCATATGACATCATCGAGCTCATTGTCGCTATTATGAAAAATAATGCGCAAACAAGTTCAAGTGCCTTATTTTTGTCCTGTGGCACAATAGTTTGGGCAATAGAAATCAATATAAGTACCCCAACCATTATAACTAAAAATTTAAGCGGACTTTCAAGTTCTCCTATCACTATGTTTTTAAACATATCAAGAAGTCGTGTAAATGAAACATTATAAAGCTGTGAAAAATCAACTTTATCAATCCCAATAGAATCAAGCATATCTTGAGTTTCTTCAGGCAAATCCCCTATTAAATCTCGTGCACCTGATTCTTCATATTGTTGTTCAATAAAATCATTTTCGTCAACTGCAAAGACAACTGGTGAAAAAGCAAAAATCATAAGCATCGCTAATAATGATGTAAATATAATTCTTTTCATTTTATCTATCCTTTTATTATTTGAGTGGCTATTTCAGCCACAGCCTTTATCATTGGAATACACATAGACAAAATAATTATTCTGCCTGCTAGTTCCACTCCAAACGCCATAGTCCTGTTGCTACTATCATTACATATTTCTGTTGCAATCTGTGTCACAATAGCAACACCAAGCGCCTTAACAAGTAAAGCCATAAACTCAATATTCACCTGTGATATATTCGCAATATCTTTTGCCATACCTAGCAATTCGCCCAAGGATGACATTATAAAAAAAGCAATAACACCAAATGAACCAATTTGCATTATCACTGCGTATTCTGGCTTGTACTGCTTAACAACTAGGCAGAGTATAGTTAAAATAATCGCTGTTGAAGCTATCTTTAAAATGTACATATTGCTAAACTAAATGCTTCCTTAGTATATTCAAACAGACTGCTTATTTGTGGTATCAACATCATAAGTGCAATAACTATACCTGCCATAGTTGTTATCGTTGCATACTCATCTCTGCCAGAACGAGCCAACACCTGATTTAGCACAGCAACTATTATACCTATTGCCGCTATTTTAAATATCAAATCAACTTCCATATTATTTATCCTCCTAAAAGCACTTTTTAAAATAAAATGATTGCAATAGTTGCGCCAGAAAGAATTCCCATTGATGAATAAAGTCTTCCATATGTTTTAAATCGTTCTTTTGCATCCTTTTGTTTTTCTTTAATTTGGCTTATATAAAAACTGCAAATATTAAGCTGGCCATTTAAATCGGTTGTGCCAAGAACATTTCCAAACGCCTGCAAAACTTCTTTGTCCCCTTTTGGCAACAAATATAGCGATGGGCTATTATAAACGCTGTTGCTCCACGCCAAAGAGAATTGAACTCCTTCTTCATATTGCTTTATACATTCATCAATAAAGTTAAGTTCATTATTATGATTTAACTTTCTAAGTAATTCCCCTAAAGGTGTATTACAATATTCAAGCTGTGTTTTTATTGTGTTTATCATTAAGTTAATTTGTTCAAGTAATTTTATCCTTTGAGATAATCTTTGGCTTAAATACCTTCCCACTGCTGTACAAAAAATCATAATTAATGTTATTGCTAAATACTTCATTTTTCATTTCGCCTACTTCATATATTTTTGAAATTACTCCAGGTTTAAACCCACTTTTTAAAAGCACTACATAATCAAATGCTCCGCTATCCATAAGCCTTTTTATCTGAGGTCTTTTCTTGATTTCATCATATGATGAAGCATGAACACTAACCGCAAATTTTACGCCTGAATTTGCGCCTGATTCTATAGCATCCACATCATCCATTGCACCTATTTCATCGCAAATTATAATTTCGGGAGACATTGAACGAATTGCTGTTAATATGCCTTGTCCCTTTGGATACATATCTAACACATCACAATTTATACCAACATCATTTTGCGGTACGCCACTTTTGGTTGCGGCTATTTCTTTTCGCTCGTCAATTATCACCGTCTTGTAATAATTTTCAAGAGTTCCGCCCGAAATTTGGCGTGCCATATCTCTTAATATAGTTGTTTTCCCTGTTGAAGGCGAACCTGCTACAATTACACTTTTCAAGCCGCTAGAAAATAATCTGCACACTAATTCATCTGCCGCACCAAAATGCTCTTCGGCTATTCTTAAATTTATTGATGCAATATCTCTAACTGCTGTAATTTTATTGCCTTCACAAACACCCGTTCCACAAACGCCCGCTCTATGACCGCCTTCAATTGTTATGTACCCATTTAATATACCGTCTTGATTACTATGCACCGAATAACCGCATATTTTATTAAATGTATCTGCCAATTCTGATGATGAAATTTTAGAAGAACTTTGAGTGCAAATATATGAAACTCTACCCGCTCCACTCAAAAACCTGCATCCATAACTACCCACAATTACAATTGGCTTTTCGTTCCTTAGTCTTATCTCCTGAGTTTGTTGCTTTATCTCCTGCGGTAAATTCGCAAGTAATGCTCTAACTTTTGAAGATATACATGATATTGCTTGTTCAAATCTTTTTTCGTTTTCCATAAATTTCACCCACTTTATAAAATGAATATGATATCTTGTCCAAAGTTAGAACCTGCAAGACATATTTTTAAAAATGCTGTGTTTTATTGAAAGGATGGAAATAATATGTTAAAATAGCTAAAATGTTTTATTAATATGTATTGAGGAAGGTTTATATGAAAAAGGAAAGATTTGTAAAATTAAAAAACACCAAACTATATGAGCTTGGCTATAATAACAGATATATACTTTTGTCATTTATATGCAGTATTTTAATTATGATTTTGGTGTTCTTTTGTTATGGCGTTATCCCATTTGGAAATAAAACAGTTTTAAGAATGGATTTGTATCATCAGTATGGACCTCTATTTGCCGAACTATATGATAGAATAACAAGTGGTTCAAGCCTTATTTATTCCTGGACATCAGGCGGCGGCGGAAGTTTCCTTGGGAACTTTTACAATTATCTTTCAAGCCCTCTGTCAATCTTTATATTATTGTTTGGCCATATTAATAATCCTGAATCCATAGCTTTTCTTGTGCTAATAAAAGCTGCACTTGCAAGTGCCACTTTCTGTTATTACCTTAAAAATTCTGAAGAGTTTTTAAAACACAATACATCTACTGCCGCTTTTGGCATTCTTTATTCATTCTGCGGATATTTCATAGCATATTACTGGAATATCATGTGGATTGATGCAATGGTTCTTTTGCCTATTGTTGTACTTGGAATTGAAAGAATAATTAACAAAGGTAAACCTAGTATTTACTTTGTCACTTTAGCAATAACGATAATTGCAAACTATTATCTTGGTTTTATGGTTTGCATATTTTCTGTTTTGTATGCTGTTATGTACTACTTTGGCAAATACAGTTTCAACTCAACTCTTACATCTTTACCGAACGATAAAAAACAAAGCCCCAAAAACAAGATAAAAAACTCTAGGCTTTTTACAAGTATTTTTAAATTCATAGGTGCATCTTTGATCTCTATTATGCTTTGTGCATTTTCGCTTTTACCTATTTACTATATATTGCAATCATCATCTGCAACCTCTGGTGCTTTTCCAACTGCCACATCTTCATACTTTAAAATTTTTGATTTTTTGGCAAATCACCTTGCAAGTCTTGAACCAACAATACGCAGTAGTGGCGATGATGTTTTACCTAATGTTTATTGCGGTATTCTTACTATTATTCTTACTATTATTTATCTATTCACAACATCTATTTCTATCAAAGAGAAAATTTCAAGAATAGCTATGCTTATAGTATTGTATTTTAGTTTTAATACAAATGTATTAAACTATATTTGGCATGGATTTCATTTTCCAAATGATTTACCATACCGTTTCTCATTTATATATTCCTTTATGCTTCTTGTTATAGCTTACAAAGCACTTATAAGAATCAGAGAGGTATCTTCAAAGGATATTTTATATGTTGGACTTGCCCTAGTTTCATTTGTTGTTCTAGCCGAAAAGCTTGGGTCAAAAAACGTTCTTGACGAAACTGTTACTTTAAGTATTTTATTTATTATTATATATACAATTGTGTTAACTCTGTTACACAATAAAAAGTTCCAAGCAAGTGCTGTCGCAACACTTCTTTTATGCTGCGTTATCGCTGAGTCAACTGTAGCAAACACAGGGCATTATGTGATTGACCAGCAAAAGCAAAACTATACCAAAGACTACAACAGCTTTAAAACCCTTAAAGCTAATCTGGATGAATATGACAAAACAGATTTTTATCGAATGGAACTCACTAATCTTAATATGAGAATGGACCCTTGCTGGTTTGGATACAATGGTATTTCAACCTTCTCATCTATGGCTTATGAACCGCTTTCAAATCTTCAATACAACCTTGGTATGTTTGGAAACTTTATAAATAGCTACACATATAATTTGCAAACCCCTGTTTACAACTCGATGTTTTCTCTTAAGTATATTGTAAATAACAACTCTAATATAAAAATGAATCCAGATCTATATACTAAACTTATTAGTCAAGGAGAATATACAGCCTATAAAAACAACTACCACCTGCCAATTGCATATTGCGTCAACACGGATATCATTAACTGGAATCCAACTTCTGATAACCCTTTTGAAAATCAAAATGACTATATGTTTAAATCAACAAATGTCAAAGATGTTCTTAATCCATTATCAATTCAAGACATTGAGTATTACAATATTGATGATTTGGGAAATGATAACTCAAATGCAGGAAACTATGTGTTCTATAAGACAGACTCCAATATAACTTCATCAAGCTTTGTTATAAACTATGTTTTGGAAAAGAGGCAAAATGTATATGTATATGTTGACTCTGATAGCATTTCAAACGATACAATTACAATAAAAGCTAATGCAGAGCTTATTGCAGATCAAAATATTAATGAAGAATACATCTATGATGCAGGAGTTTGGGATAAAGGCACTATAATAAGCGTTGTAATTCCAGTTAAAGATGAATCTGCATCAGGTTATGTCGATTGTTTTGTTTCAGGTCTTGATATGGATAAATTTAATCAAGCTTATTCTATTTTGAACAGTGGAGCAATTGATGTTAAAGAGTTCTCAGACACAAACATTATCGGTACTGTTAATGCACAAAAAGAATGTGTACTTTACACTTCTATCCCATATGACAAAAGCTGGAAAGTTATTGTTGATGGCGAAGAAGTACAATCAAGCAAAATCACATCAATTGGTGATGCTTTGCTAGGAGTAAAAATTCCTGCTGGTCAGCATAATATAGAATTTAAATATCAAGCAAAAGGTCTTGCCTTAGGAATTATTATTTCTGCTCTAACAGCATTTGCACTCATTTTATATGCATTTATAAACAAACGCAAAAGGAAAAGCACCATACTTATTGTTGACGATAATGCCAAAATAGATATCCAAATAGACAATAAAACCTCAGACCAAAACCAAAATAAATAAAGCATAAAACCTCATGAGGCTATACTTTCATAAATTTTTAAAAGGACAGATGAATTGCTGTGCACCCTGTTTAACGGACACGAAATAAAAGGCTCTATCATAGAATATCTTTGATTTTCTTGAAATAGCTTTAAATTGCTAATGACTGACATC
>RZYX01000127.1 GCA_009930155.1 Clostridia bacterium | reverse complement strand
CTTTTATATAGTTCAATTTGTTTATAGCACTCTCATACGCTGCTTTGCTTGTTTTGATTCCAAAGTCCTTTGGACCAAAAAAGCCAGGCAAAAATATTGCAGCCCCAATAACAGCCACGACAACAACGGCAATAATTGAAAGCAAAGCAACAAGGCAACCTCGCTTCTTTTTTGCTTTTGGAGGTGTCTGGGACACTTCTACAGGATTTTCACAGGCTTTACAAAACTCTTCACCTTGAATTAATTCATTACCACACTTTTCACATTTCATATGTATATACTCCTCATTAAAATTATCTGTTTATTTTCTTGATTTTAACTCACTGCACAATCTCATAAATCAGAGGCTCTTTAGTGGGGGAAGTGCTTGAAAATTCCAAAGCATCCATAAATATTTTTTTTGCGTTTTGAGCTTTGTCATGTGAAGAAGTATAAAAGGTTGCAAGAACCTCTCCTTTATTTACAAAATCTCCTGTTTTATGTTTTAAAACTATGCCAGCACTGTAATCAATTTGGTCGCCTTTTTTTTCTCTGCCAGCACCAAGAAAAACACTTGCGATTCCTATTTTTTCAGAATTCATATAACTTATATATTCATCATTTTCGCAAATTATATCAAAGCTTATTTCACTTTTTTTAAAAAGTTCAGGATTGTCAATAAGCTTTATATCTCCGCCTTGCATTGCAACCATTTGTTTAAGCTTTTCAAATGCCTTGCCATTTTTAATTACCTCTTGTACTGCAATTTTACATTCATCAATTGGCTTGTCGCTACATGATGAATACATATAAGAGCAAATCATAACACAAATTTCATAAAGGTCGTCACAGGTTTCACCTTTTAAAACTTTGATAGCTTCAATAACCTCCAAAGAGTTGCCAATATTGTAACCCAAAGGGATATTCATATTTGTAATAAGTGCAGTTGTTTTCCTGCCTGCAGCATTTCCAATATCAACCATAGCTCTAGCAAGGTTTTTGGCATCCTCTGGAGTTTTCATAAACGCACCGTTGCCACATTTAACATCAAGCACAATATTTTGGCTACCACCAGCAAGCTTTTTGCTCATAATACTAGAAGCAATGAGTGATATATTATCAACCGTTGCTGTAACATCACGTAGCGCGTAAAGCTTCTTATCGGCAGGGGTGAGGTTGCCAGATTGACCGATTATGCAAATGCCTATTTCGTTTACTTGCTTTAAAAAATCATTGTTAGAAATCTCGACTTTAAATCCCTCAATAGCCTCAAGCTTGTCAATCGTTCCGCCAGTGTGGCCAAGCCCTCTGCCAGACATTTTGGCAACTTTGCAACCAAGTGCGGCAACAATAGGTGCAACAATAAGGGTGGTTTTGTCTCCAACACCGCCTGTGCTGTGCTTATCAACAGTGGGATTTTTAATAGAAGACAGGTCAACAACATCTCCAGAACTTGCCATGGCAGAGGTCAAAAAGACTGTTTCTTCTTTATCCATTCCATTAAAATATATAGCCATAAGTAAAGCAGATGCTTGATAATCTGGGATATCACCAGAAGTATATTTAGTTATAAAAAAATCAATTTCATCTTTTGATAGAGAGTGTCCATCACGCTTTTTTTTAATTATGTCATACATTCTCATAAATAATCAACCTCACAATGAGAAGCTAAAAGGTAAAAGCTCACATAGATTTTTTTCTGTCACTTCATTATTTTCGTTTGTCAAAATAATTTTAAACTCATCGTTACAAAACTCGCTCATAACCTGAAGGCAAACCCCACAAGGAGGGCAAAATCCTTTAACAACACCATTTTGACCGCCAACAATTGCAATTTTTTCAAAGTCTTTGTTTCCCTCACTTATAGCTTTGAAAAATGCAGTTCGTTCAGCACAATTTGAAGGGGAGTAAGAGGAGTTTTCAATATTACAACCAGAGAATACCTTGCCGTTATTGCAAAGTAGTGCAGCACCAACTTTAAAACTTGAATAAGGCGAATATGATTTTTGCATTGCATCTTTTGCAATATTTAGGAGTTCAAAGTTCGTCATAAAGTTCCTCCAAGTTCATTTAAAAAGCTTGTGCCTTCAATGTCTTCTTCGGCCCCAAGCATTGCAGCAATAGTTTTTCCAATATCGGCAAAACAGTTACGGGTGCCAAGGTTTACAGGAGTGTGACCTTGCTTGTAAACAACAAGAGGAATGCACTCTCTTGAATGGTCAGTGCTAGGTGTTGCAGGGTCACAGCCATGGTCTGCTGTAATAATTAAAGCATCAGTGCTTTTAAGTTTTGGTAAAAACTCACTAAGCCAGCAGTCAAATTCTGAAATTGCGTTTGCGTAGCCATCAACATCATTCCTATGGCCAAACATCATGTCAAAGTCAACAAGGTTTGCAAAGCAAAGACCATTAAAGTCTGTATTAACAGCAGTATCAAGGGCTGCCATACCTTCAGCATTGCACTTTGTGGGTATGTGGTTCGAAACCCCTTGTCCTGCAAATATATCTTTGATTTTACCAATCGCAAGCGTTTCAAGTCCTGCATTTTTTACAAAGTCAAGCAAAGTATTTTTAGGAGGTGATATTGAAAAATCATGCCTATTACTTGTACGAGTAAAGCTTGGGTAATCCCCAACAAAAGGTCTTGCGATAACTCTTCCAACGCTGTGCTTGCCAGTCAAAATATTGCGTGCTATTTTGCAGTATTCATATAGCTGTTTTGGTGGAACGAGGTCCTCATGTGCTGCAATCTGAAAGACACTGTCAGCAGAGGTATAAACAATCAAATCACCTGTTTCAAGGTGCTGTTTTCCATAATCTGCAATAACCTTTGTACCAGAATAAGGCATATTGCAAAGAACGCCTCTTCCGGTTTGCTTTGAAAACTCTTCTATTATCTCGCTTGGAAATCCGTTTGGATATGTTGGCATAGGCTCTTTAGAAATTATCCCACAAATTTCCCAATGTCCCACAGTTGTATCCTTGCCGTTTGATTTCTCCACACAGCGACCAAAAGATGCTTTTGGGGAAATCGATTTTTCACAACAGTCCACACCATCAATATTAAAAAGACCAAGACTGCCTAAAGTTTTAGCACTAAATTTTGGTGACTTTGAAATGCTTTCAAGCGTGTTGCTGCCATAATCACCAAACTTTTCTGCATCTGGAGCATTGCCAATTCCAAAGCTATCTAAGACAATTAAAAAAACTCGTTTAATCATATTTATACCTACTTTTCAAGGGCAACAGCAGTTTTAAGTGCTATTTCCATCATTTGTGTAAAGCTTGTTTGCCTTTCTTCGTGCGAGCATGAAGCGCCAGTAAATGGGCAATCTGAAATAGTGCAAATAGCAAGTGCATTTTTACCAGCACGAGCAGCGTTCATATATAGAGCCGCAGCCTCCATCTCAACAGCGAGCACACCCATCTTTTGCCACTCTATAAGGCTGCTTGAATTATCGTAGAATGTATCAGATGAAAGAATACTACCAACCTTAAGGTCCATATTGCAATCCTTTGCACAGTGAGCAGCGGTGCTCAAAAGTTTGTAGCTTGCAGTTGGTGCGAATGAACCAGGCAATTTATACTGGCTTGCAAAATTTGAATTAGTGCAAGCAGACATACCAGCAACAATATCACGCACTTTAAGACTATTTGATATTGCACCAGCAGAACCAATTCGGATGATATTATCAACATCATAGAAGTTAAAAAGTTCATAAGAATAGATGCCCATAGAAGGCATGCCCATACCGCTTGCCATGACAGAAATCTTTGTGCCTTCAAAAAAACCAGTATATCCACCAATTCCTCTTACATTGTTTACTAAAACCGCATCACTTAAAAAATTATCAGCAATAAATTTAGCACGAAGTGGGTCACCTGGCATTAAAACAGTTTTTGCAAAATCTGTTATTTGTGAAGAAATATGAGGGGTTGGAACAGACATAATAATCCTCCTTATTGAAAAAAATTAATAAAATAAAATACATAAATATAATAATATTATACGACATTTATAGTTATAATGTAAACCAATTTAGTAAATTAAGAAAATTAAAAGATTAAAAATTAAAATAATATAAACTGTTTTTAATTTTTGTAATTTTTATTGAAGAATAGGACAAAATAAAACTACAAATGAAAAAAGGAGGATTACAATGCCTAGTTTAACATCGACAGAGCTTAAAGCAATACAAGATCAGCTTAACAATGAGCAAGTTCTTGTAAAAAAATTTAAGACATACGCAAGTATGACAGCAGACCCACAAATAAGAACAACCTGTGAGCAAGTTGCGGCACAACACAAATGCCACTACGACACACTTATGGGTCATTTAAGTTGTTAGGAGGATAAAAAATGAATCAGCAGATAAAAGTTCTTACTGACCAAGAAATAATGGATGATATTCTTGGTTCGCAAAAGCATATAACAGGTGTATATAACACATTTTCATCTGAGTGTGTAAACCCAACACTTCGTAATGATTTTTTACAAATATTGCGTGAAGAGCATAATATTCAATCCACAATTTTTACAGATATGCAAAAGCGTGGATGGTATGCTACACAGCCAGCAGAGCAACAGATGGTTGACAAGGCAAAAACCAAGTTTGAAAACATCGCTCAACAGCTTTAGTTTTAAAATAATTTAACTTGGCATAATAGCAAAAACTCTCATGGTAGATAAAACCGTGGGAGGTTTTGCTATGCAAAGATTTTGTAGCAATATAAAAATATGTAAAAAATAAATATTAGAGATTAAATAAAGTTAGAATTAAAAAAATTTGATATATATTATAATAATTCTTGTCATTGACAAAGAGAATTTCATTATATAAAATAGCATAATTATAATGTATAATTA
>RZYX01000029.1 GCA_009930155.1 Clostridia bacterium | reverse complement strand
TTCCTCCTTAATAACAGACCAAGAAAATGTTTAGGATGGAAATCACCAATTCAAATGTTTTTACACGAAGTGTCGCACTTGACTTGACAAACCGTCAAACAAAAAGTTTGTTAAAGCATTTTGGATTGTGTTAGTGATTGTTGTTTTACTCGGAATATTCCTTTATGTCCGCCTGTCTGATAAGGGCACAAAAATTGATGTCGTAGAGGTTAAAACAGGTGACATTTCAGATTATTATGAAACTACAGCTGTTATAGAATCAGGTTCTCAGGAATCTTATATCATTTTGGATGGCGTAAAGGTGACCGAACTTAATGTTAAACTTAATGATAGTGTGCAAGAAGGGCAAGTCCTTGCAAAATTTGACACTTCAGGTGCTTTGCCACTGATTCAAGAAAAGCAAAAAGAATATAATGAAGCACTTTTAAGATATAATACTAGTGTAAACTCGGTGAGCAGTGCAAAGACACAAAAAGAGGATATTGAAAATCAAATAGCTCAGCTAGAGGCGACAGCACAACCACTGCGTGAACAAGTAGGGGACACTTCATCTACAACCACGACTGAGTCTGTTATGACGGAAGAAGAATTAAGAGCAATTATTGATGATGCGGGTGGTGCTGGCTCATCTCTAACACAAGAACAGGTTCAAGAAATTTTATCCCAAATTGATTCAACAGCTTCTGAAGATTCCTCACCTCAGGCACAACTCAGAAGAATAGAACTTCAGATTTCGCTACTTGAGTCACAAAAGAGTATGATTGGCACAGGTACTTCAAGTACATTGATTGAAACATATAAAAATGTTGCGGATTCTTCAAAAGAATCACTTGATGAAATAAAAGCTCAAAAGGCAGAGCTTGATAAAGGCTGGATAGCTAAGTCTAATGGAGTTGTTTCAGAAATAAACATAGTTCTTGGTGAGACTTATGTTTATAAGCCATCACAAGATGTTGATAATCAGGATATTCTTTCGATTCTTGCTGGACTTTCAGAATCACAAGATCTTAATGCTAGTGAAATAGCACAGCAGTTAGCTTCTTCCCAAAATTCCAATAAAGGTGTTGGGTTGGTTGTAGACAATTACAATGATTATTGCGTAACTTTTAATCTAGGCAAATACGATTCGCAGAGAATAAAATTAGATATGCCTTCAACAGTAACTTTTCTTTCTTTTGATTATGAAGGGTATGTAAGTTATATAAGCGCAAAAGCACAGAGCAGTTCGTCTGGAATTTCAGCTCTTACAGGTGGCGCATCTAAATCATCAAACACACTTTCAGCAAAGGTTGCGATAAAAAATCCAGATGAGAATTTAATTGTTGGATTTGATGCAAAGCTTATGGTTAAAGTTGATGAATCTAAAGATGCATTGCTAGTTCCAATAGAGTCATTGCAAGGCGATGCAGTGGAAAAGTATGTATTTGTATATAACGAAAAAGAAAAAACAGTAAGTAAAAAGATAGTGGAAATAGGCATATCTTCAGATGAATATTATGAAATAAAGTCAGGTCTCAAAAAGGGAGATAAAATTGTAAAAAATCTTTCAAACGATATGCAAAATGGTGCCAAAGTATATGTGGGTGAGTCACATTGAATATTTCAGAAAATATAAGGATAGCGATTTATAGTATCAAGAGTAATAAAATGCGCGCTTTTCTTACAATGCTCGGTATAATAATTGGTGTTGCTTCAGTAATATCAATAATTACAATTGGTAACAGTAGTAAAGATTATATAGTAAATATGATAAGAGCCATTGGCGGTCAGTCGGTTAATATTACAGTAAAAACAGGCGACTCAATATCTGGCGATAGTATAACAGATGATGATGTTGAAACGCTGCGAAATAATGATATGATAGAATATGCATCTCCAATGATTACGGATTTTGCAACAATATCAACACAGGAAATATCAGGGTTTGGAATGGTTATGGGTTCAAATGAAGATATGGAAAAAATCATAGGAACCAAAATTATACACGGAAGATTTTTTAGCAAGTACGAGTATGAATCACAGAGATATGTTGCTGTTATTGATAGTGATGCTGCAAAATCATTTTTTGGAACAGAGAATGTAGTTGGCAAGTCTATAGATGCAATTATAAATGACAATACAGTTAGTTTTAAGATTGTTGGTGTATGCCTTTTAAAAGTTAGCGAGGCAATGGGTAACTCTAGTGCCCTTTCGTCAATGATGGGTTCAGTTGGTTCGCAGGATGATGGCGGGGCTTTTGGTAGGCTTTATGTTCCTGCAACAGCGCTTATGCAAAACAGCGAACATTCAGAGATTACCAACTGTTATATAACGACAAAGAATGTTGAAGATTTAGATAAGGCGGGAGAGATAGCTGTAGATTTGCTTTATTCTCGTCATAATAATTTTGACAGAGAGGTATACTCTGCTCAAAATATGGCAACTATGGTTGACTTGCTTGATACAGTAATAAATGTTTTCACGGCATTCATTAGTGCGGTAGGAGCCATTTCCCTTATTGTAGGTGGCATTGGAGTAATGAATATAATGATGGTCTCGGTAACTGAGAGAACACGTGAAATAGGTATCAGAAAGGCTCTGGGAGCACGAACAGGAACAATACTATTACAGTTCCTTACTGAATCTGTAATAATTTGCCTTATAGGCGGGATAATTGGAATGGGACTTGGATTTGGACTTTCATATGCAGTTTCATCATATATCGGGGTTCCTGTAAAAATGCAAATCTTAACAATATTGATAGCTGTTGGTTTTTCAAGTGCTATTGGAATATTTTTTGGAATATATCCTGCACGAAAGGCAGCTAAAATGCCACCAATAGAAGCATTGAGAAGAGAATAAAAAATAATTTTAATTAAATGTAAACTGTTTAATGTGCAGAAAACAAAAGAAACCCACCCGTTTTTACGGGTGGGTTTTCGTTTAAGTTCTATTCAGCTGGTTGGCTTGTTGTTGTTGCGTTATCAGTCCAAACCTGCAAAACAACAGTTGTATCTTTATCATACTTTTCTCCGACTATCAAGTTTACAGCAGCAATAGTGTTTGAATTGTGGTCACCAGTGTTAATCTTGTTAATCTTGTTACACTTAAAACCAATGTTAGTAAGCTCTTGTGAAGCTTCTTCATAGTTCTTTCCTAATACATCAATAAATTGAATTTGCTCAATACCAAGGCTAACAACAAGTTCAATTTGGGTACCGATTAAAACTTGTTTACCAGGGTCTACATTTTGCGAGATTATATATCCAGTCTTAACAGTACTACTATATTGTTCTTCTTTTTTTAAAACGAAGTTTGTTTTGTATGCTCTCTCGTTAGAAACAATAGAGTATGTGCGATTTACAAAATTAGGCACTTCAACCATTGTTTCGGTTGAAACAGATACGATGTTATTTTCTTCTCCATTTGAAACAATATGATCTCTAAAAATTGTTGAAAAAAGAATAGCAAAAATAATAAGTCCAATGCTTAAAACAATTAAAGCTGCCCTAATGCCAACAGAAAGGGAAGTTTTTTTATTTGGCTTCTTATTCGTATTTTTATGTGGTTGATTAGGTTTTGGCTTTATAGGTTCTGCACGCCTTGAGGTTATAGGGTTTGTGTGAGATTCCATATATTCGGCACCGTTAACAGTAACAGTAGGGGATGCTGAAAGCTCTGCACGAAACTGCTCAACAGTTCTTGTTCTATCCTCTGGTAAAATTTGTAATGCGTTAATAAGTGCATTTATAACATAAGCTGGAAGTTGCTCTGCAAACTTTCCAGGAACCATCATTTTATCATTTGTAACTCTTGTAGTTGCTTCCAGTGGGGTGCTGCCAATAAGAGTTCTATATAAAACAGCCGCAAAAGCATAGATATCTGTCCATGAGCCTTGCTGTCCTTCAAACCCATATTGCTCAATAGCTGCATATCCTGCAAAAAGCTGAAAGTTAAGGTCACCCCAAGAGGCACGAGCCTGCCAAATGCTAAATCCTGAAATACGCATTTTTTTGTCTTTGCCAATTATAAGGGTGGTGGGAGAGATTCCTCTGTGGATTATTCCAGCAGAATGAAGTGTGGCAAGAGTAGATAAAACAGGCATAAACAATGTTCGAGTTTCAGGCCACGAAAGATAGCCCGTTTTACTAGCCAATAAATATTCTCTAAGTGTAATGCTTTCCATATACTCAGAAATAGCATAGGCTGTTCCATTGTCCTCAACGATATCAATAACAAGAATTAGTGCAGAAAGGCCACGCATTCTTGCAAGTTTTCTCCATAAATCTAAAAAGCTTTGTAAGCAATCTCTAAAAGAAACATCATATCCAGGTGTGACTTCAATCTCGGTGCTGTCTTCTTTTCGAGTTGCAATGGCATCAGGTAAAAATTCCCTTATAGTTACAGGTGCTTTACGCTCAATGTCCCAAGCCATATAGGTTGCGCCGTCGCCGTTATATTCTAAAAGTTTACCAACAAGATATCTGTTGGCAACAAGTGTACGCATTTGCAAATATGGTGCAAGCTGGGGAGAATCGTTGTGAAATCCACAGTGAGGGCATTGCATTGCAGGGTCAATAATCTCACGCATACAATTCATACAAAGATTATCATAATTATGCATTATATATCTCTCCTATTTTGGCACGAACACAGTGAATCTATGTTGCGTGTAGGTCAGTATTTTCTCATATGTTATATACATTAATATATATAGTAAAAATAATTTTAAGATATGATACCAAAAAAAGGGTGTGATTGTCAAGTTGACATATATATAACAAGCTAAGAACAAAGAAAGGACAGGTATAAAACCTGCCCTTAAAATTGAGTTTAAAGAAAAATAACACAACAATATTAAATTAAAATAGTAGCTTAAATAAAATAGCATTATGCTACATTGTCAGATGTGTGATACACAATCTTTTTTGTATTCACATTTGAAATTGTATTAAAACTTGTATTGTAAATTAACTGTTGGCGTTTTTTTATAGCTTTGTTTCTCTTGACCTTGCGGATATATGCAGCAACAAGCCATGCAAATTTATCCTCAAAATCAATAATTTTATCTTCATTAGCAAATCCCCAAACTAAAATAAGGACTAAAGAAATCTCTAAAAAAGTTTTAAAAATAAAAGTTGTTCCCATGTTAAAATACCTCCTAAAATCATGTTGGAACATTTGTTCCAACATCTATATTATAGACATATTAAACCCGCTTGTCAATACAAATGTTCGATAAAATTACTAAGGTCCGATAGAATGGACTTTGAATAAATAAATTATCTTTACAATCACACAATAGCACAATATATAGTTGTTGTCAATAGCGCGCATACAAATTATAGATAAATTGATTTATAAAAAATCTCAAAAAATAATATGTTTTTATTTTAAAATACAAAGATATTGAAAATAATTGAAAAAATAGTAGAACAAAGTCAAACTAAACATGTAGATTTATTTAAGACAAAAATAAAAAAGGATAGTAAAAACTATCCTTTTAAAAATCATATTAAAACTCAGATGTATTCATCTGCATTTTCCCAGTTGTGCCAAACATTTTGAACATCATCATTATCTTCAAACATTTCAAGCATCCTACACATGTTTTTCGTATCTTCTTCGCTTGTAAGAGTGGTATATGTAGATGGTACATATTCAATATCGGCAGAAACAAGTTTGTATCCTTTGTTTTCAAGGACTTCACGGATTGAGCTAAAATCATTAGCTTCTGTACGGATTTCAAAGATTTCTTCTTCATCGGTAAGAAAGTCGATAGCACCTGCCTCCAAAGCATCATCCATCATCTTATCTTCGCTTATGTCACTTCGCTCAACAAGGATTATACCATATCGATTAAACATAAATGAAACGCACCCGCTTTGTCCCATGTTTCCGCCGAACTTATCAAAATAGTGTCTCATTTCGGCTGCGGTACGGTTGCGGTTATCAGTCAAAGTTTCAACAATAACAGCAATTCCTGATGGGCCATATCCTTCATAAACAATATCTTCAAAATTGTCGGAAGCAACTTCGCCAGCAGCTTTTTTAATTATACGCTCAACATTATCGTTAGGAACATTGTTGCTTTTTGCTTTTGCAATAATGTCTTTAAGTTTTGAATTAACAGTTGGGTCTGGCCCACCTGTTTTAACAGCTACGGCAATTTCACGGCCTATTTTAGTGAAAATTTTTGCTCGTTGACCGTCAGTCTTTTCCTTTTTTCTTTTAATGGTACTCCATTTTGAATGCCCTGACATATAAACAAACCTCCAAAAAATTTTAATCAGTAATATACTACAATTAAGTAGTTTTTATAAGTCAAGTCTCATCTAGCTTAAAGCCTTGACCTAAAATTTCATTCACCTCTGAAACGAGTATAAAAGGGTGTTCATCATAATACTTTACAATTTTTGTAAGCTTTGCAACTTCGTTGCTACGAACTGCACAAATTAGCATATATTTTTGCTCTCCTGTGTAGCCACCTTTAGCGTCGACAATAGAAACACCACGATGAAGTTCACTTGTAATAGTTTCAGATATTTCTTTTGCGTGATTGGAAAACACTAAAAGCATTTTTCCATGCCCAGTACCATAAAGTACATAGTCAATAACTTTAGAACTTACAAAAATAACAATAAAAGCGTAAAGAGCACTCTCAATACTGCGATAAATAATGCTAGAAATAATGACAACTAACATATCAGTAATTAAAATAATCTGTCCCATAGATATGTGTGGCCATTTTAATCTTAAAAGTTTTGCAAGAATATCGGTGCCGCCAGATGTTGCACCACGAATAAAGATAAGTGCCATTCCCACTCCAGCAAGAACTCCACCAAAAAGTGAGGCAAGGAGTCTGTCGTTGTTGTAAACTGGCATAAAGGTGGCAAAAACATCAATTAAGATTGATAGTGCAGTGGTTACTAACATAGTTTTTATTATAAACTTAAGACCCAAGATTTTCCACGCAACAATCATTATAGGAATATTAAGTATAAACAGGACAAGACCTATAGGAAAGCCAAAAAGATAGTTTGTAATTGTGGCAATGCCAGTAAATCCGCCTGGTGCAATATGATTTGGAACAGTGAATGCGTTAATGGATGTTGCAAATAGGCAACATCCAATACCACAAATTAAAATGTCAAAAATAACATCAATGAAATTTGATTTTTTAGAAAAACTATTACTCACAGTTATCATCTCCGTTTTGTGAAATTATGTAAAACAATTCACGGAGTCTTTCAATTTTTCCACAAAGATAAAGATATCCAAATAATGCCTCAAGTCCCGTAGCGTAGTGATAATCAGATGAGGACATATTCTTAGGAGTATTTTTTGTTTGTGCATTCCTGCCACGGCGAAGAATATCAGCTTCTTCATCTGTCAATATGCAACCAATTTTAATAGCACATTGTGCCTGAAAAGAGGCGTTGACCCATTCCCGTTTGACATTATTTAATTTGTTGGTGGGTCTGTTAGCTTCACAAACAAGTTTTTCACGTACAAAAAGCTCATAAACACAGTCGCCAATAAAGGCGAGTGTGAGAGGGCTTAATTGATTTGGATTGCAGTCAAAACCAAGAAATCTTTCCAAACAAAACTCTCCTTAATAAAGATTATCACAAGGTGATGATGGTAAATAAAATATATTTAAGTCTTTAAATTAGTTGCTTATTATGGGATATATTCAAATTCAATATCATAGATACTTACAGTGTCGCCTTCTTGAATTCCTCTTTCTACAAGTGCTTCAAAAATTCCGCTGGATTGCAATACTCTTTGTAAATACTGCAATGATTCATAATCATCATAATCAATCTTGTGAAGGATTTTTATAAGCCATTCAGCTTCGACTATATAAATGTTGTCATTAACAGTAATTTTAAACTCGTTGTTTTGTTTCTTTTCCAAAAGTTCCAGTGGAATTTCTTGCTTTTCATAACGCTTGATAGGTGGGAGGGATTGCAACTTTTTCCACACAGCGTTGTTAAGTTCTGTTGTTCCTTCTGCAATCGGAGCAATTATAGGAAAATATTCATATCCATGTTCTCTAATGTAATTCTCAAATTCAGCAAGCTGCTTATCTGTTGCAATGTCAATTTTGTTACCTGCAACGATTTGAGGAAGTTTTGAAAGTTCTGGGTCAAATTGCGCAAGCTCTTTGTTAATTGCATTGAAATCATCAATAGGGTTTCTGCCTTCACTTCCCGAAACATCAACTATATGAACAAGCATACGGCAACGCTCAACATGGCGTAAAAATTTGTGACCAAGACCAATTCCTTCGCTTGCACCTTCAATTAGCCCTGGAATGTCAGCCATAACAAATGAGTTGCCCTCTCCCATAGAAACAACACCTAGAACAGGTGTAATAGTCGTAAAATGATAGTTGGCAATTATTGGTTTTGCTTCACTTACAACAGAAACAAGAGTGGACTTTCCAACATTAGGAAAGCCTAAAAGCCCAACATCAGCTAAAAGCTTGAGCTCAAGAGTTATTTCCCACTCTTCACCAGGTGTTCCGCTTTTTGCAAATCTTGGTGCTTGGCGTGTAGGAGTTGCAAAATGGTTGTTACCCCAGCCACCTTTGCCACCCTTAGCAGCAATGAAAAGGTCACTATCAGACATATCCGCCATAACAGATCCACTTTCAACTTCTCTGATTATTGTTCCTCTAGGAACTTTGATTATCAAATCATCAGCTTTGCGGCCGTTTCTTCTGCCTGCATCGCCCTTTTTTCCACCCTCGGCGGTATATTTACGCTTGTATCTAAAATCTGCAAGCGTTGCCAAATTGTCGTCAACAGCAAAGACGATATTACCACCTTTGCCACCATCTCCACCGTCAGGGCCACCTGCTGCAACATATTTTTCACGATGGAAAGAAACAGAACCATCGCCACCGTCACCAGCCTTTATTCTAATTTTCGCTATATCAACAAACATACAATCTTTCTCCTCAATTAAAAACAACAATTTATAATATTATATTATACCTTATTTTGTCAATAAAAACCATATTAAGTAAAAATACAATTATAATGGATAAGTATTTGTTGTTTCAAAAATTAAAATAACACTTAATTTTTGAATATTTAAGTTTAAACCTACCCTGTACAGCTTTGTTTAACTGTTCAAGGTAAGTTAACTATATAGCGGTTTATTTCATTTGTTTTAATAATAAGTTATTAGTAAAAATTTATTCAAATAAGTCTGGGTTTTTCTTTTCTTTTATAGATGTATATATACTTATATTATTACTTTTGTCACAAGTTGCAAGGTATACTTCTTTAGCAGATTTATATCCCTGTGACTTTAGTTGTTTTTCAAGCCAATCTTCACTTTTGCCAATAATTTTTAGATTAGTGTTCATTATGTGACCGTCCATAATAACATTTGCAATTAGGCAATCTGGCTCTGGCGAAAGGTTAAGGTCATTGGGTGTTGCAGGGCGTTGTGTGCATATTGGTAAAAAACTTATGTTTCCATTATGCTCTAAAATTGCAGTTTGAATTTGGCTTAAATCAAAATATCCATCTACACGGCATAGAGTAAGAAAATCACTTAAATCAATTCTTGCTTTTTTAAAATTATTTTTGTAAAATTTTCCACCATCATAAAGCAGAATAGTGCGACCTGCAAATATCTTACGAAGAGCGACAGACTTAGTACATAGCACAGAGATAAGATATGCTGTGACCCCGTAAACAGCCATTGCAAGAATAGGGAATAATGGATTTTTTTCAAGGTCTGTTGCCATTTCTGCTGCAATTGAGCCAATTGTTATTCCCGTTATATAATCAAACATATTAAGCTGGGAAAGTTGCTTGTTTCCCATAAGTTTTGTAAGCAAAAACAATACAATAATGGAAACAATAGAAGAAATTATAATTTGTAAATATTGCATAATAGCACACTCCTTTGTTCTATTATTAACCTACTGATTTTTTATATTCAGTTTTTCAAATAATTGATTTTTATGAGTGAAAATGGTATAATTAATAAGATTTTTTAGATAAAATTATATTTTTAAGGGGATTTTAATGTATATAGAAGATGGTAATTTTAGTGCAAATGTAGAGGTAAAGGAAGCGTATACGCAGAATGAGCAATTAACTTTGAGCGTACGCGTTGTTTGCAATTATAGCTCTTTAGTGCGTTCTCCAAGGCTTACATTGTGCTTTGAATGTGGCAAGCAAACTCGCTTTTTACCTTTTTTGATAAGGGCTTATTTCCCTCAAGAAGATTTAAAAACATGCACAATTATAGCAGATTATAAATTTGACATTGATTACTTGTTTTTAAAGTCTGTTGAGGGTGAGCGAATAAGTGTGCGTTTTGACCTTGAATATGGGGACGAATATATTAAAGGTGTAGAAATAAAATATAATGTTGATACAGTTCTTGGAGATCATATGTATAGCATATCCAAGTGTAAGGATAAAAATTATCTTGAATTTTATAAAAAGCCTGAATTTATCTTAAACAAAAAAAATAGCCGTTTTACACTGATGTTAAAGCATTTTATATCAAGTATTTATAATTTTTTATTTAGAATAATTGGCTATGTATGTATTCCATTGTTTTTAATAGATGCTGTAATGGCAAAACTAAATCTTACAGGCTACAACAATAAAATAGAATCCCGTGAAGGCATTTTGTTTTTTGCAGATCATGTAAGACTAAGGTTTAGAGCAGTTACAAAACAGAATATAGGCAGAGGAAGATTTAAGCGTAACTTAGTTGGATTTGCTACAGCTTTATTTTCAAATACCAAAATAAAGCAAAATAGAGTAACCTTTCTTTCAAACAGAAGAGATGATTTATCAGGCAACTTTGAATACATCTATGATATTTTAAAGCAGGATGAATCACTTGACATTCAAATGCTTTTGGACCCTACTCCGCCACATCGAATGAGCAACAAAAATATTTTTAAATTTGCAAAGTTATATTCAACATCTGCGGTTGTAATTGTTGATGATTTTTATGAGTTCACAAGCATAGTGCAAAAAAAAGAGGGCGTAAAACTAATTCAGGTTTGGCATGCTTGCGGAGCATTTAAAACATTTGGCTTTTCAAGGCTTGGTAAGTCGGGAGGCCCTCGCCAGACAACTCCTCACCATAGGTGCTATGATTATGCGGTGGTGAGTTCTGAAAATATTCGCAGGTTTTATGCAGAGGGTTTTGGCATTTCTTTTGATAAGGTTATTGCTACGGGTGTACCGAGGACAGACATTTTCTTTGATGAAAGCTATAAGCAGAAAAAACGCCAAGAGTTTTTTGAAAAATATCCAAAACTTAAAGAAAAAAAGATAATGCTTTTTGCTCCAACATTTAGAGGAAACGGTAAATTGACAGGCTCTTATCCTGCCCCAAGATTCGATTTAAAAACGGTTTATGAGCAGACAAATGGAGAGTACGCAATAATAGTAAAGCTACATCCATTTATTAAAGATAGGTTTAAAATCCCGCAGGAATATAGTGATTATATACTTGATTTTTCTGAAAATTCAGAGCTTAATGATTTATTATTCATTACAGATTTACTTGTAAGTGATTATTCTTCTGCAATATTTGAGGCATCACTTCTTAAAATTCCAATGCTATTTTATGCGTTTGATTTGAATGAATATATATCAAGCCGAGATTTTTATTGTGAATATAAACCTTTTCTTCCAGGCAAAATAGCCTATGATATGCAAGGCTTTTTGAATGCTGTTAACGATAAAGATTTTGAAATACATAAGATAGATGATTTTAGAAATAAGTTTTTTGACGAGCAGGATGGTGGTTCTGCAAAGCGTGTTGCACAGCTTGTTCAAAACATAATTAAAGGGCAATAAGACAAAAAAAGCAGGCACATCAAAAACTCTATGGTTTTTATGTGTCTACTTTTATATCAATATTTTATTAGATTTGTGGTTATTTAATCCAATCCAGCACACGCTGTGTTGAGTTGCCGTCACAAGAGCTCATAAATTCTTTGCAAAACTTATTTACCCGCTCGGTGTCAAATTCTGTTTCTGCTTTTTTAATAGAATCAATGATTCCGTTTGTATCGTATGTAACATCACCCGGTACAAAATCTTTATAATTATAATAAAAGCTACGCTCTTTGTCATATTCATCTAGGTCATAGGCATAGAAAATCATAGGGCGAGTAAGCAGAGAGTATTCAAAAATAAGAGAAGAATAGTCGCTTATTACAATGTCTGATGCACACAAAAGTTGTGAAATATCCATTCCATTAGGAGCGTTGAATACAAAATTATTAAACTCATCGTCAATATTAAGTCCATCTGTAATAAATGGATGTAGCTTATTAATTATTACATATTTATCATTAAGTGCTTCTTTAAGAACACTATAATTTATTTGAGCATTATTGTGAGCAGTTTTAATGTTAACGCCTCTAAAGGTTGGAGCATATAGTATTATTTTTTTGTTTTTAATTTGAGGTAACTTGTTTTCAAGATTTGGTCTGGCAATACTTTTAAATTTATCATTAAAATATATGTCTGTTCTTGGTACGCCAACTGCCTTAATAATATCTTTGTCACAGTTAAAAGCCTGTGCATAAAAAGGTATAATAGACTTAGACGAAACACAAACTTTTGAATAACAATTGTGCAGGGGATAGCGTTTTAAAGTTTTTGGGTTTGCACCCCAGCCACTTTCAGCAGTGGAATATCCCCACTTTTTGAACGCACCACAAGCGTGCCAAAGCTGAATAACTGTTGTGCCTTTTCTTGGTTTACAAGCAAAGGCGGGCAAATAACTATCTGTAAGTATAAGAGTGCCGCAACGAGCGTAATATTTGCAAAACCGCATAAACCCAAAATAAACAGCAAATAAGTCTTTGATTTTTTTGCCGCTCATAGTAGGCGCAAGGCAAAATATAAATTTGTATCCGTCACGCTTTTTAAGCTCTGAATAAATGCATTGCATATTGTCTGTAAGAGTTGTGCTTTGTGCATCTGCAAAAACAACGAGTTTTTCATTTACAGGTAAAATTGAATTTATTAAAAATATAAATCTCCAAAGAATATGATAATTAAAATAACGCAAAAAATTGCGAATAGCTACTCGTAAAAATTTCAAAAATCAATGCACCTCCATGTGCTTTTATACACCGATTATACAGATTTTTAAATCTATAGTCAATTAAAGTTAAGCTATACTTGCACACAGTATTCAAATAAGATAGAATATGAATGTATAATAAAGGGGAGATATAAGTGAAAGACTTTACAGTATGCACAATAGCCCTCAAGAAATTTAATATGATGAATCTTTTTTATCCTGTTATATTAAGTATGTTAGGCGGTCTTGTAATAGGATTTCCGCTTTTCTTAGTAGCGGGAGTACTCGACACTGCATTTTTTAAAAACGGCATAACGGTGAATATAGCAATGCGAACATTTTTATTCCTTTGGATTGCGATTGTTATTTTTTCTGTATTCTCATTTTTTAAAGCAGTTGATGATTTGATAAAAACAGCTGATTCTCTGTGTGTTGGTGATGATGGAAAACTTTATAACTTTTGGCTTTTTTTGCTTATAAATGTTTTAACACTTGGCATATACAAATTCATTTATTTTTATCGCATTCAGGAAAGACTTCAGAAAAAATCACCTGATTATAATGATAGTCTTATTACAACTCCACGCAGTCTTTTGTCGTTTACTATTTTGGCATCAATAGTAGGTCTTGGATTTTTTGTTGCTTCGTTCTTAATGATGGAAGATATAAATAATTTTGTTGAGATAAGTAATAAGGAAAATGGATTTGAAACTGAAGAATATCAAAATTGGGGAATTAAGAAAATTGACAAGAAGTTTGATGAAATTATGGATAGATTTAAATCAAGATAATTAAAGACACTTTTCATATTAATTGATTTTTATAAATATGATGGAAGAAAATGATATTCATTTATATTAGTATTACATATAAAATAAAAAAGGAATTTGCTTAAAGGGGGATTTTATAATGTTAAAATGTAAGGCGTGTGGCGAACAGATAAAAAAAGATGAACTTTTTTGTACACACTGCGGTAAACCAGTTAATGATGAGGCACAATCGACTCACGAGGAAATAGAAGAACTGCAAGGCGAGCAAGAAGTGCAGGATATAAAGTTAGTACAGGCAAAAGAGCAGGAAGAAATAGATCAAATGCTTAGATCTTTAAACGAAGAGGAAATATTAGTAAATCAGGAAGAAGAAAAAGAATCAGAAGTTGAGCAAATAAAAATAGAGCCAATTCCAGCTCCTATTGAAGTTATAAATTCCGCTCAAGTTCCAACTGCAAAAGTAGACACACCAACGGTTAAGGCACAGCCATTAAAAAGTAATAAGGTAATTAGTGTTTTAGGATACATAACAAATCTTATATTGCTTGCTATTCCAATTTTAGGTCTTATAATGGCAATTATTTGGGCTCTTGGAGGCTCAAAAAATCAAAATAGAATAAACCTTGCAAAGGCATATTTGGTTCTTGTTATTTTTGCTCTTGTAGCCTTTGTTGCAGGAGGCATCGCTTTTGTTGTTTCGGGAGATACTGTTTCAACAGTAGCGTACAGAGAGATAGATGATTGGTCTGGTGGATTTTTTAGCAAGAATAATATAAAGAATTTTGATGATTTTGTAGAGATATATTATAAGCTTGAACATTTTGATGAATATGAGGTATATTTTAAGGAATCAAATAAAGAACAACAGCCAACAACAGTTCCACAAACAACTCAGCCTAATGATGCAGTGGCTAATTCAAATGTAAACACAACCCAGCCGATAGAGCCAACACAACCATTGCAACCAACAACACAGCCAGCAAGTGCGTATGCTCCCGTAGCATAGTGTTCAAAGGTGCATATATGATTATTTTAAGGAGTTTTTAATATGGTATTGTGTAATAAATGTGGAAGAGAAATAGACGATGGAGTTAACTTTTGCCCATATTGTGGATATGGTGTACAGGATAATTTAAATGAAGCAGTTAAAAATGAAGTTGAAGAAAAGCAAATTCCACCAACACCGCCAGAAAAGGACAAAGGCTTTGAAAATAAAAGAGTAAATGATATTATTGATAAGTTTAATAATACAGCAGATGTTACTGATGAATTTGAGCTTGATGATATTGTAAACAACAAAATTTTTGCAATATTTGCGTATTTAGGCCCATTGGTACTTATAACAATTTTTGGTGCGCCAAGTTCAAAATATGCAAGATTTCATGCGTCACAGGGCATAAATCTTTTGGTCTGTGAAGTTATTTATTCGATGGCATATGCAGTCTTAGTTGGTGTGTTTATGACGATTTCACCTTCTCTTGGCCACATTGTTTCATCAATACTTGTTATTGTAAATATCGGATTTTTATTATTTTCAATAATAGGCATTATAGATGTAATAAAGGGCAAGGCAAAAGAGCTTCCGTTAATTGGAAAGCTTCTAATACTTAAATAATTTTGTCATAAATTTATGATTATTTTATTATGTTATTTTTAGATAAAACAATTGCAAATTTTTTTGGAGTTAATATCGTAACCAGTGATTTTTACTTATATAAAAAAACAGCCGAGGGTATTTGTTAATACTCTCCGCTGTTTTTATATTATTCGTTTTTGGACATTTGCTTAAAAATTTGGTTGCCATAAACGGCGGTACCTGTTAGCAAAACTCCTTGGATAAACGATGATACTGATGCACCAAGCAAAAGTATAGAAAGGCAGCATCCAAACCCAAGTAAAATCAGCGGGATATATTTATCAGGTATTTTTTCCATTTCTTTAATAATCATACCAAGTATGTACAGTACAGGGACAATAACAAGTCCCTCATCTGCCATAAAATTTAATGTTTGCATTTTAATTCTCCTTTTCACTTTCTGCCATTGGTTGTGTCGGCAATTTTTGGATTTCTGCAACAAGCCGTGTTATTGTTCCGTTGCCTCCTAATGCATGATATTGTTCATACATATCTAAAATGCTTTCTAGGGAATAGATAGGGCAATAGCCCTGCTTAATATTATGATTATAAGCTTGTATTATTCTATCTTTTAGCAATGCTTGCATTCCGTGTTCTACAAGCGAAAGCCGTTTAAGACGATTAAACATAAGTTTTACAACAATGCTAAGCACTCCAAGACCACTGCTAAATAAAAACTCAACCCAATATTTTAAAATAAAAGTTCTCATTAATTCACCCTTATCAAATCAGCAATGTTAACAGGAGTACAAAGTCCTTTAAGGTCAAGCACTGCGCGATTACCTTTAATTTGGTCAACAGTATATGTATTTGAAAACACAAAGTTTGCAATTGATTTGCCATCAAAAGTTTTTGCATCTTTTCGTACTCTGGCGGTACAGCCAACACATATGTTGTTATCGGCATTAATATTTGGTGAGTTTTCAGTTATAGGAATATTTATTTTTTGTCCAACATTTATAAGGTTTGGATTTTTGATTTGAGGATTTATAGCAATAAGTTTTTCAAGAGTTACACCGTGCTTTTTTGCAATAGCTGTCAAAGTATCACCTTTAATAATAGTGTATATATTATCAAGATTTATCTTTGTTTTATCATACGATGAAATGTCCACTTTCGTTCCAAAATCTGTATAGCAATGGTTGAGGTCGATACGCTCACTTGATGCACCAAAGCTCTTTCCGTCACCGTGTGAAGAGTATTGCCACATACAAATTTTATCTTTAATTGAGTACATTAAAGCACCGTATTTTGTGTTTGGAAAATCATCGTTTTCAAAGCCACTTGAATTATAATATGCAATCCAAAACGGATACTTAATATTGCAGCAGATAAGTTTGTCAAAAAGCCAGCTGATTGAACAATATAATATTGGTGAGTATCCTGCCTTTTCAAGTTTGCTAAGATACAAGTTTGCAACAAAAGTCATTTCTTCTTTATCAAGAAGTGTTGATTGCCCACTCTCAAGCTCAAGGTCAATAGCAACAGGCCCAGTAATGTTTTTACTTTGCAAAATTGCAATCACTTTGTTTGATTCTGACTCTGCTGCAATCATTGCAGATGCTCTGTTTACGCTAAAACTGCTATAATGCCATGTGCAATAAGCATAAGCCCCAAGCTCAATTTTACATTCATTTGCAGCGTTTGCAAAATCGTCAAACTTACTGTCTTTATAGCCTGAATAGGCACATCGGCACATAACACCGTTTATTCCTTGTTCTTTCATTTTTAAAAAGTCTATATTCCCTTGATGTTTTGAAACATCCAAAATTTTATTCATAATTATTCTCCTTATTTTTGTTTTATTCTTTACCAATTAGCAAATAATCTGTGCTGACACAGAAAAAAGCGGCAAGGCACACAGCCTCGCAAACATCTATTTTACAATGTCCATTTTCAATTTCAAAAAGTCTTTTTTCTGAAATATTTACACATTGTGAAAGTTTGGAACAACTGATTTTTGCAATAGTGCGTAACTTTAATATTCGGCCGCCAATATCGTTTGGCATAGATGACCGAGCAGCACAAAGTGCCAAAGCTTCACTCACAGCAAGAGGAACAATGCAGTCGTCATCTTGGTCGTATTCATATTTGACAGCATATTTAAGGTTACAGTGGATTTTTTCATTTATGCATTCAACTCGCCTTGCAACTGTGGAGCGATGCAAGCAAAGCTTATTTGCAATTTCAGAAACCGACAGATTTTCAAAGTAAAACAGCCTTAGAATGTTTTGCTCAGTTTCTGTAAGCTCTTTTTCAATAACTTGATTCAGTAGCTTAACTAAATCAATAGCTCGTTTTCGTGCTACAAAGTCAATAGGCGATTCATAAATTGAACTTTCCCAGCATGAATAAGCTTTTTGAACTGCGTGTATATCACTCTCAAGCATTTCAAAGCATACATATTTTTCATTTAACATAAAATTAACTCCAGTTATAATTAAAAGTTTTATTGATAAACAAGTGGTGCATAATGTATAATAGTAAAGTAAATTAAATTTAAAATTAAATGGAGGATACAATAATGTGGATAATTATTGCGGTTTTAGTAATTTTAGTTTTGTGGGTTGTAATGTCACAAAGGAGTCTTGTAAGTATTGATGAGCTTTGTGGTAATGCATTGTCGCAAATAGGCGTTCAGCAAAACAGCCGTTGGGATGCACTATCAGCTCTTGCAGACCTTACAAAAAACTATTCAGAGCATGAGCATAAAACACTTATGGATGTAATAGGTTCAAGGCGTTCAATTGATTCAAATAGTTCAGCACAAGAGGCAGAGGAGCAGGAAAATATGCTTACACAAGCAATGGGTCGTTTAATGGCTGTTGCAGAAGCATATCCAGACCTTAAGGCAAATCAAATGTACAAAGAGACTATGGACGGCGTAAAGCAGTATGAGGAAAATGTTCGCCATAGCAGAATGGTATACAACGATACAGTTACAAAGTTCAACCGTATTGTTCGTCAAATTCCTGTTTGCTTTATTGCAGGTCCAATGGGCTTTAATAAGCGTGAATATCTTAAAACAGAAGATACAAAAACACAGATGCCATCAATGTCATAAATGGGGCGTGATTTAATGAAAAAAAGAGTATTAACGACATTTATTGTTGCATTTTTTATTTCAGTATCTATGTCAATTAATGCAAATGCATATAGCCCTGAAATAAGAGATATTGATACAACCGTGCGTCTTGATAATGATGGTACGGCATACATAACACAGGTTTGGGATGTAACTGTTGCAGATGGAACAGAATGGTATCTTGTTCAGGGTAATTTGGGTGATATCGCAATCTCTGACTTTTCTGTAAAGGATGAGAATGGAACTCAGTATGTTAACGAGGGATCATGGGACACTGAGCGTTCAATTAATGAAAAAGCAGGCAAGTGTGGCATAGTTGATAAAGGCGATGGGGACTATGAGCTGTGCTGGGGTGTTGGCAGTTATGGTGAACATACTTATACAGCGTCATATAAGATGACAAATGTTGTGAAAAAATATTCTGATGCAGATGGATTTATTCAAAGATTTGTTAATGATGAACTTAGCTCAACGCCACAGCACATTAAGGTAACAATTTATAGTGATGATGTGCAGTTCAGTGATGAAAATTCAGATATATGGTCGTTTGGGTTTGAAGGTAGCATAAATTTTACGGATGACGGTAAAATTGTTGCAGAATCTTCAAGTTCAAACATAAGCTATGTAAATGTAATGGTTGGTTTTACTTCAGGCATATTTAATCCAACAAGTAATAATACCGACACAACTTTTGAAGAGATTAAGGAAATAGCGTTTGAGGATAGCGACTATGATTATGATAGTTCATATGATGAGGACTCGTATTATGAAGATTCACACTCGAATTTCATTGGGGTTGCTAGTTCGTTTTATCCCATAATTATTCTCATGTTAATTTTCGTATTGCCAAAAGTATTAGGCAAGGGTAAAACCTCATCTAATAGAACTGGTGGCGGTTATGGACTGGATAGGAAGAGTATAAAAGATGTTGAGTATTGTAGAAACATTCCCTTCAGCGGTAGCTTACTTGCACCATACAATGTGCTAAATAACCTTAATATGCTTCCATCGCAAGGGGCTATAATTTCTGCCTATATTCTTCGCTGGTTGCAACAAGGCAAAATAACAATAAAAGAAACACCTAAAAAGAGCTTTCTTGGAATTGGTGCAGATAAAATGCAACCATCAATTATATTTGTGGCAGAGGCTGATGATTTTAGTGAGCCAGAAAAGTCACTTTATAAAATGCTTGTTCGTGCAGCGGGTGGAGATAAAATTTTGCAGGAAAAAGAGTTCTATAAATGGGCTAAAGAGCACTATAAAACTGTAGAAGACTGGCTAGACACGGTGGATGCTATGGGAGCACAGGAGCTTGAAACAATGGGTGCAACTGAAAGTGTTCAAAAGAGCACATTCTTTAATTTAATAAAATATAAAAGAATAGAGTTTTCAGAAAGAGGTAAAAAACAGGCACTTGATATGTTTGGTTTCAAAAAATATCTTGAAGATTTCACAATAATCAATGAGCGTCGTGCTACAGAAGTACAACTTTGGGATGATTATTTAGTGTTTGCATCTCTGTTTGGTATTGCAGATAAGGTTTCAGAAGAGTTCAAAAAACTTTATCCAGATTATTTCTTTAAAACACAAGACGGTGCAGACATAAATGCTTTAGACTTTTATGTAATGATGCATATGATAAACACAATATCATATGCAGGTGCGTCTGGTGCATCCGCAGGTCATTCAGCTGCGCAAGCAGCACAGGCAAGTGCAGGTGGCGGTGGCTTCTCATCATTTGGTGGTGGCGGCGGATTCTCAGGCGGAGGTTCTGGCGGAGGTAGCAGATAGGCATAATTTATCTTCTCCTTATAAATAATTTTAAGAGGGTGCAAAAAGCAACCCTCTTAATTTTTTTGCTTAAAAAAAGCAAAAAACCGCAAAAAAGCGGTTTAAAAACTATTTATTAAATAATGCATATGTCTACACAAGAACAAATGTTCCTATATTTTTATTATAGCAACTAATTATAATCTTGTCAACTAAATTTTAAAAAATATTCTAAAATAAAATTTATAATTTTTTTAATAATGGTATACTGTAAAAAATACTTACATTATTAGATAATATTATAGGAGTTGCAAATGAAAATTACACCAAAACAATTAATCAGAGTAATTTTATTATTAGCTTTATCAGCTACTTTTTTTATTTATAAATCCTTTACTAATACAAAGGAAGAATGTTTATTAGGAATTAAACTATCATTAGAAGAAACAAAGATATATTATATAACAATATCTTGCTTATTGATTTTGTTGATAATAGCATTTTTGTTCTTAACATATTACTTAAATAAAAAGATCGATAAACTATCAGGAAATTTTATAGAATATTATAAATATGTTTTAAGATATAATAAATTAAATGATTTATATAGCAAAATTATGATTTCACGAACTTTAAAAATTCAACTAATGGTGCAAATAACAATTGTAATAATGGATATATTATTTCTAATATCATTTAAAAATATCGTTGTTGTAAATAATATTTTTGACTCTCTTTATGAATTTATCGGCAATCATGAAAACCAGAAAGATGATATGACTGCGGTGATTGTTGATTTGCCGTTTAAAAGTTAATCCGCTATTAAGAAATAAATAAAATTATCCCCGGTTCTCTGCAATTCCTTATTGACTTATAATTTGCATTTTAATTGAGTAATAATTTCTGCAAATATATTATGGTAGAAGAATTATTTTTATTATTATATAAAGCGCCTGTGCAGGCGGAATTATTAGAGTATTTGTTAAAGAAAGTAAAAACACAGTTTTTAATTATTGAAACAGGTTATATGAAAAAAAGCAGGTTTGTATTAGTCTCTAATATAT
>RZYX01000126.1 GCA_009930155.1 Clostridia bacterium | reverse complement strand
CTCTATAATTCTCAACAAGAACACCCTTACCACTTTCACCGTTGTGATTTATTTTTATCTCTCTACTATTCTTCGCAAAGTCATAAAACGCATCAGCAACCTCTTGTTCACTAATCATATCACCTTGTAAATCAATAGTATTTGGTCTATACCAAACAGCTTTTAGGATATGCATTTTCTCACCAGTATCCCTATCAGTATATGAATAGTCATCATATATCTTTGAAATGTACTGGAATGAGTTATTGTCGGTTGATTTGGCAAAGAATATAGGCATATCGTTAGCACCTCTCTCAACAAGTGATGTTTCCTCTACTACCACGTCAATCAATTCTCTGGCTTTTACTTTTGCCATATATAACCTTCTTTTATTATATTGTTTTGTTGTTATTGTTACGTTTATTTTCACAACAACATTATTTTAATACATAATATTGTTTATTCATTATATTGTCAAGAACTTTTTTTTATTTATTTTATTTATCTCTTGCTGACAAGTTGTTTGGAGCATCAATATTCTCATCGATTGTTCCATTTGGCATTGTTGGCTTTCCACTATCTCCAACGCTTATTGTTGTGCTATTACTATTTTCCCCATTAACAAGTAGCTCTGTCTTTAACTTACTCTCATCAAGCCCATTATACTTCCTGGCTGACTCAATGTCCATTGCCCTATTACCAAACTCATCTGTCATTCCAAACAATATACCTGATGATACAGCCTTGTCTTTTTCTGTCATAATATCAATAGTATTTAGTTGTATTTTTGGATTAATACCAAATTCTTCCTCTATAAACATATTAATATAATTCTCAAGCATTGTCTTTGGCATTGAAATAACGGTCTCTAAATACTTCTTTGTGGCTGAATAATCCTCTGATGAACCACCAATATTGCCTGAACCACTCTTTCCCAATAGCCTGGCTGATACTCTGTGTGCCAGCATAATACTCTCATCATTTAGTCTCTTTTGGTCAAGGAATGTTGCATCAAACGGTTGTGATAATT
Source organism: Clostridia bacterium (assembly GCA_009930155.1). The sequence continues at coordinate 3,876 of RZYX01000126.1, read as the reverse complement.
GCACCAAATCTACTTTCGTGTCCTTTCCACCAAATGAACCAACAAACATCTTGCCTTGATTGCCTTCTCCGCTTAATTCGTTTATATTGTCATCGAGCTTTTCCTCTTCCGCCTGTGTTAATTTCTGCCCTGTAATAATAAGAGCATACGATAATTTAGCACCATTCTGTATAAATGCCCTATTAAACCTCGAAATAGCCTCATTCTCGGTGATATATGGCAAACCAATAACATATGTTGGCTCTCCATAATAATCGGACAATGGAGACTGTATATGAGCCTCATACACCCTATGGCTACCCTTTGTGACGGATTCCTTTCCATTATATGGCAGATACAGTGACTTTTTGCCTGTTATTACCTGCCAGAATGCTTTTACTTTTCCAGCTATTGGATTATTGTTTGAATCAAGCTCTGGTTGCATATACATATGGGCTGGATTTGCACGATACATCATTGGCGTACCAAAAGCATCTCGTGTTATTTCAGTCATAACAGTATCATACATTGCTATATCCTTTGATAAATCAACAAGCAAATCGGCAAGTGTATATCCAAATCGTAACTTGTTTGGTCGTTTAGCCCATTCAATAACCTTTTTCATCTTTTCATTGTTCTCATCCGCCAAGAACTTGTAGCCTTTGCCAGCAATACAATCAGCCTTTAGGTCAATACATGCAGAATGCACCTCGTTTAGTGTATATAGCTTTTTTAGGGCTTCTCTATTGTATCGTGGGTACATTACATTATTTGTAGAATAACCTGTTGCTGTGTCATCCGTTCTCTGTGTTGTGTCGCCAGCCTCTTTTTTGATTGTGTTATGCGAATTAAGTCCTTTTTTCATGGTAGCATAATTATCATCAAGAGCTTTTTTGCTTTTGCCTATTATTGCTGTATAACTATTGTTATCTTTTGTTTCTTTTTCCATCTATTTCCTCTTTCCTCCGATTGTTGTTGCAGAGAATCCACCAAAATTAATCATTGAAATAAACTGTTCAAGACTATCAGGGGCATCATCGTGTGCATTTCGTATATCCTTTGCATATGCAAAAAGATTCATCATAAATGCATTATATTGTTCATGCTGGTCTGTGTCAACTAAAAACTTTATATTTTGCATAATTTGTCCTGCAGACGCCAATATACGGGTCTCTTTGTTTGTTGTTTGGTACTTTTCTCGTATCTCTGGCATAACAATACCAAGACTTGCAATATCCCTTTTTAGGTTCTCCACATATAATTGACCACCAGCATTCGTTTCGCACTGTAATATATTTGGTCTATGTTCCAATATTTTGGCTATGATTTGTGGATGTGTTTTGTTTATATCATCCTGTGTGAATACGCAATCTACCATATAATAACCATCACTATATTGATATATTATTGGTGCTGAAAAGAAGTCACTACCCTTGTTGGCATAATCAATAACCATATATTTTGCTATTGGTTTTTCATCATGCAAATCACTCTTTTTGTAAAAACTCATTATGTCTTTTTGGAATAACTGTCCAGATTGTGACATTGGCTCTTGTTGAAATAATGCCATAAATAACCCAAGCGTACCCGTTTTCTTTTGTGTTTGTAATGAGTCCTTTAATTCTTCTGTTGTATATATTGCCTCACAAAAGCTCTTTGCATTTGGGTCATATATGTTTGGTACAAGGGCTTTCATATTTATTATCTTCCACTTTTTGGCTTCTGGTGAATCTAATAATCTGCCAGAAATATCCTCAGGATCCCAACGTGTTGCTATAATTACCTCACTAGCCTTCCTACCACCAAATCTTATATTATTTTCCCTACGTGTTCTTTGTACTGATATAAAAAACCTCCACTGACTCTCAAGATTAGTAACAGTACACTCACTTGGCTTTCTTATTGTATCATCCAATATACCTATCATACTGTAGCCAAAACCAGTAATAGTACCATCAACACCAGTACCTCTATAATTAGATCTCATATTTTTACCAATAGACCAACCTTCACGTGCCTTCTTTTTCTTGTTTAAGTGCAAATCGGTAAACACATTCTGAAATCTCTCATCCTCAATCCATTCCCTAATCTGTCCAGAAAACTCCTCTGCCAATGTAGCCGAACCAGTATTCCTCATTATTGATTCATCTCTATAATACGCTAATGCATATGCACACGCTATACTTACTATGTATGATTTACCAGTTCTTGGTGGGCAATTTATCATTAATTTCTCTGTTTTGCCTGTAATAACATCCTGCACGGCATCAGCTATAACCTTTCTTGCCGACTCTGTATCCTTGTTAAATGTAGTACTATCAAAATAGCATAAAAAGTCCCATAATGCACCATCTCTATCTGGGTGATAAAACTCCCATAGCCTTTTCTTCTCTCTGGCTTTTATTTCCTTTTCTATTAATTCAAGTGCATCAGCCTCTGTTGTTACATTTCTAGCCATCGTACTGAACCTCTTTTGAAATAGCATTACGGGCGTTCTCAAGTTCTTCGTCTGTCATACCCTTGATATTGTTCTGTGTAAGATTTATCACTCCTGCACGTATTGGCTGACCATGTCCTGTTATCTGTATCAATTCCTTTATTAGCTTTATTTCTGATACCGATGCATTCTTTATTCTTTCCGCACCATCAGGCGTATTTGGGTCATATGCGGACAACCACGTCTCAACAGCACCAACAGCCATATTATTTATGTGTGTTAATGACTCTGCTTGTTTTGTTGATATTTGCTCGGTTGCCTTTAATTTCGTTTTGTTCATATACTGTTCTCGTTCCAAATCCCACGCATCCTCACTCTTCCATTTCTTTAGTGTTGATTCAGATATACCATATATTTTGCTTAAACCACGCAATGTCATACTTGGATTTGTTCTATATTCTATTTCTATTTTGCTTCTAAAATCCTCATCATACTTCTGATTAGCCATTCTCCTTCCTCTCTTTCTCATCCCTTTCGCTTATGGCTCTCAAAATAGCCCTTTTCTGCTTGTTTATGGTATCAGAGTATGTTTCTATATCTCCTATATCAAAAAGCTCCTGTACGCTCTTATAGACCCCATCAATGTGTGTTGCATACAATGGGTTGATTATGAATACATGCTTATCCTCTGTTTTGAAATCTGCGAACACGCCTAATTTACGCAATCTATGCATAACCTTTCGTATTTCTGATTCACGCACATCCAGGTAAAATGCTATCTTTTGTTCTGTTGCTGGTTTCATTTTTCCATTCTCATATAAACCTATACATAATCTGTTTGTTTTTGGCTCTATTAACTCACATAGCTTTAGGAAATACTCATTATATATTTTTGAACCATTAGAAAATGGCATATTATATATTTTTATTTTATTTCCTGCTGATTCTATTATTATATCATCAATCATGCGTACTTGTCTCCTTTTGCTGTATTGTTATATTATTATATGTGTTATTATTATATATTATGTTATGTTATATATATGTTATATAGGTATATACGTTATTTTTTTATTTTATTTATTACTCCCTATGTACCCTCGTTTCTCTGTCTGAAACAAAGTAACACAGAATCTTTATTTTGTCAAGACTTTTTTTATTTTGTCGAATATGTTGTTGTTTTCCATCCTCTTTTTTATTTATTTATACCTTACTTATACAAATACCATTCCAAACTCAAACAAAAAAAACATACCTTTACTAACTTACTGAAAAACAACAACTTACAACAATATAAAAAATACCATACCAAAAAAACAACTAAACCAAACGAACCCAACTGTTAACAAAGTTACATACCAAACCGTAAACATTATTTACACCATAGAAGAAAAGAGACTATATTCAATGAGCCGTGATAGGTGACGTGAGGTGGCCCTTGTGTATATTTTGCATTGGTT
>RZYX01000125.1 GCA_009930155.1 Clostridia bacterium | reverse complement strand
ACGTAGAAATTTATTAAAAGCCTATGGGGCACAAATTGTTTTGACACCTGGCAAATTAGGAATGAAAGGGGCGATTGCCAAGGCAGAAGCATTGGCGAAAGAAATTGAGAATAGTTTTATTCCCTCACAGTTTGAAAACATGGCGAATCCAAGCGTTCATTTTGATACAACAGGAGTAGAGATTTATAATGATAGTGATGGTGAAGTAGATATTTTTGTCGCTGGTGTAGGAACAGGGGGTACACTAAGTGGCGTAGGAAAATATTTAAAGAGCAAAAAAGATGTGAAAGTAGTGGCTGTTGAACCAAGTACTTCTCCTGTCTTGTCCAAAAATGAAGCTGGACCTCATGGTATTCAAGGAATTGGTGCAGGGTTTGTGCCTGATACTTTAGATACGTCTATCTATGATGAAGTAATACGGGTAGAAGATGCACAGGCTTATGCAATGGGGAAAGAAATTGCCCATAAAGAAGGGATTTTAGTGGGGATTTCTAGTGGAGCAGCACTTTATGCGGCGATCCAATTAGCAAAGCGTGAAGAAAATGCAGGAAAGATGATCGTGGTTGTTTTCCCTGATACAGGAGAACGCTATTTATCGACACCGATGTTTCAAGAATAAATACAATGATAGAAAGTTATGCATAATGCATAGCTTTTTTCTTTGCGCATGTAACTTGATTAAATAAAGTTACTAGGTTACAATGTAAACAAGAGGTGAAAAAATGGAAAATTTACATGAATTAAAAACAGAAGATTTAAAGGCATTGTTAGTAAAAGATACATTTATTATATTGGATTTTTATGCAATTTGGTGTCCTCCTTGTATCATGCTAGGAAAAACGATTAAAACATTGGCAAAGGAATATGAAGGGAAAATTACATTTATTAAGATAAACATTGATAAGCATAAAGATATAGCTAACGCCTATCATGTAAAAAGTATTCCAACTTTAATTGGTTTGCGTAATGAGCAAGAATTGTTTCGCGTGAGTGGGTTTAAGACAAGAGGACATTTACAAGCAATGTTTGATGGATTGTTTCAGGAATAGAAAAAAAGCGAGTGGCTTAGTAACGATAAAGCCAATTCGCTTTTTTATAGTAAATGATTAAGATAATTGCACTTAATACCCATGTAATTGGCCAGCCCATAAAGACATAGCGAATATCGTGGAATAGTGATACCATAATGGTAATCCATAAAACACGACAGATACACCAACAAAAAATCATGACGATCATTGGTATTTTCGTAAGTCCTGCACCACGCAATACACCTGCTAAACAATGGGAAACAGCTAAGAGTAAGTAGCCTGGCACGACACAGTACATCATTAATTTACCAATCTCAATGACATCTGCATTGCTTGAGAAGATAGACATTACTTGTGGAGCGAATAAAACCAGTAATGCAGAGATAAAACCACTTGTTAAACAGCTCATGATAATACCTGCTCTTGCCCCTTTTTTAACACGATCGTATTTTTGTGCACCAATATTTTGTCCTACAAAAGTAGTGAGTGCCATTGAAAAGCTCATGACAGGCATAATGGCAAAACCATCAACTTTCATATAACTACCTGCTCCTGCCATAGCGATTTTATTAAAGCTGTTGATATTTGCTTGTACAACAACATTGGATAAAGAAACAACCGCATTTTGTAAAGCACTAGGTAAACCAATTTTAACCATCTTAATAAAGGTTTCTTTATAGAAACGTATTTTGCGTAAAGAAAGTTTATACATTTGCTCTGTTTTCATTAATTTGTAAATTGTTAAAACGGCACTTGCAAATTGAGCAATGATTGTCGCGATTGCCACACCAGCAATCCCCATATGAAAAACAGTTACAAACACAATATCTAAAATAATGTTTGTAATGGAAGATACGATTAAAAAGTATAAAGGGCTTTTAGAATCACCAACGGCACGCAACATACCACTTCCCATATTATAGATAATTAAACCACTGATACCTAAAAAGTATAAGCGAAGATATAAGATACTATTTTCCATTACTTCAGGATCGACATTGACTAATTGTAAAATAATCGGTGTTAATGTAACCCCTAAAATAGTCGCCATAATGGCTGCGGCTATGGTTAAAGCCATGGAAGTGTGAATGGCTTTATGCACTTCTACTTCATTTCTTGCACCAAAGTAATTGGAAATAACAACCCCTGCACCAAGCGATAAACCCATAAAAAAACTAACGAGTAGATTGACGATTGCACCACTAGAATTAACAGCAGCTAATGCGTTATCACCGATAAAGTTTCCTACAACAATGCTATCTACTGTATTATACAATTGCTGAAATAGATTACCAATTAACAAAGGAATGGAAAAGAATAATAGTTCTTTCCATATCACACCATTAATCATTAAGCCTTTTTGTTCTTGTTTCTCCATATGTACCTCACATCTCTTAATAGTAATAAGTATACACTTTTCTTATTGAAATTCAATTTAAATTCATAATGTTAGTACATTATAAGCATAATAATGGTATTAGGTGATATGATGAAAAAGGTAATCTTACATTGTGATCTGAATAATTTTTACGCATCTGTCGAATGTCGCAAACACCCTGAATTGAAAAGACAATGTGTCGCTGTAAGTGGCGATGTGGATAATCGTCATGGGATTATCTTAGCTAAAAACGAGCATGCCAAAAAGTATGGGATACAAACAGGAGAAACAATATGGCAGGCAAAGCAAAAATGCCCACAGTTAGTTTTAATCCCACCACATTTTCATGAATATTTAGCTATTTCTAAACAAGTGAAAGCAGTGTACCATGAATATAGTGATCGGGTGGAGAGTTTTGGTTTAGATGAAGCATGGATTGATTGTACACAAAGTGTTCACTTATTTGGTAGTGGGGTAGAGATTGCGAATGCATTACGAAAAAGAATGAAAGCAGAATTTGCGTTAACGATTAGTGTAGGGGTTAGTTTTAATAAAATTTATGCAAAGTTAGGTAGTGATTATCAAAAGCCTGATGCGACAACATATTTTAGTGAAGAAAATTATCAAGATAAGGTATTTCCTTTACCTGTAGAAATGTTATTGTATGTAGGAAAAGCAACACAAAGAAAGTTGGCGATGATGGGGATTGTAAAGATTGGGGAATTAGCGTGTGCCAATCGTGATTTACTTGTGTTACGTTTAGGGAAAATGGGAGCGTTATTGCAAGACTTTGCCAATGGCATTGATCATAGTGAAGTCCTGCTTTTTGATCGTAGCGATAAGTTAAAATCAATAGGCAATGGTATTACGCCTAAAAAAGATATGCTAACTTTAGACATGGCAGTTTTAGTGTTGTATGTACTGTGTGATAGTATTGCGACACGTTTGCGTAGAGCACACAAACTAGGAAAGTGTGTGCGTGTGATGTTTCGTAGTGCCACATTACTTAGTTTTTCTAGGCAAGCCAGTTTAGCAGATGCGAGTAATTTGTGTGAAGAAATTGTGGCAGTGGCGATTGCGATTACAAAAAAACATTATTCTTTTCATATTGCTTTACGCAGTATAAGTGTATGTGTAACACAATTAGTCGATGAACAAAGTTATCATCAGCTAGCTTTGTTTACACAACATGATAAAATAGAAACCATTGAACGTTGCATGGATCAAATTAGGGAAAAGTTTGGCAATGATGCTATTTTTCGAGCTAATTTGCTACTTGATATAGAGTTAACTGCCTTTTCTCCTTTAGACGATCATGTTATCTTTCCGCAAGGATATTTCAAATAATCGCAATCGAGTGGTGAAAATGATATACTGTTAGATGGTGGTGATGAAATGAAAGAACAAATAAAATTAGTGTTATGCGATTTAGATGGTACCATTTTAAATAGCCAAAAACAAATACCTGCTTGTTTTTATGATGTGTTTACACAATTACGCAAGCAAGGTGTGGCAGTTGGTATGGCAACAGGTAGACCATTTAGTAATATTGAGGTTAAATTCAAAGAATGTGCTAATGCGATGAGTTGTGTTTGTGAGAATGGTGGTTGTGTTACTCATGAAGGCAAGATCATTCATAGCGAAACGATTGATAAAAGTATCTGTGATAAGATGGTCTTAAAAACAAGGGCGTTAAAAAATTGTGGAGCAGTCTTATGTGCAATAGGGGCAACCTATATTGAAAATAGAGAAGAACATATGATCGCAGCTTGTAAGGAATATTATCCTGACTTAAAGATTGTCGATGATTTATTGGCAGTGAAAGATACGATTGTTAAAATTTCCATTCGTGATTTCATTGATTCCAAAACACATGTTTTTCCCGCATTAAAAGGGATAGATGATGGTGTCGATATTGCGACAAGTGATAGACATTGGGTAGATATAATGAATAAAGGGGTTTCTAAAGCAAAAGGGATCACAATGCTTTGTGAACACATGGGTATAAGTAGTGAGCAAGTAATGGCATTTGGTGATGAAATGAACGATTATGAAATGCTTAAAAAAGTGAAGTATTCCTATGCGATGGGAAATGCCATTGAAGCGATTAAGCAGATTGCGAACGAAGTATGTGAAAGCAACGATGATGATGGGGTTATGAAAACGTTGCAAAGAGTATTTGATTTATGATGAAACACAAAGATTTTTCTTTTTCTTTTTTAAAGAAGGCAGAAGAGAAATCTTTTATTATATGCATAAATGCTTATTTATACTTGTTTATGAATGATATTGATTGTTTTGTGTTGACTTTGAACTTATGTGGTCGTATACTGTAACTATAAAGATACGAGGAGGAACATGATGAAACCAACAAAGAAAGCATGTGAAATGAGTATTGAAGAATTAGCGAAGTACATTGATTATTCGGTATTAAAACCAGAATTTAGTGAACAAGAGATTATTGACTTAACAAAAGATGGAGTAAAATTAGGGTGTGCTGCCATTTGT
>RZYX01000124.1 GCA_009930155.1 Clostridia bacterium | reverse complement strand
TATTAAAACTGTTTGAGCAGGATAACTTTAATGTGGTATTAACAGCACCAACGGGGAGAGCAGCACAGAGAATGTCTGAAATAACAGGCAGAGAGGCAAAAACTATTCATAGGCTTTTGGAGGCTGAACGCACATCTGGTGAACGGATGAGCTTTGCTCGTAGTGCACGCAACCCTATTGATGCTGATGCAGTAATAGTTGATGAGCTTTCAATGGTAGATATCGTTCTCTTTGCAAGTTTACTTGATGCGTTGCCCTTGGGTTGCAGGCTTATAATGGTTGGGGATAGTGACCAGTTGCCTCCAGTTGGTGCAGGCAATGTTTTACACGATTTAATAGAGTCTGGCGTTTTGCCTGTTGTAATGCTTGATGAAGTTTTCAGGCAGGCAATGCAAAGTCTTATAGTATCTAATGCACATAGAATAGTAAAGGGCGAAATGCCCATAATGGATAAAACTGATTCTGACTTTTTTTATATGCCAAGAGCAGATGCAAATAGCGTATCAAATACAGTGGTAGACCTTTGCAAAAATAGGTTGCCAAAGGCATATAAATACTCGCCTTTAGCAGATATTCAAGTTTTGTGTCCATCAAAAAAAGGCCAAGCAGGCACAGTAAATTTAAATAGGATTTTACAAAAGGAACTTAATCCTCCCGACAAGTCAAAAAAGGAAATTAATATGCTTTCTCGAATTTTCAGAGAGGGCGATAAGGTTATGCAGATAAAGAATGATTATAATATTTGTTGGATAAAAAAAGGGGAGGACGGCACTGGTATTTTTAATGGTGATGTTGGAATTATCGAAAAAATTGAGCCGTCATCAAGTTGCCTTACAATAATGTTTGACGGTAGGCGTGCAACTTACCCATACGAAAATTTAAACGAGCTTGAGCTTGCGTATGCTGTAACTGTGCATAAAAGTCAAGGCAGTGAATTTGAGGCAGTAATAATCCCCGCAATTGATATAGCACCCCAACTTTGCTACCGCAACTTGTTTTATACAGCAGTAACTAGGGCAAGGTCAATATTGATAATTGTTGGCAATCAAAATCAAGTTTATAAAATGGTTGAGAACGACAGAAAAGTTCGCAGATATTCAGCACTTAATGCCTTTGTTACGGAGGAGCTTTAAATGGAGTTCTTTAAGAGGGTTTTGTCAATATTCTATCCTAATCGTTGCCCTTTTTGTGGCAAAGTCATAGTGGCGGATGAAAAAATCTGTAATGATTGTACTAATAATCTTCCGTATATTATAGGGCCATTTTGTGAGTGCTGTGGTTCGTCAAAAGAATATTGCAAGTGTGATGGCAAACAAATGTCGTATAAGATGGTAATAGCACCATTCTATTATGATGGTGTTGTTAAAAATGCAATAAAACAAATGAAGTTTTCAGACAAGCCATATATTTCACAAACGCTTTCACATTATATGTCAGAATGTATATCTAAAAGATGTTCAGATGTATCTTTTGATATAATCACTTGTGTTCCAATGTCAAAAAGGGAATTAAAGGCCAGGGGATTTAACCAAAGTAATTTATTAGCAAAAGGATTAAAGTTAAAAGAAAATCCAATAATAGATACAGAATTACTTTTGAAGCTTTACGATGTTGCTCCACAACATTCGCTTGGTGCAAATCAAAGAAAAGCTAATGTTCTTGGAATTTTTGATGTTGCACAGGGCAAAGATGTTAAAGGTAAAACCATACTTTTGTGTGATGATGTAAAAACAACAGGCGCAACAGCAAATGAGTGTGCGAGTATTTTGCTTTTAGCAGGAGCAAAAGAGGTGTATCTTGTATGTGCGTCAATTACAAATAAACCAGCTAGAAAATATTGACATATACATAATATTAAACTATTATAATAATTTAACGCAGTAACAGATTTTTGGATTGCAGAAGGTGTAATATGTTAGGTCTAAACATAGGCATAGATTTGGGTACAACATCTGTAATAATATATGTAGAGGGTAAAGGCATAATTATGTCGGAGCCTTCTGTTGTTGCGTTCAGAACTGATACTGGAAGGATAATGTCAGTTGGTTCGTCAGCTTATGATATGATTGGTAGGTGTCCTGATTCTATTACTGCAATTAGACCAATGAAAGATGGAGTAGTTTCAAATTTTACAGTAACAGAGCAGATGATTCGTTACTATATTCAAAAGATTTGTGGCAATAAGATTTTTAAACCCAACGTAATAGTTTGTATGCCAAGTGGCATAACAAACCTAGAGCATCGTATAATTTTAGATGTTATGACGGCATCGGGAGCGGGCAAAGCGTGTCTTATAGAAGAGCCACTTGCAGCAGCAATTGGTGCAGGTGTAGACATTTCTCGTCCCTGTGGAATTATGGTGGTTGACATTGGTGGCGGTACAAGTGATGCAGCTATTATAACAATGGGAAGCATTGCTATTAGTAAGACTATAAAAGCTGCAGGAAACATTTTAAATGAAGATATAATGCGTTATGTTCGCAGAGAAAGAGATGTATTGATAGGCGAACTTACAGCAGAGCAAATAAAAAAAACAATTGGTTGTGCATATCTTAGAGAAGAAGAAATAGCAATGGTTGCAAAAGGCAAAAATTATTTAACGGGTATGCCAATGAGTTTTGAGATAACATCAACCGAAACTTACCTTGCCATGAGAGAGCATATAAATTCGATTATAGAAATGATAAAATCAGTTTTAGAGGAAACTCCGCCAGAACTTGTTGGCGATTTAATGCAAGAAGGAATTATTCTTACAGGTGCAGGTGCAAAACTTTATGGTCTTGATATAGCCATTGAAGAAGCAACAAAGCTTAAAACAAGAGTTGCACAGGATTCAGAAAATTGTGTTGCAAATGGAATAGGAAAGGTGCTAAAAAACCTTGAATTCCTTGCAGACAATGGATATCTGTTTAAAACTCGTCAGGATATAACAGGAGTAGAAGCGGAGAACAACAGTTACTAAGGGGGAAATTATGGACTACATTGATTATCCACAGCTTGATGAATATAATGAGTTTGATGCATTCAATGAAGGTGTAGAACCTGGAGGATTGCGTAATCGTAATGAGATAAAAATACTTGTTTGTTATGTGCTTAAAACTCTTGAAAGCACGATAACAAAACAACAGATAAATGAGGTTATGCAAAGTCAGGGCCTTGCAAATTATTTTGAGGTAAATCAAGCAATTAGCGAGCTTTTGTCACAGGGTAGTATTGACTGTGATTATGTTGAGGACAAAGAGAATTTAACAGTAACAGAGATGGGCAGGCGGGTTGCATTTGAACTTGAACGAGATTTGCCGAGGACAGTTAGAGAAAAGGCAATCAAGTCTGCAATCAAGATTTTAACCATTGCAAAAAATGAGCAGGAAAATAAAATAGAAATAACACCTCTTGAAAATGGATGCCACATAACATTTATAATGGAAGATAAACAAGATGTAATGATGAAGCTTACAATTTATGTTGCTGATAGAGCACAGGCAGAGTTGGTGCGTAAAAACTTTTTAGAAGATCCAACAAGAGTGTATTCGAATATACTTTCATCACTTGTGGTAGAATAAATACATTAGGTAAGCCTTGAGTAGTAATACATATATAAAAATAAAATCCTCCTATTGTAGAGCCGAATGACTACAATAGGGGGATTTGGTTTTAAAAAAACTAACAATTAATATTATCAAACTTTTTTATTTGTCTTATTATAAACGCTTAGCCATAAAATCATTTTATAAATTATAAATACTAAAGAAATAATAAATATAGCGATAATATCCATAGCTAAAACATATTCTGGCCAGCCAAACAAAGCATCAAGTTTTGCAATTACAGTGCCTTTTGGTGCTTGCATTACATATAAAAAATTGGTTCCCAATATTTTGTTGATAATATAAGCAAGCAAAATTAATATATTCCCAATTCCTATTATTGAAAAAACATATTTTAACTTTAATTCCATTTTCTCTACAACTGCAAGATACACAGCGCCAACAGCCAATAACATATGACTCATGATAAAAAGAATCGCTCGTGGCAAACCTGGGGCAGGATGTATGCTTCCAGGCATAAGAGCCACCGCTAGTCCCATAGGTATGCCGATTAAAAAAACAAAATGAAAAAGTGATTTGTTTGGTTTTATCAGACATATTATAAGTAAAATAAGGTCGATATGACAAATATGTAAAGAAAATAGGTCGAAAAAATCGAATCGACCTACCCACATATCCATAACATATCTTGAACCACGAATCAGAATAAGCAGGCAAACAAACAAACGGTTTAGCTTACGCCTTTTATCTTCTGTGGCTTTAAAGCCACAGAAGACAAACCATGCTCCGATAATTAATGGGCAAATAATTCCAAAAATGTGAGGCGCAGAAAAAGCACGAAAGTCGTTAATCAAATTAGCTTATCTCCTCTCGATTAAGAGATGAAGGGAAAAATCCGTTTATTTGTAATTCTTCGTTATTTATTTTAACTGATGTATAAGTACTATTTGTTTTTTCAGTCGCTGTGGCTAGAAAATTGTCAAGCAAGCTAGAAAGTTCGGTTTGCGTTTCTTGTGTGTCGTAAAGTGAGGGTGGCAAATCTATTCCCATAACTTCGACATCTTTTAAAGAAAAAGAAATAGCTTTGTTATCTGCGATTTCGCCTGATAAAAGTGCATAAACATTAACAGATTTTGGAACAGTTTTAATCCAAGGGAAGGCTTCTGTTAATTCTTGCTCGCTGTATCCTTCACTAAGCATTTCGTTTAAAACATAATCTGTATCAAGTGTACACGAAAACTCTAAAGAATTGTCAGGATTAATTCGTATTTGCACTTCTTTTAAGGCATAATATTCTGGTCTGTTGTAGTTAAAAAACGATGTCAATTCTTCGCTGTTTAAGCTGGTTTGTATTTCACTTAGTTCTCCGTAAACATAGGTGTAGTCCTCTGCTTTTCCTGCTGACGGAGATGTATCTTTTATATAGTTCAATTTGTTTATAGC
>RZYX01000480.1 GCA_009930155.1 Clostridia bacterium | reverse complement strand
TTGTAATAGTTACTCCAGGTAAACGACCTTGTAGCTGTGAAGCAATATTTGAGTCTGTTGACAATATGTCATCTGTATTTACAGATGCTATTGAACCAGTTAAATTTATTTTTTTCTGACTCGCATATCCAACTACCACCACCTCATCTAATGCTTTAGTGTCTTCTCTTAATATTATATTAAAGTCGTTTTTACCCTGAGTAGCAAGTTCCTGCTCCAAATAACCTATATACGAGACACGAATTGTGGCATTATTTGCAACCTCAAGTGTGAAGTTGCCGTCGATATCCGTTACTGTTCCGTTGGTTGCTCCATTCTCGATGATGTTAGCACCGATGATCGATTCGCCATCGATATCAACCACAGTTCCAGTTATACGCCTTTTTTGCTGCTGTTGTGCCAAATTTTCGGCCGCCGCGATCTGGTCGTGTACATTCTTGGGCGACAAGATGATTTGCGAGCCTTTCACTTCATAGTCCACATTTTCAGATTTAAAAAGCCTCTCCAGTACAGCGGAAATAGCGGCATTCCTTACCCGTACGCTCACCTTCCGGTCAACATTAATTAACCGGTTGTTGTACAGGAAGTAATAATCGGATTTCTCCTCAATGGTTTGCAATACTTTCTCGATGGTTGAATTTTTCATGTCCAACGAAATTTTGGCGTTTTGAGAATAGATGTGTTCAGCTTGTAGTTGAAAAGTGAGCACAAACAGTAGTAAAAGCGTTATTCTCATAGCAATAGGGATTTTTTTTAATAAAGCATAAAAAAGGTGTGCTTTTTGGTTGATTGATTTATTATTCATATTTTTCATTGTTATTAAATTCATTTTATGGGTTTAGTAATTGATTGCCTGGCGGTGAGGTGAGATTTTCCGCGATGGCAATGTAAATCATGGGCGGGAGGGGTATTTACTCTCCCGTTTTTTGTATTTCAATTGGTATTTATCTTATCATAAGCGGTCCTCCTTGTTTGCTGAAATCAGTGTGGATTATTGTGATT
>RZYX01000479.1 GCA_009930155.1 Clostridia bacterium | reverse complement strand
AATTTAGAACGGTTCTAAATAGCGATATGCACCGTCGTTCGTTACGCTTACACAGCTAAATTGGGCGTATAAGCGTATTACGTTTATATATACGTTAGGCACAATAAAAAATAAAAAGCCCACGCTCTTTGGCTTTTGCAAAGCCATTAGGTTAAAAAAGACTATTCCAGTTAGTTTCATTTTCTATTCTATTTATTGCTTTTGTGTAATATTCTTCATCAAGCTCACAGGCTACCAATTCAAGTTCCATTTTTTCGATTTTGTTAGCACTATCAACAGCTAATGCAATGCTTCCGCTTCCAAGATGAGTGTCAAGCAACTTAAATCCTTTTTCGCAGAAGTTGTTTATTATCCATCCATAAAGCATTGCAGGTTTTTGAGTTGGGTGTATTGCACTTCCTTTGTCTTTAGTTAAAAATCCGTTATGCTGTATCTGAACCTTTTTCGTGTTTCTATCAAAAGAAGTCCACGCAAGTTCGCCATCTGCATAATTGTCTACAGACTTCATTTTATCCCAAAAAATCCAGCATCTACTTGGCTTTAGAAAGTCGGTCATATAATTGCCTCCCCACACAATTTGATTCTTTGAAACCCTAAATAGTTCATTCCAGTATTCTTGTGGTGGCGTTTCATTATCCCAAGCCTTTTTAGTGTGTGGGTTTGCTTGTCCCTTACCTTTTATGTGATAGTACCCGCCAGCAGAACTAATGTTTATTCCATAAGGCGGATCAACTATTGCTAAATCGAAGTAATTATCTTCATACCTTTTCATCAAGTCAAGGTTGTTCTCGTTTGTAATTTTCAAGTATTCGTTCATATATTATATTTTTTGCCCTCGCTATTTTTTATTTTTTACAGATGCCTAACAATGTATATAAGCCATTAAAACGGCTCATATACTCGTCCGTTAGGCGTTATTGCTACATTTCGCCTCAACATTGTTCTGTTCTTCTATCCATTCAAGTTTTTCAGTGGCACAACAGGCACATACTTTCCTTCTTGGT
>RZYX01000123.1 GCA_009930155.1 Clostridia bacterium | reverse complement strand
ACTCCAGTCACTGTCACTCTGAATAATTCAAAAATTCGATAGATTGGTACTTTGGAAGGATATATTCATTTTTTAATTACATTTTGCGGAAACTCAAGTAATATCTATGCCACAGCGGTGAAGAATAAATTTTATTCTTCTGACCCAATTCCATGCGCATAATTCAAAAAACTATGTTATCCCCTTAAACAGGACAATTTTGTGGAAGTTATCCACATCGGATAATCGCAGTGATACGCACTTCAAAATTTTGTGGATATTTAGTTGGATTTCATATTCCATTTCACCACCACCTTGTGTTATACTTAGCTTATTCCAAGTGCACAGTTGTGTACTTAGAAATGTGCAATACATCTTCATCCGTTATGGGCTGTCGTCGGAAACTTTCTAATAACCTTGAGGATGTATTTTTTATGCTCTGCCCTATTGCTTTCACAAGCTTATTGCATGATAGATAGAGCTGCATCAGAATATCTGCGATCTGTGTTAGTAAATAATGATTTTTCATCGCATTGGTATTCCTACTGTTCATATGCTCAATCTTATATATCCCATTTTTCTGATTATTGAAACCTTCGTTTTCTATCTTCCAACGTTTTCGTCCTGTCAGGATCAATTCTTCTAGATTCCTATCTTTGATTTCAAGATTGGTCGCCCACATGAAACGAACATTGATTTTTTTCCATCTTCTGTTTTCGTGTATTCATACTCAAAAACATTGAAGATTTCGTTTTTACCAGTGGTTTCTTCAACATGATTCAGGTATCTGCCAGTTCCATCTTCTTTTCCAATACCTGTTACGGTTTTTATTGCATCGCCTTCGCCTAACCAGCGATAGTCCTTTACGATATTTTTCTGCGTTCCCTCTTTTAGATTGAAGATGTACTTCCAGTTATTATCGCTGCACATTTTCATAAGGGGTTCTACACAATATAAGCCATCTCCAAGAATGCACATCTGAAGTCTCGGATATTCTTTCTTGAGCCTGGAAATCAGTCTCTTTGCAGCATTCTGTTCACAATCCTGTTTATTGACCTGTTCACTTTCATTTTCGATGAACTCTGTTCCAAGACTAAGTACAAGGTTGTTATTTAGTACAATTTTTGCCTCTAATACTTTGTGATAATAATCCTTCTTTTTGTTTCCATCTGCATCTATGACTGTTCTTACAAGGCAGTTCTCACAATGCTTTTCCTTAAAATGGAACAAACCTGTTCCATCAAGAATTACAACCCAGTATTTACTAAGCAATCTGTTTTTATGGAAGGCTTTTGAGCGGATAAGATGTCGAATCATTTTTGTTCTCAACTCGGAAAGACATTTCGGCGAAAGCTTTTCTAGGTAATTATTCAAAGTTGTGTAATCCGGTAATTCCTCTAAATCTTCATTTTGAGACAAAAAAGCTAGCGTCTGAATACATTCCTTTTCATTAAATTTTTCATTCATCTGCCGCATACTCTCAACTGCACAGACATTTTTTAATATACCAAGGTAAATAAGATCTGTTTGCGTATAAGAAGTATATGACTCATTTCTTGGATCTAGCATTTCATCAATCCACTGATTGAATCCATGAAAGAAATGTTCTTTAACCTGAATCAAGTCAACAATTCCGCGATCATCCATCTTGGCTTCTCTTTTTTGTTCCTTGGTAATCCACTCATTCTTTTTTTTCACGTTTTATCCTCCTGTGCGAAAAATATCTTATAGATATTTTAACGCATAAGCAGTAAAACTGCTTGCTATTTGAGAATTTTAATGTGAAAATTATTTATTCTTCAAAGCTGTCTCAATTGTCAATTCAAAAAGTGACCTCAGTTGAAAATCATTCAAAGATTTATTAAATAAACGAAACATTTCGTCCGTTATTTATTGACTGTGGAGCTTATACGTAAGTTTAAATAATTACAACAGCCATCTAAATGTTAAGTGCATGCTGCATTCGAAATAAACAGCGGATAGATGCTATCATTCCATTATTTATTTGAACCTATATCCGTAATTATAATACTGGCTTCTGACTATTCTTTCCCTTCTTAGTCAACTCATTAGTGAGTTTTTCAAGATTATCTATAGTTGTCTCATTAATAAAATGCTCTATTTTTTCAACCTGATCTAATTCATTATCCGTATTATTTATCATACATAAAAAATTATAGAGGACATCGTGTCGATATAATAAATATTTTCCCTTATCCATTCCTTTTTTTGTTGCCACTATATATCCGTATTTTTGAAAATCAATATATCCAGCTTCTTTAAGGTTACTTACCATTTTAGACGCAGATGAAGGTTTTACATGTAATTTTTCAGCAAGCTCATTGATTCGCACAACATCAGTTCTTTCTAATATTCTGCAGATCATTTCAAGATAATCTTCCATTGATGCAGTTAATTCATTTGTTTCATTCAGTTGATACCCTTTTTGTGTATAAAATCCATTATCATCATTCATAAACCAATTCTCTCCAATTTTATGTATTAAGCAGTAACCAATTTTTACACATCTTAATATAATGTATTAGGAAACAAAGTTTCCCTATCCTAATTAATATTACGAGGTAAATTTTTTATGAATGAAATTAAAAACTTGAATGACTTAAAACCAGGTCAATCCGCAAAAATCAAAGAATTGTTGTCAATAGGAAGTATTAGAAGAAGGCTCTTGGATATAGGTCTGATTGAGAACACAGAGGTTGAATGTCTTGGCAGAAGTCCAGGGGGCGATCCCTCTGCATTTTTAATTCGTGGTGCTGTTATTGCAATTCGTTCAGAGGATTGTATCAATATTATGATAAGCATATAAAGGAGCGAATATAATGGGTCTGACTAAAAACTCAGTAGGAATTAAGGCGGTGGACTCAGGTTTGGAAATAAAGAAACAAAACATTAATGATAGGATTGTCGCCATTGCTGGAAATCCAAATGTGGGTAAAAGTACAGTTTTCAATAACCTTACCGGTCTAAATCAACACACAGGAAACTGGCCTGGCAAAACAGTTACAAACGCACAGGGTTATTACAGTACCAAAAATAAATCCTATGTGATGGTCGATATTCCTGGTACTTATTCTTTAATGGCACATTCTGCAGAAGAAGAGGTTGCACGCAATTTTATTTGCTTTGGTGAACCAGATGCTGTTATCGTTGTTTGCGATGCTACATGCCTTGAACGAAATCTTAATCTTGTGCTTCAAACAATGGAAATTTCAAGTAAGGTACTCGTTTGCGTTAATCTGATGGATGAGGCAAAACTCAAAAAAATAAATATTGATTTAAATGGTCTTTCCAAAAAATTAGGTGTACCTGTTGTGGGTACAGTTGCCAGAAAGAAAAAGAGTCTTTCTACCTTGATGGATGAGCTTGATAATTTGATTGACAGCAATTGTGATACAAATCCGTTACAAGTAAAATACATGAAACCAATTGAAGATGCAATTGCTATTGTAGAACCTGAGATCAAGAAAACAGTCCCATGTAAAATCAACTCTCGTTGGCTAAGTTTAAAGTTACTTGATTATGATAAAGAATTAATCGATGAGCTAAATGCTTATCTTAATCATGATATCCTTAATGAGGAAAACATAATAGCGGTCTTAGATCAAGCAAAAGTTTTGCTACAAAATAATGGAATTGATTCAAATAACTTAAAGGATCATATTGTATCTTCTCTTATTCTGACCTCAGAGGAGATTTGTATTGATACCGTTGAGTACGATAGATCTACTTATAATGCAACTGACCGAAAAATTGATAAAGTTCTAACAAGTAAGTGGGCTGGATATCCTATTATGGTTACTCTTTTAGCTATTGTATTCTGGTTGACCATTACCGGTGCAAATTATCCGTCACAACTGCTTTCAGACGGTTTGTTTTGGATTCAAGATAAACTAACAGATGCTTTTCATTACTTTGGTGCTCCGAATTGGCTGCATGGAATGCTGGTGCTTGGTGTTTATAGAGTTTTAGCATGGGTTGTATCTGTTATGCTACCTCCAATGGCGATATTTTTCCCCTTATTTACGTTACTTGAGGATGCCGGATATTTACCACGTGTCGCATACAATTTGGATAAATCTTTCAAACGGTGCTCTGCTTGCGGTAAACAGGCACTTACTATGTGTATGGGATTTGGCTGTAATGCTGCTGGAATAGTTGGTTGTCGAATTATTGATTCACCACGTGAACGTTTGATTGCAATGATTACGAATAACTTTGTACCATGTAACGGAAGATTTCCAACACTCATCGTCATTATTACCATGTTTTTTATTGGGGGTTCCGGCGGTGCATTTGATTCACTGTTATCAGCAATTTTATTGACGGTAGTTATCTTGCTAGGTGTATTTATGACTTTTTTTATTTCAAAACTGCTCTCAATAACTATTTTAAAAGGCATTCCCTCAGCCTTTACCTTGGAATTACCACCATATCGCAAACCACAAATCGGAAAGGTTATTGTCCGCTCAATCTTAGATAGAACTTTATTTGTGTTAGGTCGTGCAATAGTTATTGCTGCACCTGCCGGATTGTTCATCTGGGTTATGGCAAATGTTAACATAGGTAATACAAGTTTATTAAACCTTTGTGCAGGATTTTTAGATCCTTTTGCAAAGCTGCTAGGTTTAGATGGTATTATTCTAATGGCTTTTATACTCGGACTTCCTGCAAATGAAATTGTTATTCCGATTATTATAATGGCATATATGGCAAAGGGAAGTATTTTGGAGCTTGAAAGCCTTGCAACTTTAAAACAATTACTTGTTAATAACGGTTGGACCTGGGTCACCGCTATCAGTACAATGCTGTTCTCCTTAATGCACTGGCCTTGTTCCACCACTTTGTTAACAATTAAGAAGGAAACGGCGAGCCTTAAATGGACTGCTTTGTCCTTTATTATTCCGACAATTATGGGGCTTATCAGCTGCTTTGTCGTAAGCGCAAAATAATCCTACGCTATTGACAAAATATCGCTTGCACCAAAGATAGATGCAAGCGTTTTACTCTATTTTAGTTTTGACAGCTAGCT
>RZYX01000122.1 GCA_009930155.1 Clostridia bacterium | reverse complement strand
CATCAATAGTTATGTAGTCTCCGCTGCGCTCGTAGCTCAGCTCTCCACCGCAACTAACGCTTTCAATTGAAAAAGCTTGGTCCAGTTTTAGCTTAAGCGGTGTCCCGTCGGCTGGGCCGCTTAGGTTCACTGTGCAGCTAACACGGCAGCGCTCAGACAGGCTTATGTCTCCGGTATAGCCGCTCACGCTGTAGCCGCTGCCATTTTCGGTGGCAAAGGTGAACTTTTGCGACTCGCCGATTTTCTCAGGGAAAAGCCGGGTGTAGCAAAAAGAAGACAGCCCGAAGGATACTATCAACAATGTTAGCACTGCGTAATGCGCCGCCGTGCGCCGGCTTTTATATGCAAGCTTCAGCGAAAAAAGCAGTATGGCGGAAAATAACGTGCAGGAAATAATCTTACTAATAAAAAACAAGTCAATGTTCGGTGAGGCATAATCCAGATGCATTGTACTGGCGTACATGTGCTGAATTGAAAGCAGCGTAGTAAATTTGTCAACATGTGATGAATTCCCAAATATCCGCCACAATATGCTTTCATTAAAATTGCTGAACAGTATTGCCGCCGGGGCTGACAAAAGGAAAACGAAAGCACTTTTTACAACTCTCCCCAGCATAAACCCCAGCGCTACAAAAAAAGCCAGAAAAGTCATCCAGCGAAGCGCGGTATAAACAATGATTTGCAGGCAGAATTTCGCGCCGGCGTGTTGAATTAATGTCATTGCAATACAAAAGACCACCGGCAGCAGAATAATCAGCCAGGATGCCAGAATCACCGAAACCACGCACACTGTCGAAGCCTTTGCCTTTGGCACAAAGCAAACCTGCTCAAGCAAAGCACGCTTGCGCGCAAAAACAACCGCCACGCAAAAAGCGAAGCAGGCAAATATCATTTCCACATAGGCCAGCGAGTTAATAACTGTGTAGTAGTTTTCAAACCCGCCGTCAACTTCGACGGCAAATAGAATGAAAAGGAAAAACAACAGATTTACAATATAATATGCCCACGTCACAGCAGACGAAGAAATCAGGCGAAAATAGAGCTTAAACAGCTTCTTTGTCATCAATTATCTCCCATTATATGTTTATTTCGGGGAGCCTGCGCAGTTGCGGGCTCCCTGACTTTATAATAGTAGCAGCATTGAATAGCTTTTCACAGTAAATATACTTTTCCGTTTATTCAGAGGGCAAGCTGTCAAGAGCGGTAGTCAATTGTGAAAGACAATCATCATCCCCAATATACCAGGTGTCATCTACAAGTATTCTATTAGCGTCAAACTGATAAGGATACTTCTCTCCATCAATATAGAGCGTGATCCCATAACTCCAGCCATCAATTCCTTCTGGCGGGCCAGGGGCTCGGTTTTTGTAGACGAAGGAATTGAGGTAATCAGTCACTTCCTGAATCTCTGAACTATTTTCATAATCAATCATTTGACCTGTGGAGCCGCTCTGCAAATGAATCCTCTCTACATCCGCACTATTAAAGTTAAAGATATGTTTTGAAAACAGGTTATACTTTTGCGCTAAAAAACAAGCCCCTATAGCAGCGGCGATAAGAAGAATAACAATAATAATAATACTCCACTTTCTTTTGTGATTTTGATTAGTATTCATACATTATCTCCCACGTTAAGTAAAATAGACTTCCCAAAATGAACTGTCATCTAGTAAATCACCGATATAGATATATCTTGAACCAATACTCCAGCCGTCAACAACCTTTACATAAGAATACCAAACAGATGGATAATTTGTGTTTTGTAGTTTTGTATACGCATAACCAACTACAGCGTGTGGGCCGTTTTCGGTATAATATCCTTGGTTGCTAACGCCTAAGTACATTAATTTATTTGTTGCGGATGTGCAATTTTTTATGTTCGTGAAATTGGCATCATATAGCCCATAAGCATAAACTGTCGCACTGTACTTCGCAAAAGAATTTTGTATTAAAGTATTAGCCCACTCTCTGATTGTCCCCCCCGTGCTAGTATAGCATCTAGGCGACATGTCGCAGTTTGCTTCAATAACTTTGGCAAACACATCCGCGTTAGTGTCGCTTTTTATTGCACTTTTATTGTATTTGCTGCCATACATTTTTATTAGATTTGTAATTGCTGTCGGTCCACAGTGATTACTATAACCTGAAAATTGGCTCATCGTTGCATGATTTGTATAGGCTTCCCAATTGTTTGCCCACTCAGTTGCCGTCCAGCTATTTCCATATATTGTGGATGCAGCATGTACAAAAGGATCTGTAATCTCGCCGGAGAGAGTAACTATGTTATTATTTGCCACTTCTGTGTATTTTTCTTCAACTACGTCTACAAGCGTAGCCATGTTATTATTTGTCACTTCTTTGTATTTTTCTTCAACTATGTCTACAAGAAGATCATCTCGAATATTTTCGATATTTCTCGCTGCTTCGAATATGTTGTTAATCTGGTTTCTTGGAACATTATCGCCATAAATTGATTTTAGAGATTCAGTTCCATTGTCGGCAAAATAATCAAACGCCCCTAAAAAGACAACCTTGTCATCAGCGTCTAAATTAAGGCTCTTGTAAACAGGCTGCCCAATATCAGACCATTCTGGAATTAGCATTGGCGCGTCGATATATGCTGCAACAACAATATAACCTTTGTTCAGCTCAAAGGTGTAAGCGGTAATATTATTGCCAGTTTCGTCATACATTACAGTTGTTTCTACAATGTGCGTTTCATCGTTCCATGCAGAGGATTGCGAAGCAACAATGTCGGCAATGAAAAACTGGGCAATGTAGAAAGCAACCTTTTCCGAAATAAACAGGTCCTCATCCTCTAATAATTCTGACCCTATTTTTCGTAATTCGGATATGCTTTCAGTTGTGGGAAGAAGTGTACTGCTTTTTTCAACAGATTCTAAGTCTGTTATATGCGAAATGAGGTTTGCTTCATTGCCGTTCACTTCTGTGCCTATTGTACAAAATAATGTGCCAAGCGACAAAAATAGAGCCAGACACAAAATTATAACTAAAAATCTCTTTTTCATCTTTTTATCCTTTCTACATAGATATTCGTTTGTTATGTATTTAGTATCCTTAACCCATCGGACTCACCCCTCTGTGTACAAGCTGCCGAATTACGGAGCATCAACCGTCGGCTTTGTGACGAGAATTTGGGCTTATCAGAAAACAAGTGTTCTTGTCGATGCTCCGCATAACCAATTTATATCACCAATATATGACAATGTCAATTATCAATAAATTGATAATTGACATTAGTTTAGTTCGCAATCAAATTAAACGGCAAAATAATAAACATATTTCCCGCTGTATCTAAGTGCAGCTCTGCCATTTACGCCTTGATCTGCAATCCGGCATCAAAAATATCCGACGTCAAAAGTGCAATCATTACAAGAGGGAAAGTATCCGGAGACATTGAGAGCTTTGTGTAGAGCAAAAATGCGTCAGTATATGAGTAGATGGTCAAGCTCAATGATATGACGACGAATACCAAATTGAGAATAAGCGACGACCTGCATTTTAGCTTCATATTTTGTCTGGTTCTTGTAATGATTATCAAAGTCAAAAGTACGGTAGTAATCGCCGAAATTACCGCGATCCACTCCGCGCCGCTGTATGTTTGCTGGAGGATGTCGACAAAATGGGCTCTCGCAGCCCCGCCCAGACCTGCAATAAGCAGGTAGGCCAAGTATAGTGCCGATAGTTTAATTACATTCTTCATAGATTGTTGTTCACCTCAAATGTCCATGTATGGCTGTTTCCCGCCCTTTTGACGGTGTAGATACAGGTTGCTCCTATTACGCTTGACGTTAAGCCCGTCAATACGGGGACCCAAGAAGTTGGCGTTGTATAATACCATGAATAAGCTGTTTTTTCAAAGCTAACATTTTGGGTTTTAAAACCTCCGCTGGCAAGCCCGGTTGACCCCACTGTAATTTGTTGGCGAGTACAACTCATTGAACGGTCTTCACGAACAACACTCCCACTACAACTCGTAACCTTTGCCATACTTACGCCGTCTTCCTGCGTGCGCTCATAATAAATTGTAATAATACCTTTTATTCCGCGAGCGGCATCACGCTCTTCTTCTGTTTGGCTACCTGTGGATCGAGTATTATAAATATTGTTTTCAATTTCAGACCTTACTTCATTTATACTACTGTCAGTTGAAGGCAAAATAAATATGGTTTCGTTTTTAATGAGAGTTTTTTTAAATGATGCACATACAGTGGTGTCACGTGATAGAGTCAAAACTCCATTCTGCTCGTTTATTACTGCATTTGTGAGAAACTCTCTATTATTTAGTAAATCATTGATATGTATTTGTGTAGTTGTATTCTCGTTAATAGAGCTCACATCTGCACCAGCTGCCGGAAATGATATGACACACATCAGTATTATAGTTAAAACAAAGGATAATAATCTTTTCAAAATTATGACTCCTATTAAAAATAATAATGGATGGCAAAAGCTAAGTACTGAGATTAATATTATTGTTCTTTTCATTTTTTCCTAATTTTAAAATAATAGTTTTTCTAAAAATACTGTTAAGCTAATAACTACACTGTTAATAGCATTTAGTACTTTCAGCCCATCGGACTCACCCCTCTGTGTACAAGCTGAAAAATTACGGAGCATCAACAGTCGACTATGTGACGAGAACACAGGGCTTATCAGAGAAAAAGTATCATTGTCAATGCTCCGCATAACCAATTAATACCACCAATATATGACAATGTCAATTATCAATTACTTGATAATTGACATTTGTTTATTTCGCAACCAAATAAAACGGCAAAATAATAAACTATTTTTTTGCTGTATCTAAGTGAATCACATATTTCTTTAATATCTAATACCGACATTAAAATATCATTAACTTTTAATTCTTCTGATGGAGAATGGGGCTTGCCTCCGATCAGAAAATCCATGGCTTCGGGTTTGAGCCGGGTCATGCGGCATGTCCCGCAGGGAGAATATCCGCGATAGCGATTAAGAAAGATCCGCACATGCATTTTGTAGGTTTTTTTG
>RZYX01000478.1 GCA_009930155.1 Clostridia bacterium | reverse complement strand
TTCATCATGATCCTCGTAGGCCTGATATTTATTTATCTTGCTATTACAAAAGAATATGAACCTCTACTGCTTGTCCCAATTGGTTTTGGTATGATAGTAGGTAATATCCCACTTTTCCCTGGTCTGCAAATTGGCGTTTATGAAGAGGGTAGCGTAATGAATTATTTATACTTCGGCGTCATTAAAGGTGTTTATCCTCCTCTTATTTTTCTTGGTATAGGTGCAATGACTGACTTTTCTGCATTAATATCAAATCCTAAGCTCATGCTTATAGGGGCGGCAGCTCAACTTGGAATATTTGGCGCTTATGTGCTATCTTTGTTGCTTGGGTTTGATCCCGCACAAGCCGGTGCTATTGCTATTATTGGTGGGGCTGATGGCCCAACTGCTATTTTCTTATCTTCAAAACTTGCTCCTGAGTTAATGGGAGCTATAGCTGTTTCCGCTTATTCTTATATGGCGCTAGTGCCTGTTATACAACCGCCAATTATGAAATTGCTTACTACTAAAAAAGAACGGCTTATTAAAATGAAACCTCCGAGAGCTGTTTCTAAAAGCGAAAAAATTCTTTTCCCTATTGTAGGAATACTGCTTACATGTTTTATTGTCCCAAGCGGGCTCCCTTTACTTGGAATGTTGTTTTTTGGTAATCTTCTCAAAGAAAGTACTGTTACTAACCGCCTTGCCGAAACTGCAAGAGGTCCATTAATTGACATTGTAACTATTTTAATTGGATTAACTGTAGGTGCTTCAACTCAGGCAACTACATTTTTAACTGCAAGGTCAATAGGTATATTTGGTCTTGGTGCTTTATCTTTTGTTATTGCTACTTTTGGCGGTGTTATGTTTTGCAAATTCTTTAATTTATTTTTGAAAAAAGATAATAAAATCAATCCTTTAATTGGTAACGCCGGTGTTTCTGCCGTACCTGATGCCGCAAGAGTATCTCAAATGATTGGTTTACAATACAACAAATCTAATCACTTGCTTATGCATGCAATGGGCC
>RZYX01000121.1 GCA_009930155.1 Clostridia bacterium | reverse complement strand
TATGGCGGTTTTCTCGGGAAAACGAAAATTCTCACCTATAAACAAATCAAAAACTTTGCGGGCAGTTATGCTTGGGAAAAAGTTGCGAATGTCAATATTTAACAAGTGCTTTTTGCCAACATGTGGCAGGGCGTTGCTGTATATACTACACGAATTACGAGTTTTACGACTGTTGATTACAAATCCATGAACACAGTCGGGTTTTAGCAATGAATAACAGGCTTGCAAATAGTAATTTAGTCGGCGCTGACTTAGTTTTAGAGCGGCTTGAGGAGAATAAATCATCCTGCTGCCTTTACGCTTTTTAGGAATGCTAAAAACCTTATAATTTGGATAATTTACAAGATTTATCAAAGGATTTTCTTCGTTGGAGAGCAAAAGTCGCAGTTTGTTATATGTGTTAAAGTTGAGAAATTTGGCAGCCTTTACTTCTAAATAAATTTTATTATTTTGTTCGTATTCGCCTGACAAATTATATATATCGTCGAGCATCTCCCATTCGTGATGAGAGCGGTTTTGGTATTTGCTCGATATTAGTTTTGTGTTTTTCAAAATGTAATTTTAAAAAATGAGCCGTTGCCAATTATCTTTGAATATTCTCGATGATGAGCGGCGGAGCTTGCGGAGCAGATCATCATCTAATGCTAAACGCAAAGTACTCCGTCGCTTCACGGGTTGCAGGAACACAACCGCAAGATCGTATGTTTGACCTCATAATTTGAAAGCAACGGCTCATAAAATTTCTTTAAAAAGGTGAATTATCATCATTATCTGTAAAGGTAATCGGAATATCGCCAATCAGCCCATCAATTTCACTCATTCGTTTCATTGAGATTTCTATATCATCATCAAACCCACCAAATTCGGAGATTTTTGCAAAAGTCGAGCTTCGCTTGAGATAAATCGATCCAATTGGTCCCGAACGGTTTTTTGAGATAATTAGCTCTAACAATCCAATAAGAGAATTGCCATCACCATCAGTGGTTATTCCATAGTATTCGGCTCGATGCAACATCAAAACTTTATCTGCATCTTGCTCCAGAGAACCGCTATCGCGCAAATCAGAAAGTTTTGGTTTATGATCTCCGCTACGTTGCTCGGGATTGCGGCTTAACTGACTGGAAGCAATAACGCAAATATTTAGTTCGTTTGCCATACGTTTTAGCTCACGACTTATATTCGTAAGTTCGTACTCGCGTCCATTGCGCTGCTTAAGACTTCCCATAAGTTGCACATAATCAATCATCACCACTTTAATCCCTTTTTCGGCAATTTGCTTTTCGACAAATTCCCGCATATTTTCGACCGAATTACTAAAATCGGAAGAAATATAAATTGGTAGTTTTTGTAGTTCTTTTGAATGATGTTGTACCTGCAGTAGCATCGGACCAAATATCTGTCGGCTAAGAACTTTTCCAGGTTCTACATCAGAAACAGCGGCAATAAAACGAGCCGAAAGTCGCTTTGGAGGCAAATCATAGCTAAAATACAATATTGGTGTTGCGGTTGACATATTTAAAGCCAGATTAACCAAAAACATTGTTTTACCCATCGAAGGTCGTCCACCAACATATACTAGTTCGCCGGGATAAAAACCATTTAGCACACTATTGAGTTTTTTAAAGCCGGTTGAAATAATGTCATCCGGTTCGTATAAAGACTCAAGCGAAGTAAGAGTTACATCAGCAAGCGATGCCAAACTATGTAATTCTGGATTTGGAATGTTTTTTTCCAGCTCGACTTGTTGAATTGCATTTTTTAGGCGGTTGTATAAAATCTCATCGTCAGCAAATTCATCTGCTGCAAGCTTTTTAATAATATTTTTTATATTTGTGTTCATGCCATAAAATTAGCGAATGTTTTTAAACAAAAAAGGATTGTTGAAAAGTTTTAAGGTAAAAGATATTAACATTCGCACAAAAGCATTGTTATTTCTGTGCTAAAAAACTATCAATACTCTTTATTGCATTTTTTATTCGCTCCTCACCTACTCCTGTTATAATTTGATATTGGATTCCAAGTTGTTTAATCTCAGATTCGTATTCGTCGAAGAGTTCTAATCTGTTATCCGGATTTTCGCGTACAGGATCATAAACCCATGGCAAGTCGGGATAGCAAAGTAGGTGCAAATGTGCAGGATGCTTTTGAAGATGATTATCGATCCATTTGGGTACTCGATTAAACACGCGTTTAAACCATATTTTGGTTACGATAAGGTCGGTATCATAAAACACAATTTCGCCTTGATGATTGTAATTATTGAGCTCGGCGTTTATTTGAAGCTTAGCAATATCGCAAACATCATCAAAAGTGTATTTACGATCCAACTTTTCGACGAATTCTCTTGCCAACTCAGCAACACAATCGACATTGTAATGCTCCGACAATTGCTTGGTGAGAGTCGATTTTCCGGTTGATTCCGGACCTGTAATAACTATTTTTATATGATTAATCATATACAAGAGCTCTTTTCCACTTATAATAGCCGACAAATGCAAGAATTGTTAAAACAGTAAATAGAATCGCTGTTGGATACAAACCTTTGTAAATATACAGTCCGGTTGATGCAGCATCTATAACAATCCAAAAAAGCCAGTTCTCGAGTACTTTACGAGCGAGTAACCATGTTGCTACAAAGCTCAGTGCTGTTGTAAATGCATCGCCCAAAGGCACAGCTGAATCGGTAAATCTCTTTAAAATAAAGAATATAAATCCAAAGAAAACCAAACTTAATAATATGCTAAAGAGCCATTGTTTAGGATTTAGTTTTGAAGTTTTAATCACATTATCGTTCTCGAGTTTAGTTTTACCACTTATCCAAAAATACCATCCATAGATGCTAATAATCAAGTAATAAAATTGAAAAGACATATCTGCATAAAAACCTGCATCAAAAAACACCCAAATATACAAACTAACCATAGCAATTGAAGATAGCCAATACCAATGATTTTGTTTAATCTGCAAAAATATTCCTATCAATCCTAGAGTGGCTGCAGACAGCTCAATCCAGTTCTCGACAATCCAATTAAAAACCGACATTATTTCCCTTTTAACATGGAGTTGTATAGTTTTTCGTCGAGAATAATACTTTCGGCATGTTTAAAGAAAGGATTAAATTCATTATAAATTTGCCAAAACTCGTTATTACGCCAGATATCTCCTGCAATTAAAGATTTCAGATGATTCTTCAGATACAAGTCTTGTTCGGGAGTTGGTTTTGGGAGAGAATCAATATTTATTTCGGCATCAACAGCTTCGGTTTTAAGTTCTGCCAGAAGGTTATCATCGACAAGGAAAGCAGACTTAAACGACTGGACATCAGCATATTGAGCACTAAGATCAGCGCGATTTCTATCCACATATTTGGACACGAAAGTAAATAAAATATTTTTTCGCAGTAACTCTACATGATAATCAGATCGCAGAGTGGTATCAACAGCAACAAAATCGTCGGGCATAATACCTCCTCCACCATAAACGGTCTTTTTATACACAAGAGTTGTAAATTTTAAAGAATCGGCAAACTGAATACTGTCAACATTAGAGAACTCGCCATGTAAAAATCGGTTTGCAATATCTTGTGAGTATTCGTCGTAGCCTTCTTCGTATGGTTTTTGAATCAATCGACCTGTTGGTGTATAATATCGAGCAATTGTAAGTCTGACAGCCGATCCATCTGTAAGCATCATTTCGCGTTGCACCAACCCTTTACCGAAAGTTCTGCGACCAACGATTACGGCTCTGTCCCAATCCTGCAAAGCACCTGATACAATTTCCGAAGCCGAAGCTGACCCCTCATCGACAATCACCACAAGTTTTCCTTTTTTGAAACGTCCTTTCTCGGTTGATTTATACTCGTTACGAGGCATTTTTGAGCCTTCGGTATATACGATAAGTTTATCCTCTTTCAAAAACTCGTCACATAAACTTACAGCTTTATCGAGATAACCACCGGTATTTCCGGACAAATCTAAGATTATATCTTTTACTCCTGCCTCTTCGAATTTTTGGAAAACAGTATCAAGTTCCTGTTCAGTAGATCTGGCAAATCTATTTAGCTTAATATATCCTACATTATTCTCGGTGATATAACTTGCATCGACACTATAAATTGGAATTTTATCGCGTATTATTTTAAACTCCAAAGGTTTCTTAACACTACGTCTTTTGATTGTAACTACAACCTGTGTTCCCTTTTTCCCTCTTAATCTTTCGGCGACACCGGCATTATCAATACCAACTCCAGCAATATTTTCATCATCAACAGCAATAATTCGGTCGCCGGTCAACAAACCTACTTTTTCAGACGGTCCGCCACTGATTACACCAACGACGACCAGAGTATCTTCCATAAGGCGAAATTGAATCCCGATTCCATCGAAACTACCTTCGAGAGGCTCTTTCATCTTCTCAATTTCTTCGGCGCTTATATATACCGAGTGTGGGTCCATATCTTTAAGCATCTCAACAATTGCAACCTCCACAAGTTCATCAATTTCGACAGAATCGACATAGGTCATCTCTATTAAAGCAAGTAATTTGCTAAACTTACGTGTTTGGCTGTTTAAATCCTGAGCAAATGTTAAACTCGTTATAAAGATAAAAACAAATGCAAAAATTATTTTCGAAAATCTCATCTTAAAAAAATTTTTCTTCAACAAATATATCAGTTAACTGATAACAAAAATTACACTACAAAGTTATTAAACAATCATTATCATTCAAGTAAATAACAGATTTTAACAAAATTTTATTATTTCACTCAATAAAATTTGTATGAGTAACACCACTTCTCTCTCGATATATTTATACAAGTACAATCAAGTATGGACTTTGGACGTATCCATCTCCAAACAACTCAAGATTCACGATAAGTCAGGATAATGTATATGCTCTGTCGATATTCCCTCTTCAAAATTATCGGCAATTGAAACAGAAAAAAGACATATCCCGAATTATTCACCGTTTTTTAATTAAATTCAAGTAAATAACTGATAGTTAGATGTTTACAATGTAAAACAACAGTTATTTATA
>RZYX01000477.1 GCA_009930155.1 Clostridia bacterium | reverse complement strand
TTAGAAAGCCTGTCAGAGAAACACATGTTTTTCACTTCTTTAATTCTATTCTCACTGGCTTCACCTCTTTTTACATAAAAATCAAGATATATCTCTCTTGTATTTTTCTCAGGAATATTGCTTGCAAAATGACGAATATTCATTCCAATACCAGTACTTTCTACTTTAGAATAACATCTTTGAGGAGTATGCCACGATTTTGCTTGATATTCAAAAGACATAAAATGTTGGTGCTTTTTTCCTTGATTCAGATAATGGAGACGAACTGCCTTTTCTGCTCTTTTTACCTTTTTTTTCAAGCGTTCATTACTTGAAAGTCCAACAGCATAAAATAAATCTTCGCTATCAACTAATTTGTAAAATTCTGCCCCACTAAATCCACCGTCTGCTCTTATGGTTATCTTCATTTCTGGATAAACTGCTCGTATTTTGTGTATAATCCTTCGTAATATTGCAACAAACCATTTATTTGAATGACTATTGCCAGGACGTAGTACCGGGAGTATTATTTGACCAGTTTCTCCATCATGAAAAAATAACTCATTATACATAAACTGACCATAATAACCATTAAATAATGATAATTGCTGTGCTCCATGGGTTGGGTCGTCTGTGCCATCAATATCAATTATTATGCTTTTCTTTCCTTTTAAGCTTGACACATAGCGATCAACCCAATGATTGCACATATTAAAAATTGCTTTTTTGTCCATAACGTTCTCAAATCTTGATGTAGTGGGCTGTGATGCTAGATTTCCTTGTAGCACATCTTTAAAAACAGGGTCATTTTGTAAATGGACAACATCATTGGTGTCTTCATACCCTAACATCAACATATATACTCGTTGTTTTAACCCGCATTATTCATCGCATTATTATTGGCTGGCTCGTAACAAGTTGTTAGTCTGTGGATTGGCACGGTGCTTATGGTTTTATTATTAGCCAAATTTTGAGAAAGCTTACAATTATCTTTGTGCATCTGCTTCGTTGCAAAACTCTTGAAATA
>RZYX01000476.1 GCA_009930155.1 Clostridia bacterium | reverse complement strand
AAAATATTCTATGAAGACTTAAAGCACTGCGATGTATAGTTTCTTCTATTAAACAAAAAATGTAATTATTTAGCTACTTCATCGGTTACAAAATTATAACCATCAAAAGTATGGCATAATTCCGTGAATACATTTCGATTATGTTTTCTTGAAGTAGAGACAAACCCTTCTATCCTGGCATAGATTTCAGCACCTTTAAAAGTTCGGAAGCAGTTTGAGATTTTTTGTTTGACTTTTACTGGTCTGATATCCCTTTCTGCAAGGTTGTTAGTGAATGGAACTTCTTGGTTAAAAGCAAAGGCAAGCACTGCATCCTGTTCTCTGATCAGCCGCTCAAGCAGATTCCTGGCTTTTGATTTTTTCTGCCGGCCTCGTTTTGCTGGTGTTTTTACTGGAGGAGGTTCAGCTTTTAGTCCGAATTGACAAATGCGCTTATACCGCGATATTATTTGTTGCCTTTGTGCTATCCTTTGATCAAAAGGCATTTCATAGATGTGTAACAACAATGTTTGAAAAGTTTTGGCCCATTTACTCTGGCCTGTTTCTATCAAAGCTTGTAGTTCTCTGATTATATGTGCACCACAAAGCGCATGTTTGGCATCAGTAAATTTAAAATAGCTGCTCCAGCAGTCATGGACAAGCCATCCGGTGAAATTGTTTAGCATTGATTTATCACTTTGTAGTGCCAGTCTACCTCTTTTGTTGTGTACAAAAAGGTAGGTGTAAAGCTCGGTAGAAGCCGTATGAAGCCATCGTAAAAGCCCCTCAGCTCTTAGTCCTGTTTCATCAACATGAACAACATTGCTTTGAGCTACTTTTGATTTGATCTGTTGCTCACTTTGATCAAGGTTATCATAACATTGTTGCGTTGCTGAATAAACCGATGATTCGTTTATGGAACAACTATACAAATCGCCAAATAACTGTTGTATCTTTTTGAAAGGTAGTTTGTATTGTACATTTAAAAGTACAGCTAACGCTTTTGCATTATTACCATATTGTACAGG
>RZYX01000475.1 GCA_009930155.1 Clostridia bacterium | reverse complement strand
GTGAAATGGTTGTAGCTGACTGCAATAGCGGAATCAGTTTATATTCACATCAGCGTGACGCCATTCTCGCTATGAATAAAAAGGCATTAGATTCTGATAATTTTGCCGGTCTGCTAGTTTTACCAACGGGTGGAGGGAAAACCTTAACTGCTACTTATTGGCTTATGGAAAGCTTATTAGACAAAGGGAAGAAGATTGTTTGGATAGCACACCGTCATGAATTGTTAAACCAAGCCCAAAAGAGTTTTGAAAAAGTATGCTATAAAGACATTTCTAGAAATAACAAATCATACAATTGGAGAATTATATCCGGACAACATGATAAACCGATCCATATCAAGAAGACGGATGATATTATTATTGCAAGCAAAACCAGTCTGATGCGTGGAGCAAAGTATTTTTTACAAAACTGGCTGCAGGCAAATGGTGAACAAACGATTTTGATTATAGATGAAGCCCATCATGCCGTTGCTAGTGAATATAGGGAACTTATTTTAATGATTAAGAATAAATGCGCTAATTTTCGTATGCTTGGCTTAACAGCAACGCCTTTTCGCACAGATGAAAGTGAAAAGTGCTTGCTCAGGAAACTTTTTACTGATGGTATTATTTACAAAATTGATCTTAGAGAATTAATTAATCGCGGCATTCTTTCAGAGCCTATTTTCAGGGCCATATCTACAAATATAAATATGGCAGAACTTTTTGAGAGCAATCATTCTGAAGAAGCACTCGAACGCATGGTTAATGACAAGTTTTTTGATATTGAAAGTATAGGCAAGGAAACCGCCGCAGCTATTGCAAATAATAAAGAAAGAAATCATGCCATTGTAGACGAATACATTAAAAATAAAGGAGTTTACAAACAAACTCTCGTCTTTGCTTTGAATGTTGATATGGCTATTGTATTGAGCAGTTTATTTAGAGCTAATGGTGTTAACGCTGATTTTGTAGTATCTGATGTAAAGGACCGTATAACGGGTGTAACAATTTCTTCTGAAGAGAAT
>RZYX01000474.1 GCA_009930155.1 Clostridia bacterium | reverse complement strand
CGATAACGTATCGAAAAATCATCTGAAAGAGTACCACAAGGCAAGTCTGTCGTAGCCCCAGCAATACTGCCATTCCCCATATTCCGATTGAAAATTTCAGATTCTGTAACATAACCTAAATAAGTTTCAAAAGAACCCGAGCCATTACTAGTATATGCATATCCTATCCAAGAACCCGAACCGTAGGTCGATTGATTGCCAGAAGGAGAGCATGATGGAAGTGAAATTAAAGTGACACTAACGGTTGTGTTTGTTGTGTTAGTATTGCAATTGTATTGATTTAAATTCACAAAAATATTCCCTCCAGGTGAAGTGAAATCAACAGATGCTCTAGTCCCCGAGCAAGCTGGACCATTATCATCATTGTAGGCAATATAAGAACAAGCTGTAGTATAAATTGTAAGTTGGGTATCATAACTTGCTCCACAAGATGATACTCTATAAACTGCTCCGGCAACTGTATGCTGTATAGTTGAGCGTTCTCCTGCCCAAATATTAGTTGCAATATTGGCAGATTGTCCAACAGTCCAACCTCCAACATTTATAGATCCATAATCAGTCCCGGAACAAGCACATTGACCATTTAAATCCCCTGAAATTAAAAAGCCTGTAATAAAAATGCTCAAAAAAATGAGATTGTAGGGAGCAAGTCGTAAATTATCAATTATTGTTTTTATTATTAGTAAACCTCTTTTCATAACCTAATTTTTTTTGTCTGTTATCTTGCTCTATCCTTTAAAATAATTTCTTAAAAAAGTATAGCGTTTTTATTTTTTTGTGCTATCTTTGATATATGAACACTTTAATTTAACAAGTAAGGATGGATACGATGCATGTTTTGGTAATTGGTGGCGCAGGCTATATTGGTTCCCATGTTGTAAAAGAGTTGTTGGATAATAACGTTAAAGTAACCGTCTATGACGATATGTCAACGGGACAAGAAATTAATTTATTCCCAAATGCTCATTTTATTAAAGGATCTATTTTGGACGTGGACACACTGGGAC
>RZYX01000473.1 GCA_009930155.1 Clostridia bacterium | reverse complement strand
AGATTCCATGGATTGAGCATTAGAGTTATTATTTCGTTTTAACTCTATTTCCTGTATTCAAATATACAATTCCACACACAAGGACAACAATCAGCACACCAAGACCAGTCCATGTAATCGTATCAGCATATTTGTTAATTAGAAGGCTTGCAACTGCCATTGCTAAAAAGATGCCTGCCAATATGAACATAAAATTACCCATATATTTGCATAGCTTTATAATGTCATACCGCTGTTTTTCCTCTTTAGAAGCTGTATTATATCCTGAAATCAGCCATGTTAATTTTTTGTATTTTATCAGCCAGCCCACAATCACAAGCACAGCTGTTGGCAAAAAGTAAATCACAACAAGCCTCCTTATTCGTCCCTTGGGGCAGATTATGCAAATAACCTTTGCCACAAAACCGGAACAAGCAAGATGTTATGGATAATTAAAATATCAAAAACCAAGCTGTTCATTAATTAAGACGATTTCCATATCAATATCGTCCATTTTTTTTAAGTAAACCATCATGCCGTTACAAATCCGATCAGGGCTGGAACAATCATAACAGCGGTCTCCCTTCTTAGCACAAGGTGTTCTTAGCCCTAATCTCATAGCATTTTTGGGGGCTGCAATATTTCGGACACGCCAAACGGCA
Source organism: Clostridia bacterium (assembly GCA_009930155.1). Next base: position 366 of record RZYX01000473.1, on the reverse strand, counting down.
TCCTCAAGATTGGGAGCCAGTTTGTTAACTCCGGCAACAAAATAAACCTTTTCATGACCGAAGAGGGTTCCGGCGATGCGATTACCGGTGCCATCAATATTCACCATTTCGCCTGTTTCCGATAAAGCATTTATTGATGTAAGATAAATTTTTGTCGTTAAACATTTCTTTGCGGTTGCAATGAAGCTAGTTCCAGTAGCGCAATGTTGTGGATCGAAAACTTCATTATGAGAAGAGAGCCTTTCAAATAGTTTCATACTCAATAAAGTAGCTGAATCACCAAAACCAACTGATTTATTATCTATTATATTATTTAAATATATAGCGGCGTCTTCTGCGTTTTCGAAATAAGAAACCGTATAGCCA
>RZYX01000472.1 GCA_009930155.1 Clostridia bacterium | reverse complement strand
GAACAGGAATATATTCTCGTCTCAGCTCTTTCACAGTTACTCCTGTAAATAGTTCAACAAGTACTTTGATGAGTCAGGCTCATAAAAATACGTTTAATGGTTTATTCTATGGCATTACAGTATATGGACAAATGACTTATGCACCAAAAATTCAATATTGCGATTTTAATAACAACCTGCGTGGTATTAAACTTGCAGGTACAAATGGAGCCAGAATTTTATATAACAAGTTTTACACTACCATGAACCAACCTGCTTTTCAGGCACATTTTGAAACTTTCACAAACCATACTCAAACATACGAAGCCTCTTATGCTGCTTATCTCGACCGAGCAACTAAAACATGGTTCGAAGAAAATGATGTTTTCGACGGAAAAGCAGGTGTATACGTTTATAATACAGGGGAAAACGGAACTCGTTTCTATCGCAATAATTTTGGGCTCGAAGATATAAATGGTGTTATTACCCCAAGAGGTATGGATGCTGCAACTATTGTGGTTGGTAAGAATTCAGACTTTAGCTCACTTGCTCCAAATAGTGGACAATTTGGACTTGAAGTTCGTTGTAACGACTATACTGATAACGATTTTGCAATATCTGTATTTAATGGTAATATGCGTAAAACACAAGGGCTCTTAGATGGTGAAACCGATGAGCTTGCTGGGAACCAATTTCATACAAGTTTTGTAAATGGCAAGGAGTTTAATGTTAATATCGAAACAACCTCTGGTTTCCACAATTATTCACAGTTTGATATTGGTGTAGATTATAAATATTACCAACATGATGACAATTTGCCTTTGAGTGAGAATAATGGATATCACAGAATTTTAATTGAAGAAAACACTACAGGTGTTGATGGCCATACTGTTCCAAACAGAGTATTTATCAAAACTGATGCTTGCCCTTCAAATTTCGGACTTCACCACTTTAATCAAGGCAATGCTATTTCTACTATTTTTGATCAAAGAAGTACTGTGGATAACTTAAAAAACCAGTATAATCAAAC
>RZYX01000471.1 GCA_009930155.1 Clostridia bacterium | reverse complement strand
GTATATAATCACAAGAGTTTATTTCCGTTTTTAGTTTATCAGCTAAAAAAAATCCTGACTATGTTTATTGTGGCAACCTGCAACTTAAATTTATACAAATTCGAACTGATATTTTGTTTTTTGTGTGATGAACATTTACTATCTTTGCAAAAGTTAAAAAACAGAAGGTTGCAAATCAAAAAAAAATACAGATTTAACAATCAGCTATTTAAAGCAATTTATAAATACAAACAAAAAATACATCACATTTATGGAAGAATTAAATGCTATAGTTCAACAGGTGGTTCAGGTATCACCTATTATGAAAGTATTCAGAATAGCTCCACTGGGCTGGACCTTACCAGACTTCAAACCCGGACAGTTTGTTGCCATAGGTTTGCCACCCACAGCAACCAAATGCCCCGAAGCAACAGAAGAACCGGTTGAACCCGACCCCGATAAACTTATCAAACGTGCTTACTCGGTGGCTTCTTCAAATTTGTCGAAAGATTATGTTGAGTTTTATATTACACTTGTACATTCAGGAGCACTCACTCCTCGCCTTTTCAATCTAAACATTGGCGACAAAATATGGTTAGGCGGCAAATTCGTTGGAATGTTCACTCTCGATCAGATTGAAGAAAACCAGAACATTATCCTGATTGGAACCGGTACCGGTGTTGCATCAGCAACCTTATCTGCTTCCTGGGTTACTGTTGTTGAGAATGTAACTGTATGTGAACCAATAAATGAACCAGTATCTAGCGCATTAACAGTCCATTCGGTAGCAAGTGTACTAAATGAATTAGTAGTTACTTTCGTTGTAGGAATAGGGAAAATTGGATTTTGTGTAATTCCAATATATACTGTAGATTTTCTAACAAGTGTTCTATCAACTGTCGTATAACCAGTTGCGGTCCAACCACTACCTGGATCTTCGCCAATTACTCCAAAAATATCTACATAAGAAGAAGATTTCATTAGAGAAATAGCATCGTCACCATTAAAATTTGCTATTAAATTGTTAGAT
>RZYX01000470.1 GCA_009930155.1 Clostridia bacterium | reverse complement strand
TTTAAGGTTTGTAAAAAGCTCCAAGGAATGTAACTTCAAAGTTTGTTATTATTCCAATCGGGATACCATCAGGCTCACCATTAAACTCTACCGCAAGTTATAACAATTAACATTATAACTTTTTACATTCAAACCTTGATTGCGCTCGGGCTTTCTAATGCACCATTGCGAAAACCGGCCTTAACATGGAGCCGTCACAAAGATACAATCGTTAGCATAAAAACTCAACTGTTTTTTTGGACGGTAGGGGGATTGCTGGTAACGGTTGCAGCTATGTACTGTGCGGAAATGGAATCGCGAATCCACTTGAGTACAAGCAATGAGCCGAATTTTGTTATTTTGATTTTAAATTATTTTTCATAAAAGCCAAATTACAAAATTTGGCGGAGGTTCGGAAATGCGTCTCACGGTATTACCCGCATTAAACTCCGCATGGTATATAGCTGTTGTTAGCGTTTCGTTTTTTCTACCGTTAGACTTTGTGACTAAAGTTGAATCTTAGTTACTTATAAGTGCGTTACGAAAGGGGAAATATTAAAAGAAATAAAATGGACTTAATAAACATTGAGATAGAAAAATCTTAAGTTAAATAATTTTATCTCATCATATTTAGTTTAATCTTTAAGGCAGCGTACATTTAATCCTGCTTTCTTGTTTACACATGTGTTGGCAACATGGCTATAACAGTAACTGATACTAAAATAATAAGCCCTGTAATCCCCATTCTCTTTATTGATCCACCAGTAACCATGAAGATTAGATATATACATTCTTCCTGTTTTGTCACGATATCCACCCGGAAGAGCAGAAAACCCACTGCTATTTTGGTAATCTGGATAATCGTTATTGCCAACAGTTCCTTCTAACGAGGATGAAGACCAACCGTATGGCGTTGCCATGGCTTTGGCAATCTTTAGATGCTCACCACCTGTTGAGCCATCGTAGTTGTATCCGTAGTCAGCAAGGAAGTTCTCAAATGTTTCCCAATCATCTTGTGTTGGTATATGCCAACC
>RZYX01000002.1 GCA_009930155.1 Clostridia bacterium | reverse complement strand
TATTTATATTTTTTTCTTATCAAGCGTATAACGAAAAGGTAAGGAATCAATAAAAATAAATATATATAACTTACATATAATTGGTTATCAACAAAGTAACTAACTAAAATTAGAGTTATACTTGCTATAATAAAAGAGATTATTTGAAGCAATATTCTCTTTTTATTAATCTTTTTATTCATATTATAGTTACCTCAAAATACAGAATATTATTTATCTTGTTGAACGCCAAGAAATAGTAGTTGATTCAGTTGTTGCAATGTATAGTGATATATTATCACAGCACAATGATATATGCAATATATTTAAGACAATGTATCAATAAAAATTGTAACATTTCTAACCATAGGAATACTTTTCGTTACAGTGCCCGAGCGTTTTTGTACAATCTATCAATAAAGAAAAACTAGCTGTGATTAATAGGAAGGGGGTTACGAGGGAAAACCGACTGGAAGCGAGTAGAGGATTTTCTCTATGCTATTTTTTTGTTCATTTCTTTGATGATGCAAAGAAATGAACATAAAACAATATTTACTTTGTTGAAAATGAGTTTACAATTAAGACAAAAGCCTCCCTTATGGGAGGCTTTGCTTTTATGTGTTTTATCTTATTCTGCTTTGAAGAACTCAAGGAAAGCTCTGTATGCCATGAAAACATCAATCTTTGAAACAACTTCAAATGGTGCGTGCATAGAAAGAACAGGAACGCCAACATCAACAACATCAACATCAAGGTTTGCAATATACATTGCAACGGTTCCACCGCCACCAAGGTCAACTTTGCCAAGTTCGCCTATTTGCCAAAACACATTTGTCTTGTCAAAAATTTGGCGGCATCTGCCCATAAATTCGGCACTGGCATCGGATGTTCCGCTTTTTCCTCTTGCGCCTGTATATTTTGTAACAACAACGCCCCTGTTGATGTATGATGAATTTTTCTTTTCCATAACATCTGGGAAAGTTGGGTCAAATGCGGAGTTAACATCTGCGGATAGACATTCGGATTTTGAAAGAACATCTCTTCCTTCAAAGCCTTGCATACGGGCAAGGTCAGAAACAAAATATTTAAGGTAAGAAGAATTAAGCCCTGTGTTTCCGTCGCTTCCAACCTCTTCCTTGTCAGCAAGAACAGTAAGCAAAGTGTGCTCTGGAGCTTCGATATCAAAAGCGGCCAAAGCAGCAGGATAAGCACAAACTCTGTCATCATGGCCATAAGCGCCAATCATACTGCGGTCAAAGCCAATGTCGCAAGCTTCAAATGCTGGTACAAGTTCAAGCTCTGAGCACAAAAAGTCTTGTTCAACAATGCCGTATTTTTCGTTGAGCAACTTCATAATATTAAGCTTTACAAGCTCGCTACCTTCGTCACTTCTGAAAGGTCTGCTACCGATGAGAATATTCAGCTCTTCACCCTTTATGCCCTCATTTAGCTTTCTTTTGCTTTGCTCTTGTGAAAGATGAGGAAGAAGGTCGGTGATAACAAATTTTGGCTCGCCTGGCTTTTCGCCAAGATTAACATAAACCTTTGAGCCGTCCTTTTTGATGATTACACCGTGAAGGGAAAGAGGAATAGCAGTCCATTGGTATTTTTTTATTCCGCCATAGTAATGTGTTTTAAACAAAGCTATATCGTTGTCTTCATAAAGTGGATTTGGCTTTAAATCTATGCGAGGTGAATCAATATGAGCAGCAGCAATGCGAACGCCTTCGCTAACTGGTTTTGTTCCAATAACGCAAAGGATAATTGCCTTTTCTCTGTTTACATAAAAAACCTTGTCACCAGGATTATATTTTTTTGTTTTATCAAATTCAGTAAAGCCTTTGCTAGTTGCAAGATCTTTGATAAAAGCCGCAACTTCACGCTCTGTTTTTGCTGTGTTCAAAAAGCTAATATAATCGTCACAGAATTTATCTGCCTGTGCTATTTGTTCATCAGTCATAACTGTTGCAGCATGAGGTGTTTTGTAAAAAAGTTCGTCCTGCATTTTTTCTACCGCTGATTTTTTGTCGCTCATTTTTTGAGCCCTCCTTATATGTTATATAAATTTTTGTATATGTTTATTGCGTTTGTAACCTTGTGGACATAGTGAGAAGTATCTTTTGATGGGATTTTATTTAGTGATTTGCCGTCTTCTGAACACTCTTTGTCGGTAAGCCAGCTGTTAACACTTCCTCTGCCTGCGTGATATGCGGCAACAGCAGTTTTAGTATCCCCAAATTCATCAACAAGCATACTTAAAAATAGGCACCCATATTTTATTGAAGTTTCAGCATCAAGCAAAGCTGTATCTTCAAGCGTTTCTCCCGTTTTGCTTTGCAACCAAATGAATGTTTCGGGTGTGATTTGAGTAAGCCCTAAAGCACCAGCATCGGATTCTGCTTTTGAGTTAAATCCACTTTCGGTTTCAATTACAGCATATACTAAAGCGTCGTCAATACCATATTCAGTTGCATATTGTTCTATAAGCGTTGTTTGCTTTTGCGGATACATAACTTTTAGCACGCTTTTATAGCTAAAGAAAATCACCGCAAATATAATAAGGATAAAAGTAAGAATCATTGCCGTAATTTTTAAAACGGCCTTTTTATGATTTGTTCTCTTCATGTTGTTTAACCTCAATCAAAGTTAAAAGCTCAGAAATTTGTTCTTTAAGAGCATCTAAACTACTATCGTTATTAATTATTATATCAGATTTTGATTTATAATATTCTTCATTGTGTTGAGCTTTTATGCGAAGTCTTGCATATTCCTCATCAATACAATCTCTTTTTAAGATGCGCCCCAGGCGAACATCTTCGTTTGCAATAACAGAAACGATAATGTCGCAGTCCTTTTCAATTCCGCTTTCAAACAATGCAGGAGCGTCAATAACAACCACATCGTAGCCGTTAAAAAAAGCACCGTTCACCTTTTTTTTAACAAGCTTTGTAATAGCAGGATGAGTAATATTGTTTAAAATTAATGTTGCCTCTTTGGTTGCAAACGCTCTTTTGGCAAGCAGGGCACGGTCAAGCTCACCGTTTGCTTTTATAACATCAATTCCAAAAGCCGAAGAAATATCGCCTAAAACAGGCGAGCCTTTTTCGGTTATAAGCCTTGAGATTTTGTCGCAATCAATAGTGTAAAAACCCATGCTAGAAAGTATTTGCGAAACTGTTGATTTACCAGAACCAGTTTGCCCAGTAAGCCCAATTGTAAGAGCCTTTATCATAAATCAATCACCTCAAATTCTGCAGCACGCAAAAGTCTATTTAAAACGGCAAGTCCAACACCGTCGCTTGCGGGGTAACGAACATAAACAGTGCTGGTGCCCAGCTCATCAACTTTGCGGAGTGCATCAAACAAGGTGCGAGCCTGCTGAGCTGTATCATCCCTTTTTCCAAAACTAAGGCAAGGTACGGGCAGCAACATTTCTTCTCCATCAAAGCAAAGAGCCATAATGTCGCCACTGTTATTATCGTTAATATACTTATAAAAAGCATCAAATTCGCCACGAACAATAACAACATTTGCGTTTGGAGAATAGTGCTTATATTTCATTCCTGGAGAAGCGGGGGCAACGCCTTTTTCAAGCTCACCCAAAACAGAAGTGTCAACTTTAATTTCACCAATAACTTGTGCGATTTCATCTGGTGTTATCTTGCCAGGACGCAAAAGACTTGGCGGAGAAGTGCACAGAGTAACAACTGTTGATTCAAGCCCAACACTGCAAGAGCCGCCGTCGGCGACGGCATCAATTCTGCCGTTTAAATCGCTCCAAACATGCTGTGCAGTTGTGGGGCTAGGTTTGCCTGAAATGTTTGCACTGGGAGCAGCGAGAGGCACTCCAGCCGCCCTTATTATTGCGCGGGCAATAGGGTGTGAGGGCATGCGGATTGCAACGGTGCCGAGCCCTGCACTAACACTTTCGGGAACAATATCAGAGCGAGGTAAAATAATTGTGAGTGGCCCCGGCCAAAAGTGATTTGCAAGCAAAACAGCTTTGGGCGGAACCTCGCTTGCAAGTTTATAAATATCATCAAAATCTGCAATATGAACAATCAAAGGGTTATCTTGCGGTCTGCCTTTGGCTTTAAAAATTTTTGCCACAGCTTGATTGTCAAGTGCGTTTGCGGCAAGACCATAAACGGTTTCGGTGGGGATACCAACAACTCCACCGTTTTTTAAAATTTTACCAACACAATTTATTTTGTCCATATCATTTTCAGATTCTATTTTAAAAAATTCTGTTTGTAGCTTATTCATTGGACTTCAGCTTATCTGCGGTGTCTGCTGTGATAAGGGCATCTATAATTTCAGTTAAATCGCCATTTAGAATTGCTTCAATACGGTACAAAGTTAGCCCAATACGATGGTCGCTTACACGGCCTTGAGGAAAGTTGTATGTGCGGATACGCTCGCTACGGTCGCCTGTGCCAACTTGTAATTTTCGTTCTCCTGCAATTTCAGCGTTACGCTTTTGGTTCTCTTGCTCTAAGATACGAGAGCGTAAGATTTTCATTGCCTTGTCTTTGTTTTTGTGCTGACTTCTTTCGTCTTGACATTCAACAACAGTGCCTGTGGGAACATGGGTTATACGAATTGCAGAGTCGGTTGTATTAACATGCTGACCGCCTGCACCGCTTGAACGGTAGGTGTCAATTTGCAAGTCCGCAGTTTTTATCTCAAAGTCAACTTCTTCTGCCTCAGGCAAAACGGCAACAGTAACAGTTGAAGTATGGACTCGTCCCTGCGACTCAGTTTCTGGGACTCTTTGAACCCTATGAACACCACTTTCAAATTTAAAGCGTGAATATGCACCTTCGCCTGAGATTTCAAAGCTTATTTCTTTAAATCCTCCAAGCTCTGTTTCGCTTGCACTCAAAACTTCACATTTAAAACCTTTGATTTCTGAGTACATTGAGTACATACGGAAAAGGGAACCAGCAAAAAGAGATGCCTCATCACCGCCTGCACCGCCACGAATTTCTATAATTACATTTTTATCATCATTTGGGTCACGAGGAAGCAAAAGAACTTTAAGCTCTTCAAAAAGAACTTCGAGTGAACTGCGGGACTCCTCAAACTCTTCAAATACCATGTCGTGAAAATCTTTGTCCATTCCGCCAGCATCAAGCATTGCTTTAGATTCGTCAAAAGCACTCTTGCATTTTTTGTATTCACGGAACTTTTCAACAATAGGGGTAAGATGCTTTAGTTCCTGCATCAATTTTTTATATTTTTCCATGTCAGCGACAACATCTGGACTACACAAAAGTTCATTTATCGTTTCAAATCGCTGCTCAACACTTTCTAATTTGTTTAGCATAAAAATCCTCCATAATATGGGCATTAATAAAATAATTTGTTTAACAGTAGACAATCTGTAGGGCATATATTAATTATAGCACAGCTACTTTTCGCTTTGCTGTTCTCTAATGATTTTGCGGATGTTTTTTTCAGCCTTATGACGGGGTACCATAACCTCGTGCTTACAGCCAAGGCAACAAATACGAAAATCCATACCCGAGCGTAAAACCAAAAACTTGTTTGACCCGCAAGGATGAGGCTTTTTCATTTCGAGAACATCGCCAACTCTAACATCCATAAAAGTCACCAACTCTAAAAATATAATATAAAATTATAACACAATCTGGAAAAAATTAAAAGCATCGCAATTAAAATAATAAAGACAAAAATCGACATAAAAAGCTCTTTATTGTTAAAGAAATTTTAAAATAAACTACAGTATATGTGTTGTCAAAGTGAGGAGAAAACATATGGCAATAATATTGCTTGCAATAATTTATATGACATTTATCGGTTTGGGATTGCCAGACACATTGCTTGGCGTGAGCTGGCCACTTATGCATCTTGAATTTGGTGTAAATGAGGGAATGGCGGGGGCAATGTCGCTTACAATTTCGGCAGGCACAATAATATCAAGCCTATTTTCAGGCAAAATAACACAAAGGCTTAGAACAGAAAAGTTAACGGCAATTAGCGTGCTTATGACGGGTGTTGGAATTCTTTTAATTTCTTTTATGCCGTCAATCTATATGTTCTTTTTATTTGCTATTCCGCTTGGGCTTGGTGCGGGAGCGGTTGACACGAGCCTTAACAATTATGTTTCACGCCACTTTAAGCCAAGGCATATGAGCTGGCTACACGCACTTTGGGGTGTTGGGGCGATGACAGGCCCTGTGCTTATGTCGTTTTTTTTAAAAGATGGTGAGTGGAGACCAGGTTATTTATGTGTAGCGGGAATACTTCTTTGTATGTCGCTTTTATTATTTCTTACACTTCCAGTTTGGAAAAAGTTTGAACAATCGAAAATTAATAACGAAGATGATGAAGAAAAAACAAAAGAAAAACATAGCCTTATAGACGCTTTGCGTCAGCGTGGAGTAATTGTTTCGATGATATCGTTTTTGTTTTACTGTGGAATTGAAATGCTAATTGGGCTTTGGGGCAGTACATATCTTATAAATATAAAAGGGATAGATGCAGCAAAAGCATCGCTTTGGATATCGTTTTTCTTTGCTGGAGTAACGCTCGCAAGAGTTCTTTCTGGATTTTTAACAATAAAAATGAAAAGTAGTCAACAATTAAGGCTTGGACAGGGTATAATAATTATTGGAGCTATCTTGCTTTTGTTTCCACTTTCGGCAAATGCCGCAGCAATTGTAATAGTGATTATCGGAGTTGGATGTGCTCCAGTTTTTCCAATTATGCTTCACGAAACACCCGCAAGATTTGGCAAAGAAAATTCAGAAGCAGTAATGGGACTTCAACTTGCATCTGCTTTCACAGGGTCGGCATTTATGCCGCTGATTTTTGGATATTTGGCATCTGCAACTAGCTTTCAAATGTTTCCAAACATTCTATTTGTCTTTGCTGTAGTTGTAGTTATTTGCACAGAAGGTATAAGCACATTGACAAAAAAGAAACAATGAATAGCAAATAAAGTCCTTGTATTACAAACCTTTTTTTGATATAATAAATCGAATATATTTTGATGAATTTTGAGATTTTCAAGGGATGGGAGAGATATTTTCTCCCTTTTTTTTTGGAGGCTGTTTTTAAATGGATAATAAGTCACTACAGGCGCTTATTTTAAGTGAGAAAAAACAGAGGGACACTCTTGTTTTAGCGCACACATATCAGGCACCTGAAATAATTGACATTGCAGATTTTGCGGGTGATAGCTATGCATTATCTGTTTACGCACAAAAGTGTGAGGCGAGAAGAATAATACTTTGTGGAGTAAGATTTATGGCAGAAACTGTTAAAATCCTCTCTCCTGATAAAACTGTTATTCTACCTGTTGCAGAGGCTACATGTCCTATGGCAGACAATATTACGCCAAAGCAGGTTAGGGATTTTAAAAAACAAAATCCAGATTGCTGCACGGTTGCATATATTAACACTACAGCACAGGTAAAAGCACAGGTTGATGTTTGTGTAACCTCATCAAGTGCCGTAAAAATTGTATCATCTTTACCACAAGACAGAATATTGTTTTTGCCCGATGCAAATTTGGGTTCATATGTGGCAAAGCGTGTTCCTAATAAGGAAATAATTATTTGGGATGGTTGTTGCCCAGTACACAACCAGATTACAGCACAGGATGTGCTTGATGCAAAGGCAAAGCATCCAAACGCCGTTGTTGCAGTTCACCCAGAATGTAAAAAGGAAGTTATGGAGCTTGCGGACATGATTGGTTCAACAAGTGAAATAATAGAATATGGAAAGTCACAGGATGGCGAAGTTATAATCGGCACAGAGCGTGGAGTTGTTGATTATCTTGAGCAGAAAAATCCACAGGGTAAGTATCATCAGCTTAGTGCAGATAAGCTTACATGCCAAAACATGAAGATGACAAGGCTTCAGGATGTTTATCAAGCTTTAATTGGAGTGTGTGGAGAAGAAATAGAATTAGATGAGGATTTACGCATAGCCGCAAAAAGAAGCATTGAAAATATGCTTAAATACGGCGGTTGAATCGGAGGCGTATCAACTTGCAAAAAAATATAGATGTTGTAATTGTGGGTAGCGGAGTCGCAGGACTTTATGCTGCCCTGCAGTTCGATAGTGATATAAAAGTGTTGGTTCTTACAAAAGAACAAAAAGCTCTTTCTAACAGTTCTCTTGCCCAAGGGGGTGTTGCAGCTGTACTAGATTTTAAGGACGATAGTTTTGATTTGCACATATATGACACCTTGATTGCGGGTGGACAAAAGAATAATTTGCAGGCAGTTCAAACACTTATAAGCGAAGGTCCAAACGATGTTCGTAAAATTATGGACATGGGATTTGATTATGACAAGAATGAAGATGGCACTCCAAGAAAGACTTTAGAGGGCGGTCATAGCCGACGCAGAATAGTACATCATAAAGACACAACGGGCGACAATATCATAGTAACACTTTTGGAACAGGTGAAAACTCATAAAAATATAGAGGTTGCCGAACATTCAATGGTTGCCTCCATGAACCGTGAAAAAGTTGGGTTTAGGTTGGACTTGCTTGTTAACAAAACAGAACACACCAGTGTGTTTGCAAACTATTGCCTTGTTGCAACTGGCGGAATTGGCAGGGTGTATAAATATACAACAAACCCTACTGTTGCAACAGGTGACGGCATAAGGCTTGCATATGAAGTTGGAGCAGAAATCAAGAATTTAAGTTTTGTTCAGTTTCATCCTACCGCATTTAGGGCAGATGGAATAAGTGAGCAGTTTTTAATAAGTGAAGCGGTAAGAGGTGAGGGAGCGAAGCTTTTAAATTGTCATAAGGAAAGCTTTATGCAAAATTATGACAAGCGTATGGAGCTTGCACCTCGTGATGTTGTTTCTCGTGCAATAATTTTGGAAAGCCGGAAAACAAAGTGCAATAAGTTCTATCTTGATATCCGCTTTAAGGGCGAGGAGTTTATACGCAATCGTTTCCCGGGAATAACAAAGGGTTGCCTTGAAAACGGAGTGGATATAACAAAAGAGCTTATTCCTATTTTTCCTTGTCAACATTATCTTATGGGCGGGATAGACACAAACCTTAATGCAGAAACAACAGTGCCTGGGCTTTTTGCTGCTGGTGAATGTGCACACACAGGAGTGCATGGTGGCAATCGTTTGGCAAGCAATTCTCTTTTGGAGGCTCTAGTTTTTGGCAGAAGAGCGGCAACAGAAATTCAAAGAAGATTGCGTAACAGCAACACGGTTGTTGAGCCTTACGAATATCATATCAAAGATGGCACAAAGCGGCTGCAAGCAGAAACAGCAGACGAGATTCGTTCAATAATGCAGGAAACATTTTTTGTTTTACCTAATGATAAGAAGATAGAGTCGGGGCTTAAAAGGGTAAGTGAAATAAGGCAAACCCTTAAAGAGGGTGACTATGAAGTAACGATGGAATATTGTGAGGCACTTAGCCTTGCAACAGTTGCATCAATTATACTTGCAGAGGTCTATGAACATGAAAAAGCATATGGGAAGGTGTAAAAAATGAATTTACCACAATTTTATATTGACGATATTATTAAAAAAGCAATAACTGAGGATATCAATTATATTGATGTTTCAACCGATTTACTTATTGAATCACAGCAAAAAGGTGAGGCAAAGTTTTTGGCAAAGGCAGACGGAGTTCTTTGCGGGCTTCCAGTTGCTTTGCGTGTTTTTGAATTATTGGACGAGTCTTTTTCTGCAATAATTCATAAAAACGATGGTGACAAAATTAAAAAAGGGGATATAATAGCAGAGCTTAGTGGCAAAACTGCAATGCTCCTTAAAGGTGAAAGAACAGCGCTTAACTTGATTCAGCATATGTCTGGAATAGCAACAGCCACAGCACAGGCAGTAGAGCAAACACAGGGAACAAAGGCAACAATAGCTGATACAAGAAAGACAATTCCAGGACTTCGTGCTCTTCAAAAATATGCAGTTACCTGCGGTGGCGGCAAAAATCACCGTTTTAATCTTTCGGACGCAGCTATGCTTAAGGATAATCACATTGATGCTGGCGGCGGAATAGAAAACGCAGTGGCAATTGTACGCTCAAAATTAGGGCATACAATTAAGATAGAGGTAGAAACAAGAAATCTTGACGAAGTTCGACAAGCGATAAATGCAGGTGTAGAAATCATAATGCTTGACAATATGGACAACGACACGATGAGAAGAGCTGTAGAGATTGTAAACGGCAGAGCAAAGCTTGAGGCATCTGGCGGTATAACTCTTGAAACTATTTCAGATGTAGCAAAAACAGGGGTGGACATAATCTCAATCGGAGCACTTACTCATTCTGTTGAGGCTTTTGATATTTCAATGAAAATTGAAAAGCCACACTCAGTAGGATTTTAATTTGCAAAAATATTTTTATACAAACAAAGCACCCGTAAAGGGTGCTTTGTTTTATGTGGTAAAGAGTACCAATGGAATAAAGATTAACAATAAAAATTGATGCCGTTTTAAAGTAGCTAGGCAATAAATGTAACTACGCTTAAAGGGCATCATATTTTTATTGAGTTAATAATGATTTAGAAGGCGAAGATTACTTTTATTCTTCCATTTGCTTTCCAATAAAAGAGGCGGCAACCTGTGCAAGTTTCACCTCGGTTTGTGACGGAGAAGCAGCGGTTGTTTCAGCGCCTCCAAAGAAAATAATAGCACCAGAAACATCTCCTGAACCAATAATTGGGAATGCTACTAAAGCCTCTCTGTCAATTCCCTCAACGGGAGTAAGCTTGCGTGATGAAGAAGATGTAAAGCTTTCTCTGTTCTCCATGATTCTTTCAAGCTCAGGAGCAACGCGTCTATCCATAATCTCTTTTTTTGCAAGACCTGAAACGGCAATTACATGGTCTCTGTCACAAATTACAACGGGTAGATTTGTGCTACGAAATAGAACATCGCAATATTGTGCTGCAAAGGATGATAATTCACCAACTAATGAGTACTTTTTAAAAATTACTTCGCCATTTGCATCAGTGTAGATTTCGAGAGGGTCGCCCTCTCGAATACGCATAGTTCTACGGATTTCTTTTGGGATAACGACTCTGCCGAGGTCGTCAATTCTTCTCACAATTCCTGTGGCTTTCATATATAAATTCTCCTTTTTCAATAATTGTTTTTAAAAAATGTTTGCAAAGTTATTGTTTGTAAGTGTAGGAATTTTATACTTAAAAATTTTATATTTTTTTAGTATAAAATGATAAAAATAAATTAACTTATTTTTACACTTAGTTGTAAAACATTAAAATCAAAAACAAAAGGAGGAGCCCATCGAATTCGGGCAAAATTCGATGGGCTCTGTTAGAAAATACGCACAGTTTTTGTGCATTGGAGGAAGTTAGCAAAGTAAGGTTGCATATGCCTAAGTTTGGTTGAAATAGCATATGTAAGTGAAGTGTATGTTTATTAAAATAAAAGATTAATAAAAAACAATATTTACGAGATGACATAAAAAGTAGGTGTTAACAATCGCTCCCTATAAGTATATATATACCAAAAAATAAGGAGATTTTAGCTAGAAATATTTATGAAGTGAAAAGTGAAATTCACCGAACTTAATTCTCTATATGTTAATTTTTTGTTAACTATATAAAATATTGTTATAATTATAAATGCTTTTATTACGCTTGTCAATAAAAAACAAGCTCTTTTTAAAAAAATAGTTAACAAATTAACATCACGAAGTGTTTAAATGAACAGTACATTATTTTATTCGTTATTTTTTTGTTTTTATGTTTTTATAAACAATTTAAAATAAAAAAATAACCCCACATACAATTTAGTATGTGGGGAGAAAGCTTATATAAAAGCCTAGGAAAATAATGTTTTAATTATTCGCCCTTCATGCCAAGAAGCTTGGTTTTGCCTTCAAAAGCATCAACGCTAAGCTTGATTGAATCAAAGATAGCAGAATGGATATCGTCCTGTGTAACCTTAAGGTCTTTAAAACAATATTTTGTATCGATGAAGAGGTCAAGGTCCATGATTTCAGCAAGACCAGGAGTATATATACCTGACTCGATTCCTTCAAGAGCACGCTCTTTTTCAATCTTTTTGCCAAACATAGCAAACATCCAAATAGGAATACCAACAACTTTTCTCTTTGGTCCCATTCCTCTTGCATCATAAACAATGTGGAGGAACTCGTCCCACTTCATGTTAGAGCAAGATATTGGCCATGCCTTCTTGTGGCCAAACTTAGCATAATCGTCATACTCAGCAGCACCAACGATTGATTCTCCAACTTGGCGAACTGTAAGCATTGCTGTACCGCCCTTTGGATAGAATGTGCATGGAAACTTATCCATCATCTTGAGTTGCTCAATAAGGATGACCCAAACTGGCTTACGGCCTGGCTGTGTGCCAAAGATGTAAGGAAGCTCAAGAACAGAAACATCAAAATTATCGTCAGCATAAGAGAAAGCAAGGTTCTCTTGGTCAATACGGCTTCTTATGTATGGGTGCTGTTCAATAAGATTCATGTCAGGACGCTCTTTTGCAAGGTAAGCAAAATAAGAGCCAAGGATAACAGTTTTCTTAATACCGCATTCTTTTGCTAGCGGAAGCATACGCTTGAGAGGGGCAATGTTGAACTTGTAGTAAGCGTCATAAACAGGCTTTTGGAACTCAATTCTTTCATCAACGCCAGCAGCGAAAACAAAGCAGTCACAACCGCCCATTAGTTGTCTAATTTCATCATCCGATTTGTCATTGATGTTGCCCATGATGATTTCCATTTCCTGTGGGATAGGAGCACCTTCTGGAAGAGGAGGAAGAGCAACAGACTTAACTTGATGTCCTCTTTCAATGAAAATTCTTGCTGCTTCACAGCCGAGTAAACCTGTTCCGCCAATCATAAATACTTTCATAAACGAATCTCCTTAATATTTTTTTTATACTATTAGATAGTTTAAAGCTATTTGCGTAGAATGTCAACGGTTTTTAGCACTTTTGTGCGAACAACCTATTGTTAATGAAATAACAGATATGTCACGATAAACAATAATGTATAATTTTAACAAAAACCTAAAAACATTTTATTTATAATGTGAAAATATCTTTTTCTATGTTTTTAAATATTATTTATTGAAAAGTATGGTTGAATATGTTAAAATAAGAAACGATATACAACGATCATTTATGTAATTTGTATAAAATTTGCTGATTTTTATCGAAAACTAAGGAGGAACGGATTTTGAAAACCTATAACTCTAATAACATTCGTAACATTGTTGTTGCAGGCCATAGTGGCAGAGGCAAGACGACTCTTTGCGAAGCTATGCTTTATCGTTCAGGAGCAATAGAAAGGCTTGGAAGAGTAACTGAAGGCAATACCATTATGGATTTTGATACAGACGAAAAAAAACGCGGTGTAACCGTTGGTGTATCTGTTGCACCTCTTGAGTGGAAAGATGTAAAAATAAATTTAATAGATACTCCTGGCCTTTTTGATTTTGCAGGAGCATTAAGTGAAGGTATGCGTGCGGCTGGTTGTGCAGTTATAGTTACAGATGCTGAAAAAGCCAAGTATGATATTGGAGCTGAAAAGGCTTTTAAAGCAGCGGAAGATAGAGGAATCTCAAAGTTTTTTGTTGTTACAAAAACAGATGCGGAGAATGCAAACTTTGGCAACCTTTTTGACGAACTAAAAGCTGTTCATGGTTCAAAGCTTTGTCCTGTTGTTGTTCCATACATTGAAAATAGCAGAATAAAATACTTTGTAAACTTTGCACAGAATAAAGCTTATGAGTATAAAGACGGCAAATCATTTGAAGTTGAAATGCCGCAGAGCGAAAAGCTTGATGCAATGCGTGAAATGTTTAATGAATCTGTTGCAGAGTCAAGCGAAGAGCTTATGGAAAAATTCTTTGCAGGCGAGAAATTTACAGAGGTTGAGGCAATCACAGGACTCCTTCGGGGTGTTGTTGATGGCACAATTTATCCTATATATGCTTGCTCGGGATACACATTGGATGCAGTAGATTTGCTGCTTGACGGCATAGTTAACCTTGGACCTAGTGCAGGTGAAAAATCAGGCGAAATTTCAACTGATGCAGAAGGCAATGAAGTTGTTTTAAAATGTGATGAAAATGGCCCTCTTGCTGCAATTTGCTTTAAAACGATTGCAGACCCATTTGTTGGAAAAATGTCATTTTTTAAGGTTGCGTCTGGTAAAATTATGCCAGAGACACCAGCGTATAACACAAGAACAGGCGAGACAGAACGAATGGGCAAACTTGTTATTCCAAGAGGTGGTAAGCAAGAGGACACAAACTGCATTAGTGCAGGGGATATCGGAGTTATTACCAAACTTTCGGGATTTAAAACAGGCGACACTTTGAGTAGTGAAAAAAAATCATTAACTTTAAAGCCAGTAATAGTACCCGAGCCTTGTCTTTCTATGGCTTTAAAGGTTCGTAAAAAGGGTGAGGAAGAAAAAGTAGCCGCAGGTCTATTTAGACTTATGGAAGAAGATCCTTCAATGAAATATACCACCAATCATGAGACAAGAGAGCAAATTCTCTCAGGACTCGGAGAACAGCATTTGGACGTTATTATTTCAAAGCTTAAATCAAAATTTGGCGTTGAGGTTGACCTTTCCGTTCCTAAGGTTGCATATCGTGAAACAATCAAGAAAAAGGTTGAAGTTCAAGGTAGGCACAAAAAACAATCTGGCGGACATGGTCAGTTTGGCGATGTTTTTATCCGCTTTGAGCCGTGCGATAGCAAAGAGCTTGTATTTGCTGAGGAGGTTTTTGGTGGCTCTGTTCCAAAAAATTTCTTCCCCGCAGTAGAAAAGGGTTTGCGTGATTCTGTTGAAAAAGGTGTTTTAGCGGGCTTCCCTATGGTTGGTATAAAAGCAACTCTTTATGACGGTTCATACCATCCTGTTGATTCTTCAGAAATGGCATTTAAAACAGCGGCAGCTGTAGCATTCCGAAACGGTATTCCACAGGCAACACCTATAATACTTGAGCCAATTGGAACGCTTAAAGTATCCTTGCCAGATGAGAATATGGGCGATATTATGGGTGATGTTACAAAGCGTCGAGGTAGAGTGCTTGGTATGGCACAGCATGAAGAAGAGCCAGGAATGCAGGAAATTGCAGCAGAAGTTCCAATGGCGGAGATGGGTGATTTTGCAATAACGCTTCGCTCAGTAACAAGAGGAAGAGGGTACTTCAGCATAGACTTTGCACGCTATGAAGAAGTTCCTGCAAATATTGCTCAAAAGATTATTGACGAATCAAAGAAAGATGCAGAATAATAGTTTGATTTATAATTAATATTGAAAAACCCGCTGGTGTTGATTCATCAGCGGGTTTTTGTGTTTTATATTGATGATTTTCTTAGGCGTTATGTTCATTTCTTTGTGTCATCAAAGAAACGAACCAAAGAAAATGACACGGGGGAAACCCTCTGCTCGCTTTCAGTCGGTTTTCCCCCGTGCCCCCCATCCAGTTGGTTACGAGGTAGTTGTAGATTATTTGCAAGTATAATTTATTTTATATTTATAGTTTTTATGTGTTATGTTCATTTCTTTGCGTCATCAAAGAAACGAACCAAAGAAAATGACACGGGGGAAACCCTCAGCACGCATTCAGTCGGGGTTCCCCCGTGACTCCCTTCCAGTTGGTTACTAGGTAGTTGTAGATTATTTGCAAGTATAATTTATTTTATATTTATAGTTTTTATGTGTTATGTTCGTTTCTTTGGCGAGCAAAGAAATGAACAATAGTAATAGTAAAAACATAAACTCTAAAAACAATGAATAATAATTATTGTTAATAATAAATAATAAAAAACTCGCTGACAAATTAACAATCAGCGAGTTTAAAAATCATATACCCAGCAATTTTGCTGCGTTTTTATAATAAATCTGTTCTTTTTGCTGCTCAGTCAAATCAAGACTTTCAATAAATCTTATTTCATCTTCTGTACTGCTCCATGGCGTATCGCTACCAAACAAAATTTTATCCGCACCATGTTTTTGTATGATTTGGTTTGCCCAAGGAGGAGGTGTACGGCTAAATGAATAAGAGGTGTCTAAATAAATTTCTGTACCCGCAAGTTTATGTAAAACCTCTTGCCACAATAAATATCCGCCCATGTGAGCGGCAACAACTGGGGTTCCTTTAAAAATCGGTAAAATCTTTAAAAGTCTGTCAGGTGTACAGCTAATAGGGTCGGGAAGACCAATGTCTACTCCTGAGTGAAAAACAGTGATAAGTCCAAGTTCCGCCACCTTTTCGTAGATTGGAAAAAGTCTTTCATCATCAACAAAAAAGTTTTGATAGTTTGGGTGCAATTTTATTCCTTTTATTCCTGCTTCTTTTAATCTGATTAGCTCCTCAATTGCATTATCGCTGTCAGGATGAACAGAGCCAAACGGAATAACATCAGGGATTGAAAGCAAAGAAATTGCAAAGTCATTAACATTTTTTTGCTGCTTTGGATTAGTTGCAATGTTCAGGACAACTGCTTTATCACATTTGCTTTGTTTTATTTTTTGCATCAACGAATCAATCGTGCCTTCGTGTTTTGGATAACAATTACCGCAACGATAGGCAAGCGTTGAAATAGCAGATTTTGCAATTTTTTCTGGAAAAGCGTGAGTATGAAAATCTATTACCAAAGAAATCAACCCTTTTTATGTGTTTGTTTCATGCGAAGGTCCTTTGACAATACTGTTTTGCGAAGACGAAGAGACTTAGGAGTAACTTCAAGTAATTCATCGTCTTTTATAAATTCCATGCATTGTTCAAGGCTTAAAACTGTGTGAGGAATGAGCCTTAATGAATCATCTGAACCAGAAGCACGAGTGTTTGTAAGTTGTTTTTTTCTGCAAACATTGCAGACTATATCTTCATTTTTTGCACATTCGCCAACAATCATACCTTCATAAACAGGGATGCCAGCACCGATAAATAACTTGCCTCTATCCTGTGTGTTAAACAAGCCGTAGCCTGTGCTTTCTCCTGATTCATGAACAACGATAGAACCACGCTCTCTTGTTATGATGCTACCTTTGTATTCATCGTAACCGTCAAAAATCTGGTTCATTATGCCGTTGCCGTTAGTATCTGTCAAAAACTCTGCACGATAACCGATAAGACCTCTTGAAGGGATTCTAAATTCTATATGTGTTGTTCCGCCATCATTTATAGACATATCAGTAAGTTCTGCCTTGCGGGAGCCAAGCTTTTCGATAACAGCACCAACATATTCTTCTGGTACTTCAACAGCAAGGATTTCCATAGGTTCGCAAGTCTTTCCTTCAATCTCTTTGAAAATTACTTTTGGGCGAGAAACTTGAACTTCATATCCTTCTCTTCTCATTGTTTCAATAAGAATAGAAAGATGCAATTCGCCTCTGCCTGAAACTTTGAATGTATCGGTTGATTCAGTTTCCTCAACACGCATACTAACATTGGTTTCAACTTCTTTAAAAAGTCTGTCACGAATGTTACGAGAGGTTACAAATTTACCTTCTTTACCAGCAAAAGGACTATTGTTAACTATAAAGTTCATTGAAATTGTTGGTTCATCAATCTTTATAAACTCGATTGGCTCAATGCAATCTGGTGAACAGGCTGTTTCGCCAATGTTAAGATCAGCAATTCCTGCAACAGCGATTATATCGCCTGCTTTTGCAGTTTCAACTTCAGTTCTTTTAAGACCTTCGTATTGATAAAGTTTTGTGATTTTGATATTTCTCTTGTCGCCAGCAGTGTTACATAAAACAGCTTGTTGACCCTGTTTTACTTCGCCTCGTTCTACTCTGCCAACACCGATTCTGCCAACATAGTCATCATAATCAAGGCTGGAGAAAAGAATTTGAAGTGGCTTATTTAAGTCACACTTTGGTGGTTCAATCTTTTTAAGAATAGCGTCAAATAGAGGACGCATATCACCCTGCGTTGCACATTCATCAAACGATGCATAGCCATCTCTGCCTGAAGCATAGAGAACTGGAAATTCAAGTTGCTCATCATCTGCACCAAGCTCAATGAAAAGGTCAATAACTTCGTCAACAACTTCAGCAGGTCTAGCACCTGGTCTGTCAATCTTGTTAACAACAACAACAACCTTTTTTTCGCAACTTAAGGCTTTTTTAAGTACAAAACGAGTTTGTGGCATACAACCCTCAAATGCATCAACAAGCAACAAAACGCCGTCAACCATAAGGAGTATACGCTCAACTTCGCCGCCAAAATCGGCATGTCCAGGAGTGTCAATAATATTTATTTTTGTGTCTTCATAATGAACCGAAGTGTTTTTGGAAAGAATGGTAATACCACGCTCCCTTTCCAAATCATTGGAGTCCATTACTCTTTCAGCAACCTGCTCGTTTGAACGAAAGGTTCCGCTTTGTTTTAACATTTCGTCAACCAAAGTTGTTTTACCGTGGTCAACATGGGCAATAATAGCGATGTTTCTAATGTCGTCTCTTAATTTCAAATTTCTACACCCTCATGATTTTATAAAATACAAGTGATTATTTTATCACCTAAATCAAAAATATGCAATAGCTATATTGACAAAATTTGTATTAATGTGATATAATGCATCCGTCAAGTGAATATTGGGGTGCTGGTGCAAGCTGGCTGAGACGAAAATTAATGCATTTTCGGACCCGGAGTATTTAGTGGTGTTGATTTCTATCACTTTGCTCGAACCTGATCAGGATAATGCCTGCGTAGGAAGATTTTTTTCTTTGCCTTGCGGTTTGTTCTATCGCTTGGCAAATTTTATTTTGAGGTGATTTTAATGAAATCAGAAAACCAGAAGAAACAGACGAACAAAACACTACGCTTGACAGAAACAGCAATACTTATTGCAATTGCAGTAGTTCTCAATGAACTGTCTGTAATCAAGTTCCCTTTTGGTGGAAGCGTAACAGTGTTTAGTCAGGTGCCAATTATCCTTTTGGCATTTCGCTATGGTACTCCATGGGGCATTTTGAGTGGCATTATTATGGGCATATTCCAGATGATGTTTGGGCTAAAAAACTTTAGCTATGTTACTGGAATTGGAGCTTACATCATTTTGGCATTTTCAGACTACATATGTGCTTTTGGCGTTTTGGGACTTGGTGGAGCATTTAAAAACAAGATTAAAAGCCAGCCTATAGCTCTTGTTTGCGGTGGCGTACTTGCAAGTGCTTTGCGGCTTGCATTCCACTTTATTAGTGGAGTAACAATCTGGAGTAGTTATGCACCTTCAAACACAATTGGAGCAATCATAAAGTATTCAATCACTTATAATTCATCCTATATGATTCCAGAACTTATAGTTACCGTTATTGGATTGTTTGCACTTGGAAAGATTTTTGACTTTACAAGCCAAGATATAACAGCTAAGATAAAGGAAAAAGCAGAATAAACTTTTAGCGAGTTTAATGTTTGTGTTTTAAAAATTAGATTTAGCAGCTCTCTTTTTGAGGGCTGTTTTATTTTTGTAAAAGAGTAAGTTGCTTATATATATAATGGTATATGCTTTTTAATTTAAAATGATATTAATCTTTTTATAGATTAAAGATAATGCAAATGTGGTAAGGCGGAAAGCGGGGATAACTAGGTTTTTCTTAAATAAAATAATGTCGCAATTTTGACTTTAAAATAAATTTGTAAATTTTTTAACACAGTGTTTGAAAACTCTGTATTAAAGTGGTAAAATGTTAACAATATACAGCGGAGGAGGATGCGAGTTGTCTGATATAAATCCAAAGAAGTCTGAGGGCGAGAGCACAGACATAGTAGAAAATCTAAACGAAACTACACCAAAGGCCGAAGAAGAGACATCAACAGCATCAAAGCCAAAAAATGCAGAGGATAAAAAAGGCATATCTAAGCAAAAAAATAAATCTGCAACAAAAAAAGAGTCACAAATTAAAGCAGATGTAGATGAAAAAAATCAGGATACTCCCAAAGAGGAGCAAGTAAAAGATATAAAACCTGAGGTTAAAAAAGATATTGACCAGCCAAAGGAAGAAGTAGCAGAAAAACCAGTGCAAGAGAATGAGGATGAGCTTATAGTACAAGAGCTTGAAACTATAAAAAGCCTTGTTCAGCAGGAGGTTAACAATCTTTTGGAAAATCCAGAAACAGGGGATTGGAATGAGCTTGTTAAAACTGCACGCAAAGAGGTTCACGAGGCAAAGGAAGCGTCACATATTGATGAAGATGACCTTTGTGAAGTTTGTGGTGAGCGAGCTAGGGACAAAAGTGTTTCACAGAGCAATCCTTATTGCAGTGAGTGCAGAGAATTAATGAAAAAGCATCCTTTTAAGTTTTCTGAAATAGTTACGCCGATTATGGTTATAGCGGTTTTGCTTTTATCAAGTTGGCAACTTTCTCAAGAATGGGGAACTTTTAGCCAAGTTGCAAAAGCACAAGCTCTTGTAAAAGATAAGAAACTGTATTCAGCAGTTATGGCTTATGAGGAAATAAATACGCAGTTAAAATTAAATCAAAAAGTAATAGGCAAAAAGATTTTAGAAAACGAGATTGAACTTTATAACAAAATAGGTGTAGAGTATTATGAAAACACTGAAAGTTTTATAGGTAAATACTATAGTGGCGAAAACCTTGATTCGTTCTCAAATCGTAAGGCGAAACAGACAATGACAACTATAGAAGAGTTTAACAAAGTGTATGAAATTGTTTCATCGTCTTTCCAAAACGCCAAGGATTACAAGGGTTTTGTAGAAAGTTTTGACGAGAGTATAAATAAGGATAAAGAGCAAAAATATGATAAGGGTATGGTAGAATATTGGAAGTACTATGCTGCACTTGCGTTTGAAGAAAGCAAAGAGGTTCAGCTAGGTCATCTTAAAAAGATGGAAAAGGCATCTCCACAGTATTCGTCACTCTATCTTCCTTCTCTTGCGGAATTGTATTTAAACATGAAGGATTATGATAATATGTTTAAATATTGTGAGGCAATAGAGTCAATAAACAGTGAGGATCTTAATGTTAAAACATATACGGCAATTGCATATCGACTTAAAGGCGATTTTGCAAAGGCGACAAAATCCATAAAAGATGGGCTTGCAATAAATTCAATCGACGCTAACCTTAATCATCAGATGGCAATTATCTTATTGATTGATGGCAAGCCGAAAGAAGCGTTGCAATACGCAAAAACCGCTTATGATAATTCGACAGTGCAGTATATGTATATTTCAAACGCAAATCTTTATGCTCTTTGTGCACATTTGAGCAATGATTCAGAAATTTATGTAGAGATGGAAGAAGTTTTAGGAGATCAGATGTCAGCGGATGTTCTTGGCATAATAGAAGGGTCAAAGACACTTGAAAGTGTTTTCCAAAAGGGTGAGGGGGATATAAAATGGAACTGATTTATACAATAATTAAATACATTACTTTTCCTGGTGCGGTGTTTAAGGCTTTTTTAGAGCACCTTACATGCAGACTTTATGAAATTCCAGTAGAGGATATAAGGTCGCTTCAGCCAAACGAGTTGTGCGGGCATATTGAACACGAAATGGTAAAGGGTCGCAAAAGCTTTGGCGTTTGCTTTATGCCTTTTATATTAAGTCTGTTTTGTGGACTTTTGGCGATTGCTCCCGCAACAATTAATGTGTTTTATTTTGGTAAATACAATTTAATTTCAATCCTTTTGTTGTACTTTGGAATCTCCTTTTTTACCAATATGTTTCCTATGATGGAAGATGTATACTCAATGTGGGAAAGCCTTTATGGAGAAGAAAGTACTGCATCTATGGTGTCGAAGATTTTTCTTGCAATTCCTGCAGGTATTATGTATGTAGGTGCATTGCTTGACAGATTTGGAATAACCTTTCTCACATCTATAGCATTTGCTTTTGGATTCCCTTATATAATAGCTTCGTTTGTGGGTTGATAAAACAACTAAATGATAAAACAAAAACCACGGTACATTTATGTATCGTGGTTTTTGTTTTGTTTTAACGGGTATTTACTTGCGTTATTTCTAGCAATTGATTTTCATGTGCTATTACTAAATTGTTTTAATTATTTTTCATTTTGCTGTTTTAAAATAGAGCGGTTGATAGCACACAGAACGCCACGAAGAGAAGCGTAGGTGATATTGTGTGAAATTCCGATTCCAAAGATGTTGTTTTCATTTTTGTCAGACAATTGAATGTATGAAACAGCTTTTGCGTCAGAACCAATTGATATGGAATGTTCACGGTAATCAATGAACTTGTATCCAGTTATGCCAACTTTTGAAAGCGCACTGAAAAATGCATCAATGGGTCCATTACCGTTGCCAGAAATTTTAACAGGCTCATTGCCATTGTGCTTAAGAAGTCCTTCAAAAACAACCTTTGGAGAAGTATCGTTAACCTCGGATGTTTCATGGAATTTGTGGTTTAAAAGCACGTATGGGCCAGAGATATCAAGATATTCTTTTTTGAATATGTCATAAATATCGTTGTTGCTGATTTCTGTTCCTTTTTGGTCGCAATATGCTTTAACAGCGTTACCAAACTCGATTTGCATAGGTTTTGGGAGGAAGAAACCAAATTGATTTTCGATAATATATGCAGCACCACTTTTTCCAGACTGACTGTTAATGCGAATAACAGGGTCGTACTCTCGGCCAATATCGGCAGGGTCAATCGGCAGATACGGAACTTCCCACTGTGGTGATTTTGATTCTTTCATATACGATTTACCCTTGCTGATTGCATCTTGATGTGAGCCTGAAAAAGCGGTAAATACAAGGTCGCCAGCATATGGGTGTCTTTCGTGAACACGCATTCTTGTAGTGCGTTCATACACCTCACGAATAGCGTTGATGTTTGAAATGTCAAGCATTGGGTTGACGCCTTGCGTATGCATATTAAGAGCAAGTGTTATGATGTCGACATTACCCGTACGCTCGCCGTTGCCAAACAATGTGCCCTCAACTCTTTGGGCTCCCGCAAGCATTCCAAGTTCCGCAGAGGCAATTGCTGTTCCTCTGTCGTTGTGCGGGTGAAGGCTTATTATAGCATTTTGTGGGTTTGAGATATGAGTGCAAAAATATTCGATTTGGTCTGCATAGCCGTTTGGAGTGCTGCATTCAACGGTGCTAGGTAAATTTAAAATAACTTTGTTGTCTTCGCTTGCACCGAGTGCCTCCATAACTTTTTCACAGATTAAAACGGAATTGTCAGGCTCTGTTCCTGAAAAGCTTTCAGGAGAATATTCAAATCGAATGTTCATATCATTTTCTGCCTTGGCTTGGTCTGCAAGCTCTTTTATAAGCGTTGCTCCATCTTTTGCAATGTCTATTATACCTTGCATATCCTTTTTAAAAACAACTTTACGCTGTAATGTAGATGTTGAATTATAAAAGTGTATTATTACATTTTTTGCACCCTTAACAGCATCAAAAGTCTTGCGTATAAGGTGCTCACGAGCCTGAACAAGAACCTGAATGGTAACATCATCAGGGATATGTCCGTCATCAATAAGTGTACGCAAAATATCATATTCTGTTTGTGAGGCAGCTGGGAATCCAACCTCAATTTCCTTAATTCCGAGGTCAACAAGTGTTTTAAAAAGTTCAAGTTTTTCCGAAACATTCATAGGGTCAATAAGAGCTTGGTTTCCGTCACGCAAATCAACACTGCACCAAATAGGAGCTTTTGTTATTGCTTTTGATGGCCATTGACGGCTTTTGATGTCAACAGGTTTGAAGGGGGTGTACTTTGTTTCATAGTTGTTCATAGTTTTTCCTCCTTTTGATTAGTTAGAGGCTGATTTTAAAAATGGGTATAAAAAATCGCCCCTATTGTGTATATAGGGGCGAGGATAAATCCACGCGGTACCAACCCTACTTAAACAGTTCAAGAGAACTGTCCTTTAAGCCTCTAATAAGGCTCTGACTTTTAACGCAGTCTAACGGCTTGCCCTATGATTTCAGGCAAACGACTCAGGAACGAGTTATACACAGACAAGCAGTATCGGCTCACAGCGACCGCCGACTCTCTGAAACTTACAAAAATCTGTCTTTATTTCCGTCATAGTCTTTAAAGTAAAGAATATATTAAGCTTTAATAGCATTATATGAATAAAAAATTAATTTGTCAACAACTATTTTTAAAACTGCAAGTCATCAAGAAGTCCGTAATCTGCATTTTCTAAGATTTCATTGTTAATATCCATAAAATCTTGTTCGCTTTTTAGCTCATCGTTTTCTGAAATTGGAAGCTCGCCAAAGACTTCAAACTTTTGCATACGGCTCCAAAGTGAAGGAGTGATACAAACAGTGTACCCGCAACCATTAGGAGTGAGCCAGTCTGTCATTGGTAATTCAGGGAGTGCAAAGAAGTGGAGAATAGCCATAATAACTCCGCCGTGGGTAATAATGCTTGCACTGGTTGTGCCTGTTTTTATAAGACCATCAACAATTTTTGAAAATGTACCACATACACGCTTGCCAAATTGAGCATTGCTTTCGCCAAAAGGAGGAGCAAAATCAGCACCGCCAGAAAGCCATTGTAAAAACATCTCGTTTTTACGAAGGTCTTCAGCTGTTTTGTTCTCAAAATCACCAAAATTATATTCAATAAGGTCAGGGATGATTATTGGATTCATATCGCTATAAATTATTTTTGCAGTTTCAATACAGCGTGAGAGCGGGCTACAAAAAAGTGCCTCAGAAACTGGATATTTAAAGTCATTTACCATTTGAACAAGCTGAGCTTTTCCTTGTTCACACAGAGGAACATCAATATGCCCCACATATTTACCTTCAAGATTGGACTGGGTAAGGCCGTGCCTTACAAGATGTATTTTATATGTTTTCATAGGAGCCTCCAAAACAAAATGTATTTTTATGGTTGTATTTAGGTATACAAATTTTTATATTAAGGTTATAATATTACAAACAGTATAAAAGAGGGGTAAAAAATGGCAACAAACTTTTCAGGCACAATAACAGAATTACGCAAAAGAAAAGGTCTAAGTCAAAAGGTAGCGGCAAACGAACTTGGAATTTCACAAGCACTGCTTTCACACTATGAAAATGGGATACGAGAGTGCGGGCTTGATTTTGTACTTCGTGTTGCAAATTATTATGGTGTAAGCTGTGATTATTTGTTGGGCAACAGCGAAAGCTCCGTGAGTTTTGATATGGTTGAAAACATACAGGATGTTTCGCAGGATTCCGAAATATCAATAAATACACTGTATAGAGCAAGTGCATTGCTGGGTGCAAAGTTTTTTAAGAATAAGAAAACTGGTGAAAAGATGCAAAACATCTATGCCATTAATGCTTACCTTTTGATTCTAAAGGGCGTTGAGTCAGGCTATATTCCCAAAAACTGGATTGGCTCAAATGTGCCAAATAAAACACAGGTGCAGTTTTTTCAGGTTCTTTTAATTTCAATGCTTGATGAAATTGAAAAGAATACAAGACCATATAAGTTTCAGGAAATACCGTTGTGTATAAAAACAATAACTAGCTGGGCAAATGAGTTCTTGAATGCAAGTCTAGCAGAGCTTATTGTTTAAGTGTTATTTTATATAGTACATCATATTTTAGTTTGGGACAAGTAAAATATCAATACCACATATAGATTAGAACAAAAGTAAGATGACCACCAGCTAAGTTGGTGGCCATAACTATTTGTATATAGAGCTTTAATCTTTTAAAACATCATTATACATATCAATATACTGAAGGGCAGAATTGTTCCAACTGTGGTCAATTCCCAGTGCACGGCTAACAAGCTTTTTCCATTCTGTATTACGGTTATAATACAGGTCGATAGCCCTATTAATAGCCCAAAGCATATCATAAGCGTCATATGTTTTAAAAGTAAATCCATTGCCGTTAGGATCGCCACAATCAAAAATTGTATCCTTTAGGCCACCTGTTTCACGAACAATTGGAATTGTTCCGTAGCGTAAAGCAATAAGCTGTGAAAGTCCGCAAGGCTCACTTTTTGAGGGCATAAGAAGCATATCTGAGCCAGCATAAAGCTTGCGTGAAAGCTCGGGAATAAAGCCAAGAGCTAAACGGAACTTGTCAGGATGCCTTTGAGCAACGCCTTTAAAGAAATCCTCATATTCAGAGTCGCCAGAGCCAAGAACTATAATGCGAACTTCAGTTGTGTAAAGTAGTTCGTCAATAACAGTTCTGATAAGGTCAAGTCCCTTGTGAGATACAAGGCGAGAAACAATGCAAATTATTGGAATGTTTTTGTTAACTTCAAAGTCAAAGTGTTCTTGCAAAGCTTTTTTATTGCGAGACTTGCCCGCCTTTTTTTGCAATGAGTATTTATAGAAAATATCAGGGTCATTCTCAGGGTCATAGCTTAAAGTGTCTATGCCATTTAAAATGCCACAAAGTTTCCATGAGCGTTGGTTAAGGATAGGGTCAAGTCCGTGGCTATACCAAGCATCCATAATTTCGTTTGCATAGGTTGGGCTTACGGTCGTAACCTTGTTTGCACACTCAATAGCACTCTTTGAAAAGTTTACTATACCATCATATTCAATTAGCGAATATTTGTCTGGGCTTACCCCGATAAGT
The DNA here is from genome assembly GCA_009930155.1 of Clostridia bacterium. Next base: position 40,202 of record RZYX01000002.1, on the reverse strand, counting down.
TCGTTTAATATTTCTTTGCCAAAAAGACCTTGATATTGAATATTATGTATGGTATAAACCGTTTTTATATTCTCATAACCAAGCCTATTATAATAAAATGCACTGTAATAAAATGGCACCAAAGCAGTTTGCCAATCATGGCAATGGAGTATGTCGGGCTTAAAGTCTATATGGGAAATTGCCTCAAGCACAGCACGGGAGAAATAAGAAAATCTTTCAGCATCGTCATAGTGGCCATAAAGAGAATCACGCTTGAAATAGTATTCATTATCAACAAAATAATAAGTTACTCCATTTTCAATCGCTTTAAAAATACCACAATATTGACTACGCCAAGCAACATTAACCTCAAAAGATGTTAAAAACTTCATCTTTTTACGAAGATTATTAGGGATTTGCCCGTATAGAGGAAGAATAACACGGCAATCAACCTTGTTAGCTTTTAGTGCTTGCGGTAAAGCACCAGCAACCTCTCCCAATCCCCCACTAAGAGCAAATGGGGTTGCTTCACTTGAAACAAATAAAACTTTCAAAAAATCCACTCCTTTAAGAATCACACCGAAGGCATATTATGCACAGCGGTAAATTTAAACCGATATTCCTTTGCCCAAATAGATTGGGAAAGATTTATCACCAGACAATTTTTTGCCAGGTGTTATGGTGACATTTTTATCCGTTATAACACAGTTAAGCTTTGAATCATTGCTCACAACCGAGCCTTGCATTATTATGGAATTTTTAACAACAGCACCCTCAGCTATGTGAACTCCACGGAATAAAATAGAGTTTTCTACTGTTCCATTTATTATGCAGCCATCTGCAATAAGAGAATTTTTAACATTGCAATCGTAGCTGTAAGTTGCAGGAACATTATCACAAATCTTTGTGTGTATTTGATTTTTTGGGTCAAATAAAGTTCTGCGATTCTTTGGGTCAAGCAGCTGCATGCTAACTTCATAATAGCTTTGTAGAGAATCAATAAGAGCAGAAAATCCAGGAGCCTCATATCCGAACACACGCAGGTTATTAACATTGCGTTGAAGGACATCACGCTCAAAAATATCGTAATTAAGGCAAAATGCACTTTGAACAAGGTGCTCAAGTAGCGATTTGCGAAGAAGGATGATGTTCATAGAATAATCAACTTCGTCATTGCCACTGGGCGACAAAGTGATTTCTTTGACACGATTAGTTTCTTCGTTCATAGACAAAACCATAGTGTTATCAAGGTTTGGAGCTTTGCCATGTTTATAAACAATGGTTATGTCTGCTTCGCTTTTTGTATGAAATTTAAATAGCTCACCAAAATCAAAGTTATATATTGTGTTTGCATCTGTAAGTGCAACATACTCGTGCCTTGAACGGCGTAAAAAGTCAACAATGCTTACGAATGATTGAATACGATTGTCATGGTTGCCATATGGGGATGCGTTGTTGAAAGGAGGCAGGATAAATAGACCTTCCCTTTTTCTTGAAAGGTCCCAAGGTTTGCCTGTTCCAATATGATCCATAAGGGATTGGTAATGGCTTTTTGTGATAACACCTACTTGTGTAATGCCACTGTTAACCATGTTAGAAAGTGGAAAGTCGATCATACGATAACGGCAACCAAATGGAACAGATGCCATAGTGCGAACAGTTGTAAGTTCAGGAATAGATTTATCATATGAGTGAGAATAGATTATGCCAAGCACATCATTTGCTCTCATTTTGCCACCTCCATCATATCAGAATCAATCATTTCATTAGCGCCAATACGGACATTCTTGCCGATAGTTATATTAGAGCCAATAACGGTGATTCCCCATGTGTCCATATCTGCTTCTTCAGGGCGTTTGCCGATACAAGCATTTTCGTCAACAATTGTATTTTCTGCCACGATAGAATATTTAACTGTAGCTCCACTTTTGATTGTGCTACCAGGCATAATTATAGAGTCACGGATAACAGCACCCTTTTCAACGGTTACATTGTCAAACAAAACAGAAAAGTCAACTTTTCCTTCAATTTGACACCCTTCAGAAAGCATAGAGTTTTGCACCTGTGCGGTATCAGAAATATATTGTGGGGGCGAGCTTGGGCTTCTTGAATAAATCTTCCAGTTAGGGTCATCAAGGTTAAGACCAGTGGATGGGGACAAAAGGTCAAGGTTTGAGGCCCATAGGCTATCGATTGTTCCAACATCTCGCCAGTATCCGTCAAACTGATAAGCAACAAGCCTTTCGCCAGCTTTGTGCATAGCAGGGATAATGTCGTGGCCAAAGTCATTGCTTGATTTTGGGTTAGCTTCATCTTCTAAAAGATAGCTGCGAAGCTTTTCCCAAGTAAACATATAAACACCCATAGATGCTTTGTTGGTGCGAGGCTTTTTTGGCTTTTCCTCAAATTCTTTAATTGTTCCGTCGTCGTCAACAAGCATAAGTCCAAAACGGGAAGCCTCTTCCCATGGAACTTCAAGCATCGCAATTGTGCAGGCGGCTTCTTTTTCCTTGTGGTATGAAAGCATTTGCGAATAATCCATTTTATAGATGTGGTCGCCCGATAGAATAACAACATATTCAGGTTCGTACTTGTCAATAAAATTGATGTTTTGATAAATTGCATTTGCTGTGTTCTTATACCACTCTGTACCCTTGATTTGTTGGTATGGAGAGAGGATGTGGACACCGCCATCCATGCGGTCCAAATCCCACGGCTCACCGTTACCAATATAATCATTTAGTAATAAAGGCTGATACTGTGTAAGTACGCCAACTGTATAAATTCCTGAGTTTACACAGTTTGAAAGGGGAAAGTCAATAATCCTGTATTTGCCACCGTAAGGTACGGCAGGCTTTGCAATAGTTTTTGTTAGTATACCTAGACGGCTCCCTTGACCGCCGGCCAAAAGCATTGCAATACACTCCATTTTCCGAGCCATAGTTCCACTCCCTTGCTTATGATTTTGCTAAGTTAAACTTCGATTCTTTTATAAAAGCAATATTATATTGCTGAGTATCCTTATTTTTTAACTTCTTTGGTAGGACTTTTTGGGGCTTTCTTTTCTGCTGTCTTTTTTAAATCAGTATCAGCACTTTTTTTAGATTTTTCCGCAGGCTTTTTAGAAGTAGCGGAAGTGCTTTTTTTAGTTTTTGACACAGCTTTTTTAGGGTCTGTGGTTGTGGCTTTTTTAGCGGGTTTGTTAGCATCTTTTAAAGGTGTTGTTTTTTCTTCTTTTATTTTTTTAAAAAAGAGGGCTGAGTTAGCAGGCAGGTCAATGCAAAGACTTTGCAGTTGGTCATGCATAGCAACATTAGTGGTTTTAACTTTGCCTTTTGGGCCGCTGCCACTTCCGCCAAATTGTTTTTCGTTGGAGTTAAGGATCACTTCATAAGAACCCTTTTTAACACCTATACGATAACTTTTGCGTTCAACACAGGTAAGGTTACATACAATAACAAGCTCGTTTTCATCATCGTCCATTCTTTTAAAGGCGATAACGGAGTTGCAATCATCGTCACTAACAATCCAAGCAAAACCCTCCCAACTGTAATCAATTTGCCACAGTGCAGGTGTGTTTTTGTATAGTTTATTAAGTGTTCTTGTGTATTCTTGCATTTGTTTGTGAGCGTCATATTCAAGCATTTTCCAGTCAAGTTCATCCTCAAAATCCCATTCTTTAAACTGGGCAAATTCTTGACCCATAAAAGTAAGCTTTTTGCCAGGATGAGCAAACATATATCCAAGCATAGAACGCATTCCTGCAAATTTTTGTACATATTCTTCTGGAACATTTGGATTTCCAGGCATTTTCCCTATAAGAGAACCTTTGCCGTGTACCACTTCGTCATGAGAAATGGGCAACACAAAGTTTTCAGAGAATGCATAAAAGAATGAGAAGGTAAGACAGTCATGATTGTATTTACGGCTAAGTCCATCAAGGGAGAAATAATGGCAAACATCATTCATCCAGCCCATGTTCCATTTAAAGTTAAATCCAAGACCACCAAGATAAGTGGGCTTAGAAACCATTGGCCATGCCGTGCTCTCTTCTGCAATCATCATTACATCTGGATGCTCACGGAATACAGCTTGATTAAGCTTTTTGATAAAATCAACAGCCTCTAAATTTTCTCTGCCACCATAGGAGTTTGGAATCCATTCGCCATTTTTACGGTCATAATCAAGGTAAATCATTGATGCTACAGCGTCAACACGTAGACCGTCAATATGAAATAAATCAAGCCAATAGATAGCGTTAGAAATTAGAAAGCTTTGAACTTCAGTTTTGCCAAAATCAAACACATTTGTACCCCAGCTTTTGTGCTCGCCTTTGCGTGGATCTGCGTATTCGTAGCAAGGTCCACCATCAAATTCATAAAGACCGTTGGCATCCTTTGGAAAATGAGCAGGAACCCAATCAAGAATAATTCCTATGTTGTTTTGATGGCATTTGTCAATAAGATACATCAAATCTTCTGGCAGGCCATAGCGTGAGGTTGGGGCGAAAAAGCCCGTTACCTGATATCCCCATGAACCGTCAAACGGGTATTCGGACAAAGGCATAAACTCAATATGAGTGTAGCCCATATCACATACATAAGGGATAAGCTCATCTGCGAGCTTGCGATATGAGAAAAAGTTACCATCAGAAAAACGCTTCCAAGAACCAGCATGAACTTCATAAATGTTCATGGGCATGTCATAGATTGGGGTAGAACTTCTTGCCTTCATCCATTCAGAGTCGTTCCATTCGTATGAGCCCAGCTCATAAAATTTTGAAGCTGTTCCAGGGCGTGTTTCCATATGAACACCATACGGGTCGCTTTTCATAAGCATACGACCGTCGGCAGATTCAATATGATATTTGTAAGCATCAAATTTTTTGACGCTTTCTTCAATAACACATTCCCAAATTCCGCTTTTGTTAAAAGGATACATTGGGTTTACAGTTTCATCCCAATCGTTAAAATCACCAACAACACTGACGGCGGATGCGTTAGGGGCCCACACACGGAAAACGACTTCATTGCCTGCGCCTGTTTTATGTGCACCGAGGAGTTCGTAAGACTTTGTGCTGTTACCCTCGTGAAACAGATAAACAGGGAGATCTAAATCCCATTGCTTTTGCATTCCCATATAATGGCACCTCTCAAAATAAATAGTATAATATACAAAAATTATAAGTTCCTTCTATATTTATTCTATCAAATGCACCATGTTAATTCAAGTCTTTATAGTTATTTATTACAAAAAAACAATTAAAAAAAGACAAGCGAAAAAGAACACAAGAAAAGGATATGATTAAAATTTAACAATTATTACTTTTTTATTGTGTTGACATATATTTTTTTCGCTGTAAAATATTAGGAATAGATGACATTCGATATAAAATTAAGCTTTTAGTGTTAATTATTGTCGATTTATTAGTTTAATTGACTTTTATAATAAAGAATATAAGGATAAAAATTAATAACATAGCCAATAATATCATAGTAAGACTTTGCAAACGGAGTTGATATTATTGAATGAAAAAAGCAGAATTCAAATTAAAGCGAAGGAAATAAATTCAAATCAGGTTATAAAAACCTTTGCATTGTTATTCTTTTGCGTGTTTGCATACATTATGCTTTCAAATTTAAGTGTTTTAATTTCACTTATTCCGACAAATTTAGCAAACTTTGAATTTTTGTCGCTTTTTTCAAACATCTATGTAAAGCTTATTCTTTCCCTCTTTTCGTTGCTTGTTTCAATCCCAATTTTGGCAAAACTAAAGGCAATGAGAGAAATATGGTTTATTTTTAAATCAAAGGTAAATGGTGACCTTAAATATAAACCTGTTAAAATGACTGTAAAAAAAGTGGGCTTAAAACGTTACACGGCACTTTATATAAGGCTTTTTATATTAAATGTTTTTTGGGCAGTTGTGTTTTTAATTCCATATGCAATTATGTTTGAAGTTTGGCTTTTTGCAACTAGGCAAATGATGGCGACAAAATCAATAACCGCAATAATAATTGGTGGGCATATTGTGCTTCTTATATTAGGCACTGTGTCGTTTTTGTGTATTCGCCAAAGGTATACCCTTTGTTATTTGATATTGACAAAGCGTGGTGACCTTTCTGTAAGAGGAGTAATTGATGAAAGCATAAGGCTAATGGACGAAAACTGTATTGACTTGTTTTTGTTTAAGCTTAGATTTACTGCGTGGATACTTCTTAGCATTTTGGTTTTTCCTACAACTATTTATGTCTACCCATACTACAAACATGCGTGTGCGGTGTATTCTCTTGAGCTACTTTCTTCTCGTAATAAGTGTGAGGATGCCACGCTTACATTTGAAAAACTAAAAGGTATGTAAAAATATCTTAATTTATTGTATTATTCGTGGTTTTATAATGGAATATTTCCAAGGAAAATCAAATACGATATATAATAGAATTTAAGCTATTTTATATACAATATAAAACAACACTTAAAACAGCATTGATTATTCTGTTTTTCTTACTGTTCAAATAACAAATAAAACGCAGAAAATTATTTTTGATTTTTATAGATAAAAAACACTTGATTATAAACAAAATAGTTTTGGGGAAATCAGAGAATATAAAATAGGGAGGTTTGAAGTACGGCACAAAAAGTAAACAGTGGAGGAAGTTTATTTTTTGTTTTTGTTAGGGCTAAAAATAAAAAGATATGGAGGAAAGGGTATAATGGTTTATAAAATTTTATTGGTACTTGTTGTGGCTCTTGAAACGGCGCTCGTGCCAGTTTTTCTTAAGGAACAAAAGATAAAAAAGACGAACAAATCCTTGGCTGTAAAAATGGTTTGTGCTACGCTCTTTTTGCTGGTTGGAGTGTTTGCAATACAAATTTCGGGCAACCGTTCAGAGTTTGTAAAATTGCTTATTATGGCATTGTCGCTCGGATGGATTGGCGACTTGTTTTTGCATCTTAGGGGAGGAGCAAAAACCTACGGCGTTGGAGCGGTAGCTTTTTTTGCAGGGCACCTATTATATGCGTATACATACATAAAACTTTGCTTTAGGTTGGAGCCAGACTGGAGCTTTTTTGTGCCGTGGAGAATTGTAACTTTAGCGGTTTTGGTAGCTGGAACAGTAGCGGTAATAGCAATGAATTATAATAGGCTTGAAAAATGGGTTGTACTGCCATGCGTTTTATATGCTACAATGCTTGCGACAATGGCAATTTGTGCAGTTTCGGTATCTATTTTATTCACAAATGAAGGCAATTTAGCTTTTGCAATTTTGCTTTCCACTGGTTCAATACTTTTTGCGATTTCAGATGCTACCATCGGGATATTGGACTTTGGAAAAGTTAAATCATACCCACTCAAATGCGTAAATATTGCTACCTATTTTGCGGGTCAAACTGCAATAGCTGCGAGTCTTGCGTTTTTAAACATATAAACAGTAAAAAAGAGTACATAAAAAAGTTGAACAGGTTGTTAAAAATCGACAAAATACCCCTTTGCAAGGCTATGTTTTTGTTTACTATCCAACTTGTTCAAATTTTCATAACATTCAGTTACAATTTTTGTCATAAAGTTCTTGATTTGTCCGTACACATATTGTATAATATTAAGGAAAGTGGATTATTCCACTAATGACGGATCGAGGCTTGTAGTAAAATATTTCGGAAAGTGAGTGTGGGATGCATGGACGATAGACGGCGCACCATATCCTCGGAGGAGCAAATCGGAGAAGCTCTTATGCGGGTTTCAAACACCCTTGAAGCACAAAGGCTAACGAAGTCTTTGGAATATCAAGAAAAACTTAGAAGACGCACAGCATTTAGAATGGTTTTGTCAATTCTCCTTTTTGTAACGCTGGCGGCATTATTATTAGTTGGAGGAGTACTCCTGTTCGTACTTTGGAAGTATATGGATCCAATCCTTAACAAGTTACTTCCGTTCTTGGATACAATGGTTAATGATTTTGGAATAATTTGGAGAGCCTTGGTTGAATCATCTACATATATGCCAATAGCCCTTGAAAAGTCAATGCGTCTAATGGATGAATTGATTATCGCCATGCAGAACATGAACGGTCTTCCGCTTAGGCAAATGATGGTAAATCTTAACAATCTTCTTGGAACAACAAATGGACTTCTTCTTGGAACAAGTGCAATGCTTAAAGACCTTTCAGAGGGAATAAAACCATTGATGGCTGGTCTTTCAGACGGAATGGGAGTTCTTGGTTCAATGATGGAAGATATTGGTGGTTCTCTTGGAACAATGATGAGGGATTTGGCAAAAACAGGTTCTATATTTGCTGCATTAGCTGCTGATTCTATGGAAGTTTTTGCTAAAGCAATGAGCCAGATTGATGTAGATAAACTTATACAGTCTATTGCAGCAGCTGTAAACAATCTTCCAGCACTTATTGAAACAACAGGAGAAGCTTTGGCATCAGGCTCAGAAGCTTTGGCAGCACTTATGCAAGGCTTAGCTGACAATTCTGATGAAACAAATACTATGATTGTTGAACTTACTAAAGGTATGACAAACTTAGGAACAGAATTATCAAAATTTAAGATGCCTGGTCTTTTAACTTGATGTTTTAGTAATTAGCAAAAATGATTATTTTAAGAGCCTCCAATAATTGGAGGCTCTTTTTTCTAGGCAAAAATAAGATAAAGTATAAATATAATAGTGTATATGTACTTAAATATTAAGGAGCTAATTTTAATTTATATATTAATGCTTTGCTTTTATTTTAGCTATTCTCGAAATCAAAAGTAGTTGTATGCCGTTGTCTTTCATTTTGTCAAGATATTATACTTGATTAAATGAAGCATTTTGGTTTCTAATAGGAGTAATATATTTATACTATATAGGGTTGGTAGAATGCGTAAAAAGGGTTGTGAGATATTTCTCACAACCCTTTTTGCTTTTAATCTTGTGGTTTTTGTGGATGTATGGGTGGTTCTGATTTGTTTGATTTAGGGTTTGGTTTTTGATGCTTGTGCCTTTTTAGTTGTCGCTTTTTGGTTGGTTTTGATATTTCATCTGTTCCATTTGGCGGGGTTGGGGGTGATTTTTTCTTGCTTTTTAGCAATACAAATGCAATGAGGACTAAAAGAGCGAGAGCAATAATAATTATAAAAACTATTGTACCTGTGCCTATTCCATCACTTTCATTTTCAACACGAGGAGTCATTGAGTCAATTGCTTGTTGAAGATTATACCTTGCAACATCAATTTTTTCAAGAGATGTGCTACCGATTGCCGAAAGTTCTTCCGCATCTTTTAGTGCTGATTTAAGTTCCTTTGAAGAATCCTTGGAATAGTTTGAGTTGTTAATGCCCTGTGCTTGTGTAATGAGAGCAGAAAGACTTGAACGATAACTTTCAATTTCTGATATATATTTTATAAGGTCTTGTGGATAATTCGTTTCAATAACGCTAAATCCTCTGCCTGCAAGGTCGCTCCAATCACTGCGAAGATCTTCCCGACCACCGCACAGTTCAGGAGAAGTTGTGCTTACAAAGGCTCGCCCGTTATCCTTAAACTTTTTCAAAACCGACATTTTAAATAATGACGAATAGGAATTAGGAGATGAAAGTTGAATAATTTTTGCACCTGAAGCCATTGTGTCTTTAACATATTTTTTTGCAGGCGATGACACTACACCTTCGTAATATCCACAAATATGAGAGATGGGGAGACCGTTTCTGTCTATATATGCAGAAATATCCTCAGCAGTTGTTGCACCACGAAGAATAACAATTTCGTCTGCTTCAAGGCTTTTGACAATACTTTGAACTTCGTCACCGTATTCCCATGCGTTGTTAATCATGAGCATCGAGTTTTCTTTGCAAAGAGAAATTGCCTCTTCAAGAGATGGGACTTTGTACTTGGTTGATTTTGCGTTTGCTCCACCTCGGGAATCACGCAAAAAGTAAAATTCCTTAATATCTTCGAGCGTCTCTTCGCTTACTTTTGCAGTTGCAGTTCGTCCATCCTCAAGTACACACATACGGGACAAGTCGTCACTGGACATAAGAACAAATTTGCCGTCTTTGGTACGCTGAATATCAACGGATACGATATCGACACCCATATCAATGCAAGACTGGATACCCTCAAGAGAGTTTTCAGGAAAACTCCTCCAATTGCCTTTATTAGCAACGCACATAAGCCTACCGTTTGGATTGTTAAAGCTAAAAATGATTTCATCGATTGCGCTCATTTTTGAAGTGCTTTTTTCTTCTGCAAAAACATTAAGACTAAGCGTGCTAAAAAGCATAACGATAGCAAACATAACTGATAAGTATTTTTTAAAAGCTTTCATTTCTATTACATCCTTCCTTTTAGGGCCACTAAAAGAACTACATTAATTTCTTCTTTAGTTTGAAAATATGATTGTAATATTTTAGCATAAAATATGTCAATATTGCAAGAAAAAACGGGTTCTTAAAAAAGGACCCGTAAAAGTTAATTATTTAAAAATCAGCTTTAGTTTTGTTCCAAAAAACTCTGTTTTTTCCATTTCTTTTTGCACTATATAAATATTTATCCGCAACAGAAATAAATTCTTCTGTTGATTTCATCGTTTTTTCAAAGCATGTAACACCGCCACTAATGGTTACAAGACCTTTAAGGGACTCAGAAAGCGTTGCTTTTTCTACTCGCTTTCGTATTTGCTCTGCACGCCTGAAAGCTGTTTCTTCACCCGCACCAGGTAGAACTAGCATAAATTCTTCCCCACCATAGCGAGCAACAATATCATAGTGTCTGCAATTTTCAACCATAATGCAACAAAGATTACGCAAAACTTCGTCTCCAATGATATGACCGTATTTATCGTTTAAGTCTTTAAAATTGTCAATATCAAACATAATTATAGAAACGGGTGTATTGTTTTCAAGATTGCGTGATATTCCACTTTCAAGATATTTTAAAAGGAAACGGCGATTAAAAACACTTGTAAGAGGGTCTTTTATAGACAAATTTTCAAGTTTTAATAGAAGCTCATTTGCATGGATCTGTTCCCTTTCATAGTAGACAGAAAGGATTTTAACAAGTAGTGCAATGAATAATGAAACAATAATAAAATCAAGAGCAATGTCCCTGTGGCTAGCGGCATTTGTAAGAGTAGCAACCATTTCGGGATGCGTGTATCCAAGATGGAAAACACAAGAGAAACTGATTATTTCTAAAATGATAGTTATAATCATCTTTTTAGAGTTCATCATTAAAACAGTTAATATAATACCAATCATAAAGTAAAGTGGAGCTCCGCTATGTATGCCGCCTGTAGTGAAATACAAGGCTGGAAACAGTAAAAAGTTAAGCCCATAAACGGTTGCAAAAATAGCTGCATCGAACTTTTTTGAAAGTTGAGAAACTATTAAAACGACAACAAAAAACAATATTGTGGCAGCAGAAGTGAGTATCCCAGGAAGCCCAGCTCCTGAAATAATAGATGTTATAGTGGAGGGGACAGAAGAAATTGCACCGCCAATTATAGCGATGTTAAAAAATCTTATTTTAATGGATAAATGCTCGCCAAAATACTTGTCATAAGTTTTTGTTAAAAAATCCATCGTTAAATACTAACCTCCAAAATGAATTTGTTGTGTAGATTTAGTCTGTCGTTTTATCTGAAACTCTTCGGCCATGTTTTGTGTTGTTGTCATGCAAATCTTCTTCAGAATGTTTAGTTATAGGAGGAGGCGCTCCGTTTTTCCATGCGATTCTGTTTCGCCCAGAGTTTTTAGCTATATACATATTAGAGTCGGCAATATTTATAAGATTGCTAGCGGACATGCCAGGTTCATAAAAGGCAACGCCACCGCTGATTGTTACAGGTTTTGAAATACTTGGAGAAAAATAAGTGCTCTCAATATCTTCACGAATTTTGTCTGCTCTCACAAAAGCATCACTTTCTTTAGCTCCCGGGAAAACTATTATAAATTCCTCGCCACCGTATCGTGAAACAATATCATATTCACGGCAATTATCTACAAGAACTTTTGCAACGGCACGCAAAACTTCATCGCCAACAACATGCCCATAAGTATCATTAAGAACTTTAAAATTGTCGATATCATACATAACAATACAAAGAGGAATATGGTCTTTTGGGGATGACTTTATTGCGCTCTCGAGGTAAGAGAATAGATATCGCCTGTTAAATATACCTGTGAGAGGGTCTTTAAGAGATAAATTCTCCAACCTTTTAACAAAGGAAAGAGCGGTATCTCTTTCATCGAGATAGGAAACCAAAAGGCTTTTTATGAGAATTCCAAGAAATATAGATATTATTACAAAGTTAATAATAATGGCTTTCTCTGGAGAATGCCAAAAGTTTTTAGATACAAAAACTTGGTCAAGGTTATAAATAATTTCTGGAAAATAGTAGCTAATAAAGAACAATATAAAGTAATAAAGAGGCTGTACGAATATTGTAATAATAAATGCAGGTCCACGGATGAAAAGAACAGAAAGCAAAAGACCTGCAATAAAATAAAGCCATACACCGTAGGTTATTCCTCCTCCAATAAAGTAGAGTGAGGGTAAAAATAAAAGGTTAAATGTATATGTGCATATAATCATATAAAGATTGTATCGTTTTGTTGAATTGCCCAAAATGTTAATCGCCATAAAGAAAATAGATGTGACCAAAAGTAGGGCTGCCATAGCGTAAGTGCGACTAACACAAAGGATAAAGACAGAACCAAGAGCGGTAAAAAAACAAAGCAAAGAAGAAACTATATTAAAATACCGAACACTCATGTTAAGGTGTGTTCCGCAACGCTTTTTTAAAAAACTGTTATCGATGAATCGAGCCACGGAGCGTATAAAATTTTCCATAGAACAACTCACCTCTTTAAAAATAATAGATTTAAAAACATTTTAACACAAAAGTCTTGTAAAAATCAATTATTTATACAAAAATAAAAATCAAATAATGACAAAAAGTAGCAAAACAGCATAAAAGCTTGGTGAAATTTTTTGAAAAACAAAATAAAGAATGAGAACACTTTATGATTATATACCTTTAAATATATAATAAATATAAAAAAGAGCCTTGGAAAATTCCAAAGCTCTTTAAAATTGTTGATTATTTATGAAGAAGAAGAATAGCCATAGCATCTTTTCCGCCGTGAGAGCAAACAACGCAGTTACATGTGCCAACAATTATTTCTTTAAATTTAGTGGTCTTTCTAAGGTGCTTAACAATTAAGTCAACCCTATCGCTTGAAAGTCCTGTGTGAGAAATGAAAACCCTTTGCATATCAAAATCACCGCTGGCAAGCATTTCATCAAGGTATTGTATATGAACATTTTCAAGTTTGCCACGGTATTTTTTGCCTATTCCCATGCTGCCGTCAACAAGGTCTATTCGTGGCTTAATTCCAAGAATATTTGCACCAAAAGCAGCTAGAGCAGAGCAACGACCGCCTTTTTTTAGAAATTCAAGAGAGTTTACAACAAAAGTCATGTTGAGTTTTGGAACAAGAGCTTCAATTTGCGGTACAATTTCTTGTGCGCTCAACCCTTCATCCCTAAGTTCTGCGGCTTTAATAATAAGGTAACACATACTTTGAGAGAGAGAGCGTGAATCAATAACATGTACTTCAGCGCCTTTTTCTTTCAGTTCTTGTGCCGCTATGCAGGCGTTTTGATAACAGGATGAAAGCCCAGAACTAAAGCTAACATATACAACGCTTGCACCTTTGTCAGTATATTTTTTGAAGAAATCAAGATATTCTGCAACGACAACGGCAGAAGTGGTTGCTATAATTTTTTTTGTGTCATAGGCCTCATATATATCATCAATGGTTACATTTTCGCCATCACGATATTCTTTGCCATCTATAAAAACATGAAGAGGCACTACGCCTACGCTATATTTCTCTGCAAGTTCTGGTGAGATTTCAGAACAACTGTCTGTTGTTATAACTACGGGTTTTATCATTTTATCATTTCCTTTCGATTATATATCTATTGTTACTTCTACTGGGCAATGGTCAGAACCAAAAATATGGGGGTGAATTTTTGCGTCTAAAAGTTTGTCGCAAAGCCGATTTGAAACGCAAAAATAGTCAATACGCCAACCTGTGTTGTTTGCTCGAGCGTTGGAACGGTATGACCACCAAGAGTACGCACCCTCAAGTGTTGGATAAAAGTATCTAAAAGTATCTGTAAAACCGGAGTTTAGTAAATCTGTAAACTTTGCTCTTTCTTCATTTGAAAATCCAGGGCTACCAACATTTGGTTTTGGATTTTTGAGGTCTATTTCATTGTGCGCAACATTTAAGTCGCCACAAAAAATAACAGGTTTTGAAGAATTGAGTTTCAAAAGATAGGCTCTAAAAATATCTTCCCACTCCATTCTAAAATCAAGCCTTTTTAAACTTTCTTGTGCATTTGGAGTATAAACAGTAACAAAATAATAATCGTCAAATTCAAGAGTTATAGCTCGTCCTTCACTATCGTGAGGTTCGCTTCCTATGCCATAGACAACAGAAATAGGTTCTTGTTTTGAAAATATTGCAGTGCCTGAGTATCCTTTTTTTTCGGCATAGTTCCAGTATTGGTGATATCCATTAAGTTCAAGGTCAATTTGACCTTCTTGCAGCTTACTTTCCTGAATACAGAAAACATCTGCATCAAGTGCATAAAAGTTGTCTGTAAATCCTTTTACAACGCAAGCTCTTATGCCGTTTACATTCCAAGAAACAAATCGTTTCATAAATACTCCTACTCTTTGGCTCACCAGCCTGCAAGTGTGCAGTTCTGTTTGTGCTCCGTAAATGTTTTTGAATAATAATATTCTCCTGTGGTTTTGTCTGTTACAAAGAAGTAATAGTCAGTTTCGTTTGGATAAAGTGCGGCAGTTATTGCGGCTCTGCCTGGGTTGCATATTGCACCTATAGGAAGTCCAGAAACAACATAGGTACTATAAAAATTATAGTAAAAGTCCTTCTGAGTATCATCGGTAATAACAGATGAAAGTTTTTCTTTTATATATAAAATCGTAACATCACTTTCAAGCTTTTGGTATGATGATTTTAGCCTGTTATGAAACACAGATGAAACTGTTTTCATTTCTGAAGATTCTCCAGCCTCACTTTGAATAATTGATGCCAAAGTTAATATCTCGTCAATAGAATAGCCAAGCTGGGCTGCTCTGTCTTTGTCCTCTTGTGTTATTTTGCTAGAGGTGTTTTTTAAAAACCGCCAAAGTGCATTCTGGGCACCTTCACCTACATAAAAATCATAAGTGTCAGGAAAAATGTATCCTTCTAAAAGAAATATGCGATTTTCAGTGTTCTTTAATTCCGCTGTTAAATCATAATCAGCAGGCAAGGTGTTTGCTGCGGCTAAAAAATCATTAGCGGTGCAGACCCCTTTATCTTCAAGAAGTGTAGCGACCTGTAAAACTGTATACCCTTCAGGAAAGGTTATGCGAACAGATGGCTTTTCCGTGGTCTTTGTATTTTCGGCATTGTCAAGTCTGTTGCAAGAAAAAAGAGGGATGCAAAGAGCAACAATAAGCAATGCAGTTAGAATTCTTTTCAAAAAATCACATCCATATATCTTTAAAAGATATTAATTAAAAATGATTATACACAAGATTACAAAATTTAGCAATAATAGTGTAGAAAAACAAGTTTAAAAATAATGAGAATTTAAGTAAATTTTTTATGAACAGCATATAAGCATTTATATATTGCAGATTAAAAACATCGTGCCTTAATATAGTTGTAAAAAGTAATGTTAATTAAGCAAAATACAGAATATAGTAAAAAAAATTACCACATAAAATCGGTTAAAATAATTCTAAATTAAAATTATAAACAAAGAAATTATATTATAATAAAATCAAACTAGAAAATCGTAAAACACAGATCTCTAAAAATTAAAAAACATCAAAGATTAGTTACAAGAAAAACAAAAGATTTATTAAAAATTTTTGCTATTATTTCCATAAATGTCATATTTATAAGCTTTTTATTTTTAAAATTTTTATTTGAGGATAAAAATGTGAAAAATGCCAAAAAATACTTCGAAATATACGCTGTTTTTTATCGTATTTTGTCCGTTTTTCTTGACATGTGTTTATCCCAACGGTATAATGTATGAGTACGGTTATACAATTTTTTGTCGTACTTTAGCTTAAAGACATTCAGATTGTAAATGCGTCAGGACGATGCCTACATCCGTGTCAAAAAAATTATGACGGAGGTGTACATATGGACCTATTTAGTAACACATTGGTGTCCGCTATGGACAAGAGTCTTGATGGACTCTGGAGAAGACAGGAAGTTATCTCCGATAATATAGCAAACTTTGAAACACCAGGATATAAAAAGAAATATGTATCGTTTGAGGACGACCTGAAATCGGCACTTGAATCAAAGGCTACATTTAAAGGTGAAACTTCATCAAAAATTGATTCAACTAGGATTTCTGTAGAGGAAGATGAAAGTTCAACGATGCGTTTTGATGAAAACGGAGTAGACCTTGAACAAGAAAACATCGACATGGTTCGTACCAGTTATCAGTACATGTATTCACAAAGAGTACTGAGTGACCATTTTTCAAGGCTTAGATGTGCAATTAGTGAAGGACAGCGTTCTTAATTTCTTTAATTACACATGCGCATTCTATAAGTAGGAGGTTTTTTAATGGCTTTTTTAAATTCACTTAATATAGCAGGTTCTGGTCTTACGGCAAGCAGACTGCGTATGGATATTATATCTGAAAATATAGCAAATTACAGTACAACCAAAACGGAGGACGGAGGTCCTTATCGTAGGAAAATGGTTGTTTATGAATCTGTTGAGGACAGGTCTTTTGACAGCATATTAAAAGACAGTATTAGCGGTAATCAAACCAATGCAGGCGTTCAGGTTTCAGCAATAGTTGAGGATCCTAGCGACTTTAATTATGTTTATAACCCAACACACCCAGACGCAGATGAGGATGGATATGTTGCAATGCCAAATGTTGATATAACAGAAGAAATGCTAGACATGATGTCGGTTACACGAGTGTACGATATGAATATTAATGCACTTAATTCAATAAAGAGTATGGCGGGAAAAGCATTAGAAATAGGCAGATAAACAACCTAAATCTAAATAAAACAGAAAAGGTTTGATAAGAGTGAATATAATACCTATAAATACAATTAACTCATTAGATGAAATAGGAAAAGTCGGTCAAAGCGTATTGGGCAACGCAGAGATTGGCGAGGGCGGCATGTCGTTTCAGTCTATTTTTAAAGACGCTATAAACGATGTTAAAGAAACAAATGCAACACTAGAAGACGAGGCCTATAGACTTGCAACAGGGCAAACAGATAATTTGCATGACATTACAATTGCATCTACAAAAGCAAGCTTGTCAGTTGAATTATTTGTTCAGTTGAGGAACAAGGCTCTTGAATCTTACAATAGTATAATGAACATGGGAATTTAACTTTTTAACTATTACTATTTAATTAAGCCTTATTAAGCTTAAGCGGGGTTTGCAAATGAATGAACAATTAAAAAAAATCATAGATTCAATTAAAACCTTTTGGACAAAACAATCAAAAAAACAAAAAACAATGATTTTATCGTCAGCTGTAGGAGTCTTGGTTTTGGCTATTGCCATAGCTGCTTTTATGAACAGAACTCAATTTGTTGTTTTGTACCCTAGTCTTGATAGCGATGAGGCTATTGAGGTTAGCCAAGAACTATCGGCCCTAAAGGTTGAATATAGGGAGGAAAATGGCACGATAAAGGTTCCACAAGACCAAGAAGAGTCTTTAAGAATGGAACTTGCAAATTCGGGGCACCCAAGAACAGCACCAAACTATGATTTTTTTCTTGAAAATGTTGATATGATGACAACTTCTCAGGAAAGAGAAATCATAGAAAAATATCAGCTAGACCAAAAACTATCGGCGGTTATTCAGCAAATTGACGGAATAAAAAGTGCAACGGTTACGATTACTTTGCCTAAAACGGAAGGGTATGTACTTTCAAGTAAGGCCGAGGATCCTGCAACTGCTGGAGTTACAGTAACAATGACTTCAAAAAGTAAAGAGCTTAGCTCAACACAGGTAAGCGGAATAAAAAGACTTGTTGCAAGCAGTGTTCCAAGCCTTGATGAAGAGGATGTTATAGTTGTTGATACAGCTACGGGCAATGAGCTTTCATCTTCTGGAAGTTCTTCTAAAACACAGCTTGATGTGGCACAGTTAAAGTTTATTATTGAAAGTCAGTTCGAATCCGAAATTTCTAACAATGTTCTTAAGGTTCTTAATCCACTCTTTGGAGAGGATAATGTAAAAATTGCTGTTAAGAGCGTAATAGATATAGACAAAAAGGTTCAGGAAATTGTTACATACAACCCTTCCACTGATGACAATAAGGGTGTAATAAGTTCAGAACAAACCGCAAGTGAGCAGGAAGGTGCAACAAGTTCAGGTGGAGTACCAGGAACAGATTCAAATATGGATTCAGAAGAGCTTACAACTTACCCAGGTGTTACGTCAGATGGAGATACGATTTATGTAAAGGATGAAAAAGCCTATGAGTATCTCGTAAGTTCTGTTAAAGAGCAGGTGCAAAAAGATAGCGGAGAGCTTCAGGATTTGACAGTATCAGTTGTTCTTAACGCAGATACAATATCTGAAACTAAGCGTGAGGAGCTTTCAAGACTTATTGCAAACGCTGCTGCTGTATCTCCAGAAAAAGTTGTAATTTATACGGATTTATTTTCAAGCGGAGCAACTGACGACGGAAAAGACAGTGAGCCTGCAAGTTCAACTAATATTTTTGAAAATTATCCATGGCTATTATATGTAATTATTGCTGCAGCTGGATTGCTTGTTGTAATCATACTACTTGTAGTTGTGCTTAAGAAAAGGAAAAAGAAGAAAAATCCGGCATTAGGATGGGATGGAACAGGAACAGCTCCCGCTCAAGTAAATTTAGAAACACAATCGCTTGACTTTGATCCTGCACAACTGAAGGAAGTTCAAGAGATAAGAGATGCAAAGGGGCAGGCAATGAAAAAGGAAATACAGGAATTTTCAACTAGAAATCCCGAAATTGCCGCTCAGCTTGTAAGGTCATGGCTGAAGGGGGACGAACAAAGTGTCTAGTACTCTTACAAAGCAGCAAAAGGCTGCTGCTGTTATGATATCACTTGGAGCAGAATCTGCATCCAATATTTATAAATATCTTTCACAGGATGAGATAGAGCAGCTTACTATCGAAATTTCAGGTCTTAGAAAAATTTCATCAGATGAAACAGAAGATGTTCTTACTGGTTTTTATCAAATGTGCCTAACTCAAAAGGTTATTACTGAGGGCGGTATGGAATATGCAAAAAATGTTCTTGAAAAGGCATTTGGCGCTCAGCAGGCAACGGTATTGCTTGAAAGGGTAACAAATTCGTTAAAAGCAAGGAGCTTTGAGTTTCTTAGAAAAGCGGATTATAAAAACCTTATGGCAATTATTCAAAATGAGCATCCGCAAACAATCGCACTGGTACTTTCATATGCAACCGCAGACCAAGCGTCTACAATTATATCTGAGCTTTCAAGGGACAAGCAGATAGAAGTTGTTGAAAGAATTGCAAAAATGGAAAGTGCATCGCCTGAAGTCATAAAGTTGGTTGAACAGAATTTGGAAACAAAGTTTGCATCAATCGTATCTGTTGACTTTACAGAGATAGGCGGAATAAACTATATAGCAGATGTTATGAACCACATGGATCGTTCAAATGAGAAGTATATTTTTGACGAACTTACCAAAAAAGACGAAGGACTTTCAGACGAAATCCGCAAGAGAATGTTCGTATTTGAAGACATCACAATTCTTGACGATATGTCTATTCAAAGATTTCTGCGTGATGTTGACGGTAAAGATCTCGTTCTTGCTATCAAGGGTTCAAATCAAGAAGTTTCTAATCTTATATTTAAGAATATGTCTCAGCGTCAAGCCGAAACAATCAAGAGCGATTTGGAATTTGCACATAATGTTCGCCTTAGAGATGTTGAAGAGGCACAACAACGAATTGTTGCAATTATCCGTCGTCTTGAGGAAGAGGGCGAGGTAATAATTATAAAGGGTGGAAAGGATGAGGTAATTGCCTAATGTAATTAAACCATCTCAGTACAGCCACATGCATCCACGCACCTCAAATGATTTTGAAGATGACAATTCTATGTTTCTTGAATTAGAAGATGGCAGTGATTCTGTTATGTTAAGCTCTGCTTTTGAAAAGGCTAAAAAAATAGTAGATGCCGCAAACAGCTATAGTTTAAACCATATTAAAGAAACTACAGAGCGAATGAATATCGAATGTGCTCAGGCAAAACAGCAAAGCCATGACGAAGCATATTCCAAAGGTATTTCCCAGGGAAAAACACAGGGAATGGAAATAGGCTATAAAGACGGGTTTAATAGTGGCTATGAAGAGGGACTAAAAAAAGCAATGGAAGAAAGCCAGCTATTGTTTGACAAATTTTCGCTCACAATAGAAGCTCTTGAAGATTCTAAAGCAGATCTTATAGAAAGAGAAGAAGAGAATTTGTCGGATCTTGCATTACAGATTGCAGAATTGATTTTGCAAAAAAGTGTTGAGATGGACAAAGCAACGATAATATCAATTATTGATGATGTTGTGGAGCAAAACCACAACAAAGAATGGATAAAAATAAATATTTCAACCGATGTTTATGAAGCACTTGAAAAGGCAAACTTTTCTCAAAAAATCCGTGAAATATCAAGTGGCGTAAAGCTTTATCACAGCAAAGACTTAAGCGATTCTGATTGTGTTATCGAAATGGCAGATGGCGTTGTTGATGCAAGTGTTAATACACAGCTAAGCAAGATAAGAACTGTGCTAAAAAAGTAATAATATCAAAGCAATAAATAATATTAAATTTTTAAATAGTTAGGAGTGGAGATTGTTGAAAATAGATGAAGCAAGGCAAATTATTTCTCAATTTTCTCCACTCAGCAGCCTTGGCAAAGTAAAAAACATTGCAGGAATAATGATTGAAGTTACAGGGATAAATGCTAGGGTTGGTGACATTTGTACAATTTATGGTTCAGATGATGAACATACAATAATGTCCGAGGTCGTAGGCTTTAAGGAAGAAAATGTTCTGCTTATGGCGTATGGAGATATAAAGGGTGTTAGCCCAGGAAGTTTTGTTCAGTCTACGGGCTGTCAGCTTCGTGTTCCTGTTGGAGATTTTCTTGTTGGGCGAACGATTGATGCCACAGGCAAACCGATGGATGACAAAGGTGACTTTGAGGTAACGCAATATTATAATGTTGACGGAACCAGAGTAAACCCAATGGAAAGAGAAAGAATAGTTGAACCAATGACCTATGGCATAAAGGCTATTGACGGAATGCTTACAATAGGCAAGGGTCAAAGAATGGGTATTTTCGCAGGCAGTGGTGTTGGAAAGAGCACCTTGCTTGGTATGATAGCAAGGAATGTAAAGTCAGATGTTAATGTAATATCACTTGTTGGAGAAAGAGGCCGTGAGGTAACTGAGTTTATTCAAAAAGATCTTGGTGAAGAGGGGCTAAAACGTTCTGTGCTTGTTGTTGCAACATCAGACCAGCCAGCAATGTTTAGGGTAAAATGTGCAGCTGTTGCAACTGCAATTGCCGAATATTTTAAGGACTGTGGAATGGATGTTCTGCTTATGATGGACTCGCTTACAAGATTTGCAATGGCACAGCGTGAAGTTGGGCTTGCAATAGGAGAGCCACCAATAGCAAGAGGGTATACGCCTTCGATATATTCAGAACTACCAAAGTTACTTGAACGCAGTGGAAGTTTTAAAGAAGGTTCAATTACAGGTATATATACAGTGCTGGTTGAGGGCGATGACACCAACGAGCCGATAGCAGATACAGTTCGAGGTATTCTTGACGGACATATAGTTCTTTCCAGAGATCTTGCAAACAAAAGCCATTTTCCAGCTATTGATGTAAGTGCAAGCATATCAAGGCTTATGAGTGATATTGCAACACCAGACCAAAAGAAATTTGCGGTTAAGATTAGAGAGCTCATAGCGGTATACAACCAAAATGTAGATTTGATTTCTATTGGAGCATATAAGCCTGGCATGAACTTAAAGCTTGATGAAGCAATAAATAAGATTGATGCTGTTAACAGTTTTCTTACTCAAGAGATTGGAGCAAATTTCTCCTTTGAAGAAACTTTAGAAATGATGAAATTAATATAAAGGCATGAGTGATTATGAAAAAATTTGGCTTTTCACTTGAAAAAATCTTAAACGTAAAACAGCAAATGCTTGAAGTTAAAAAGAATGAAATTTTACAGGTTCAAATGAAAATAAAAGATGTTGAGAATGAAGAGGACAACATAAAGCTTGAGTTTAATGATTATGACAAAAGGATGAAAGGCGAGCTTGAAAATGGAACAAGTCCGCAAAACATTATGACATATAAGGTTTATTTCAATTCACTTATTCGCCGTGAAAAAGAGCTTGCAAAGGAAAAGGAAAAATATAAGGAACTTATAAGGCAACATCAAGAAGAGCTTATTAAACTTAAAAGTGAGATATCTGGGCTTGAAAAGCTTAAAGAAAAGCAACGAGCTGAATATGATAAATTAGTTAGGAAAACGCAAGAAAGAGATATTGAAGAATACATAAATCAGATATCAGCCGCACAGTAATAGTGCGATAGATATATACATATTTAATAGGGAGGTGAGATAATATGATAGTTAATGTTGGACAGGCAGCACCAAAGTCCACTGATGTTAAGTCTACAAAGACCGATACAGCAGATGTTCAAAAGGACGAATTCTCCAATTTGCTTTCCCAGGAAATAAATCAGACTCAGCCAAAGGTTGTGCAGAGTACGGAGCAAAAAAAGAAAGAAGACTCTGGCATTGCAAAGGACGATAGCGGAGAACAACTCGATAATTTGGCACAGACCCAAGGGGCAGAGGCTTTTTTAAACACGCAGACTCCTGTAGACGAAACAACTGTTCTTTCAGCTCAAGGCGTAATTTCAGCTGCTGTAGCTGATTCAAAGGTAGCATCGACAACAGAGATAACCGATGTTAAAGTAAGTGTGAAACCGTTGTTAGAAGGTGAGATGCAAACTGGAGTTATGCAAGGTGCACAATCAGAAATGCCGATTGAAGGTTCTATACAGCAGGCACAAGGGGTATTGCTTGAGAACTCCACACAAACTGGAGTTATGCAGGGGTCACAACCAGAAATGCCAACCCAAGGTTCTGAACAGCAGGCACAAGATGTGTTGCTTGAGGACATTACACAAACAGTTAATCAGCCGATTGAAACACAGCAAAACAATGTTTTTGTTGAACAGCTAGCAGCACAGTCGTTAAAGCAAAATGCAGGTGGGCAGCCACAGGAAACTAAACCTGATTTGGTACAGCCAGAACAGCTTGAAAAATCCGAAAAGATACAGGTATCTGCTCTGCAAGGAAATTTAAACGACAAAGCTAAGTCAGGCACAACAAAAGAAGAACAACTTCCAATGGATAATGCAGTTGAAGCAAAAATTGAAACGAAGCAGCTGGATTTTGCACAGGCAGTTAAAGATTCATCATTTGTAGGTACGCCAAATCAGAAGGTAGTTGTAGAACAAGTTCTAAAGCAAATTAATTCAACCTTCGATTCTCAAACATCAGAGTTTAGTTTTAATCTTTATCCAAAAGACCTTGGAAAAGTTGGAATTAAAATGTTGATGGAAGATGGAATGCTGATTGTTGAAATTGCGGCATCCAATGCAAAAACACAAAGTATACTTGCTGCAAATGTAAACGAAATCAAGGAAATACTTCAGTCGCAGTCGGCACAAAAGCAGTTTAGTTTTGTTGATGCTTCACAAAATTCGCAGCCACATGATTATGTAAGAGATGAAAGTTCAAATCACGATGGTAAAAACCAAAGCTCTTCACAAGATCAGCAAAACCAAAACGAAGATGAGTCAGACCAAAACTTCACAGCAGACTTTTTGTCAGTGATGCAGATGGTTAACTCAATAAGAATTCAAGATAGGTGGTGAGAAAATGGAAATAAATGCTTATAATGTTAGCTCAGTATCAGGAACAGGGAGTGCATACACGCAATCAGATGACGATTCAGGATTAGGCGTTAATGATTTTATGAATATGCTTGTTGCACAGCTTTCAAACCAGGATGTTATGAATCCAAGCCAAGATACGGAGTTTATTACACAAATGGCACAGTTTACAAGCCTTAAAGCAATGCAATCAATTGCAGATTTGAGCCAAACACAGTATGCAGCATCAATAGTTGGTAAAAATGTTATTGTTGCAGCTTATGACAAAAGTGGAAAGTTCACACAGGACACAGGCAGTGTTGATCGTGTAAAGTTTGTTGACGGCAGGAGTGTTGTAACTGTAAATGGAGTTGACTATGAGCTTTCGTCCATTATGGAAGTTCTTTCAGATTCCGCAAGCACAGATTCTGGTAGCGATACAGCCGCAGAAAACAATGAAAACCAAGGATAGGGGCTTTATGTAGAACCTTGAAATTTAAGCGAAGGGAGGATAAGTGATAAGCACAGTAAAATAGTGCAATGTCATTTACGTATATAATGTATATTGACAAAAATTATACAGCCTTTGTTGGAAGTACACCTCTTGTCGCAAACAACAATAAGACACAGAGTAATAATAAGACTGAAACAGGCGAGGACTTTAAGTCCATTTTACAGAGGGAACTGCAAAATAATGCTAGTGGTCTTAATTTTTCCAAACATGCCTTACAGCGTATTAGTGAGCGTCAAATAGAAATTGAGCCACAAATGCTGGAGCAAATGACAAATGCTGTAGAACACGCAGAAGAGAAGGGAATCAAAGATGCGTTGATACTTGCCTCGCAAGCGGCATTTATAGTAAATGTCTCGAGCAAGACAGTTATCACAACAATGAATAGCCAGGAAATGAGAAACAATATTATAACAAACATTGATGGAACCGTATTATTATAATAGCCGGACCTTTTTAGGAAGCTATTGAGTTTTGACTGACAGATAAACTCTACACTTTAACGGTTCTTCAGAAAGAGGTAAATTAATTATGATGAGAGCTTTATATTCAGGCGTTTCAGGTTTGAAAACGCATCAAACAAAAATGGATGTTATCGGTAATAACATAGCTAATGTTAATACATATGGCTACAAGGCACAAAGAACAACATTTAAAGATGCCTTTTATCAGACAATTACGGGTTCTGCAGATACAACAGGAGCACTAGGAGGCAGCAACCCAGCACAAGTTGGTTATGGTTCAACAATTAACACTATCGATGTGTTGCATACAACTGGAGGATATGTTCCAACAGGTAGAGCAATGGATCTTTTTGTTGACGGTGAAGGATATTTTGTAGCAAGGGACGCAAACGGCGGAGAAAAATACACAAGAGTTGGCGTTACTAGCTTTGATGGTACTGGTAACCTTGTTGACGGTAACGGTAACTATATTTGTGGTTATCCAGTAGCAAGATATGGCGACACAACAGCAACACATAATAAAGGGGATATAATTCTTGAAGAGTCCGCAGCAAAGGCTGCAGAGATGGATGTTAACGGACTGCATATCTACTTTGGTGATGCTAACGGAGCATTTTTTAATGGATTCAAAATCAGAACAGTTACAGACGCATTGGCAACAAATGTAACTGCCGAAGCTGATATTGCAAACAAAATAATTACAGTAACAACAAGTGCAGCAGATATTCCAACTGATAATGAGTTAGATGGAAGTTTGCTTTATGCACTTCGCAATATGACAGCCAAAGCAGGTTCAGGAGTTTTCCCTGCAGAGATTGACAGTAACAAAGATCTTATTACATTAGTGGCGGACACAGGTGTTACAAACATTATAACAGGAGTAACATCGTCAAAGGCAACTGGCGGTGAGGACTATAGCGTATCATCAGTACTAGATAAAGCAAATGGTCTTCAGCAAATCAAAAAGCCAGGCACATTGGTTGATACAGATGGTGATGGCAACTACGATTCAGAGTCTGCAGATGTTATGGAGCTTAGCAGTATTTCAGTAGGACCAAATGGAATTATCTCAGGACAAGACTCAAATGGAATTATTATTGAACTTGGACAGGTCGTTCTTGCAAACATTCCAAACCCGTCAGCTCTTACTCTTGAGGGTGATTCATATCTTAAAGCTATCAGTAATACAGGTGAGATAACATATGGAGTTCCTGGTGATGGAACAGTTGGTTTGATTGTTTCAGGTGGACTCGAAAACTCAAATGTTGACCTTGCAAATGAGCTTACAGATATGATTATTACACAAAGAGGATTTCAGGCAAATTCAAGAATAATCTCAGTAGGCGATGAAATGCTTCAAGAGATAGTTAATCTTAAGAGATAATAAAACAATACAATAGCACGAAAGCCCTGCACGACTTTTTGTCGTGCAGGGCAGAAATGAAATTATAAGACTATACAGGGCAGCGTTAATTTATTTCATTAGGTATAAAATGGAGTGACAGTAGTGATAGAGCTTAAAGACATAAATGATAAGGGTTTTGTTTTAAACAGCCAGCTTATTGAACTGATTGAAATAATTCCAGAAACAAAAATCACTCTTACCACAGGCAAATATTTTCTTGTAAAAGATAGCTTTCAGGAAGTTATAGATAAAGTTGTTGATTTTAATAGGCGTGTTTATGGGGCAGAGCGTGAAATAAGAGTTAAAAGCGAATAAATCAAGGAAGATTTAATTTTAAACCAAATTGGGTATTACCAATGGGTTTTTATCATAAGGACATGAAACGGGGTAAGCTTTATGGATTTTAGCGGTTTAGTTGGTTTGGTTGTTGGTGCGGGTCTAATTGTTTATGGAATTCTATCTGGTGGAGCTATTGGCAACTTTATTGATGTAGGCAGTATTGCCATAACAGTGGGCGGAACAGTTGCCGCAACTGTTATGTCTTTCCCTTTTGGAACATTCAAATACATACCAAGCCATTTTAAAATAATGTTTTCAAAGAGCAAGCACAAGCCACAAGATTACATAGAAAAAGTGGTTGACTATGCTCAGGAAGCAAGGCGTAAAGGATTGCTTACTCTTGAAGATAAGGCAAACCAAGAGGATGATGAGTTCTTTAAAAACTCCATAATGCTTATTGTTGATGCTATTGAACCTACAAAGGTTAAAGAAATGTTAGAAAATGAGCTGGATTGTCTTGAACAAAGGCATGCAAAAGGCTGGCAACTATATGAAAAGGCTGCATCTTTTGCACCTGCTTATGGTATGATAGGAACGCTTATTGGTCTTATAAATATGCTTAAAAATCTTGATATGTCGTCAAGTGATGCAGCAGCAGGAGTTGGACAAGGAATGTCTGTAGCACTTATCACAACATTTTACGGTTCATTATTGGCAAACCTTATTTTAATGCCAATTGCAAATAAACTTAAAATTAAACATTACGAAGAAATGGTTTGCAAGGAAGTAATAGTAGAAGGCGTTTTGTCAATCCATGCAGGAACAAATCCACGGCATATTG
Source organism: Clostridia bacterium (assembly GCA_009930155.1). The sequence goes on along the minus strand of RZYX01000002.1, from coordinate 12,654 downwards.
AAGATAGATTAAAAGCATTTGTAAATAGCAAGGAAAGAGTTCTTGGGCCTGTTGATGGTGATGGTGGCGACAATAAAAAGGGTAAAAAACCTAAAAAAGAGAAGTCACCAAAAGGTAAAAAAGGCGAATGATTATAAATAATATTATTTTTTATGAGGACGGTGAACCACAATGAGTAGAAAAAGTTCTTCGTATGATGAGTCAGGTGGCCCAAACTGGCTCGATACATATGCAGATATGGTAACTTTGTTACTTACATTTTTCGTTTTACTTTTTTCAATGTCCTCAATTAGTTCAGAAAAATGGGAGATGCTTGTTAAATCTTTTGAGGGTGCATCAGAGGTTGACCCACCCCAGCACTTTGTTGTAAGGCCAAAGGACGAGGATACGCTAGGAGAGGGAATCTTGGAAGGGCAGGAGGATAGCCTGCCTATTACTTCTCCCGAGGATGTCAAAGAATTTGACGATTTGTATGAATACTTTAAACAGTTTATTGAGCAAAATAATTTGCAAGATGATGTAGAAATTTTTAAGGGTGATGGATATACCTTTATAACCTTTAGAAACAACATTTTCTTTGATGGTAACAGCAGCGTTTTAAAGTCTGAAGGTAAGCAGATTATTGATATTTTAAGCGAGGCTTTTAAGAACATTGTACATCAAATTGGCAAAGTAAGCTTTGAAGGACACACAGCAAGAAGTGGTAGTGCCGAGACGGCAAATGATCTTATAAGAGATCGCCAACTTTCTTCTGAACGAGCAGTTAATGTTCTGTGTTATGCTCAAGGCAAGAGCGTAATTGAGGGTCAAAAATTGACTGCAACAGGGCATGGTGAATTTCGGCCCATTGTTCCTCATGATGGAACAGAGGCAACTCGAATAAAAAATAGGCGAGTTGAAATTTATATAGTAAAAGAGGGAACTGACGACCTTTCACTTGATGAAGTTTATGCACAGATAAATGCACAACAAAATTGAGCAGGTTTAATAGAATTATTTATTCTTTAGTCAGAGTTTTAAAGATATGAGTTTTATTATATAAATAACATATAATAAATACGAACGCTTAAAAATTTCTTAGTGGTTTACTCTAGCTACAAAATTTTATAGCTTAGGACAACCGCAAAATAGAACAGCCATAGTGCGAAAGGATACGCACTGGCAGGGGTTCAAAATCCCAAACATATAAGCCTCTGATGGTGCATTTATATTTGATGAAATGAATTCATTTTCAAATGTAAATACAGCGCAGAGGTAAAGGCGTTTTTAGGACAATCACTATTAAAAACCTAAAAACTACTTTTAACTTTTTATTAATTAGTATTTTAAAAATCTCTGTAAATGAACAGGAAGAGGGATGTACTTGAGATTTGTTGACGATGTTTTGCCACTTATCGGTTCACTTATTGCAATTGTCGCAGTTTTATATTTAAGCTATCGCTTTAGTAAATTTATGGGTGCAAAAGTTAATGATATGGGCAACAAAGGTAGCATTAAAATTTTGGAGCGTGTTGCGCTTGGGCAGGACAAAGGTCTTGCAGTTGCAGAACTATGTGGAAAATACTATCTATTGGGTATTTCAAATAACGGAGTAACATTGCTTATGGAAATGCCGGAATACACTCCTCCACAGCCACAACAGATGATGGGCGGTAAAAGCTTTAATGAAGTTTTAAAAGCTAGTCTATCAAAGCGCATCAATGTGAAAGCGGGTGGAAAAGATGATAAATACAGTTAAAAAGGAAAATGATGAAATAACTGTTAAAGCAAAAAAATCCGCCTCAAAAATTGTAAGGGTGCTTATAACAACTGTCTTAATGCTAATGTTAATTACTATGTCAGCATCGGCAGAAGGTACAGTTGATGTAAATGTTAATGGTGACGGACTTGAAACGGTAGATATCATAGTAATGCTTACAATGATTGCACTTGTTCCTTCAATTCTTGTGCTAACAACTTGTTTTACTCGAATTATCATTGTGCTATCATTTTTAAGAAATGCACTGGGACTTCAGCAAACACCGCCAAATCAAGTGCTTATAGGAATTGCAATTTTCTTATCACTTTTCATTATGTCCCCAGTAATAACGGAGATTGATGAAACGGCATATACGCCTTACAAGGATGGGCAAATAACGCAGGAAGATTTTATTCAAAAAGCGTCTATACCCTTAAAAACATTTATGCTGAAGCAAACCAAAACAAGTGATGTTAATTTGTTTGTTGACCTTTCAAAAACAGAGGAAGCAGATGACCCTCAGGATTTACCTATTACGGTTGTAATTCCAGCGTTTGTAACAAGCGAACTTAAACGAGCTTTCACGATTGGATTTTTACTATATATCCCATTTCTTATAATAGACATGATAGTTTCAAGTACTTTGATGTCTATGGGTATGATTATGCTTCCACCTGCAACGATTGCAATGCCATTTAAGCTTTTAATGTTTGTGCTGGTTGACGGTTGGGGATTATTGTTTAAAACGCTGGCGGCAAGTTTTAATATGTAGCTATGCGTTTAAATTTAATAAAAGATTAAAAGTGTAATTTTATTTTTAAGAGAGAGGTGCCTATGGATGTTTCGGGAGTAATGGAAGTTTTTCAACAGGCACTTGTAGTGGCTCTTAAGGTGTCAGGTCCCATACTTATTTTAAGTATGGCAGCAGGTCTTATAATTTCAATTTTTCAGGCTGCAACGCAAATCCATGAGCAGACCCTAACTTTTGTACCAAAGCTGCTTTTAATAGCTCTTGTCTTTTTCGTTTTGGGCTCTTGGATGACTGAAACAATTTTGGATTTTTTTATATTTATTTTTGATAGAATTGCAGACTTAAGCTAGAAAATTATATGACAAAAACTTCTTTTGACATATAGGTCAAACTGCTTTAAAATAGTATTAAGATTTGAAATAAATAATTTTAAATCTTGCAGTAAAACGGAGGATAGTAATGATATTAGATTATAATTTTACTCTTTTTTCCTTTGTTTTTATGCGTATGACAGGCTGCATTATGTTCAACCCAATTTTTGGACGCAAAACAATTCCAGCGATTGTTAAAGTAGCACTTTCGTTTTTGTTGGCACTGTTCACATATGGGGCGGTTCCACAGAAAGATATTTTAATAAGTAGTTTATATGTATACACATTTCTTTTACTCAAGGAACTACTTGTTGGTTTTATCGTTGGTTTCATTATGCAGATGTTTATGTCGGTTATAACGCTTGGCGGTGAGTTTGTCGATTTTAATATGGGCATATCTATGTCGAAGGTGTATGACCCACAAAGTAATGTTTCAATGGCGGTTTCAGCATCAATTATAAATGCAATGTTTATTTTAATTTTCTTTGCAACAAATTCGCACCTTACTATGATAAAGATTTTTGTAATGCTTGGGCAAATTTCACCCTATGGTGATTTTTCATTGCCAGCAGGTGCATTGAATGAAATTATTTCTCTTTTCTCGTTGGTGCTTATTTATGCGTTAAAGCTTGCATTGCCGATTATAGCAGTTGAGTTTGTTACCGAGCTTGGGGTTGGTCTTCTTATGAAGGCTGTTCCGCAAATCAACATTTTTGCCGTAAATATTCAGTTAAAAGTATTTATTGGATTTGCGTGCATACTGGTGTTAGTTGGCCCTTATGCAATGTTTTTAGAGCGACTCATTGAGTTGATGTTTGAAAAGATTATGTTGGTTTTTGGTGTCTAACATAGGCGTTTATTAGAGCTATAAAGGGGGGACAGATTTGCCTGCAGATAGCGAAAGCAGAACCGAAAAAGCCTCCCAAAAAAAGCGAAAAGACGAACGAAAAAAAGGTAATGTCTATAAAAGCCAGGATGTAGTAAATGCTTTATCAATACTTGCTGTTTTTGTTTTATTGGACAAGACAATGCCTAATATATATGGATATATGTCGCAAGTTATATATAAGTACTTTGCATCGATAGAAACGGTTTCAGATGTTACAACTAAATTTGCACTTTCAACATTATGGGATTGCTTTATAGCACTTGCGGTAACTGCAGGGCCAATAATTCTTATAGCACTTGTTGTTGGTGTTTTAGCATCAGGAGTACAAACTAAATTCGCTTTTTCTAAAGAGGCATTAAAACCAAAACTTTCAAAACTTAGTCCGATTAAAGGACTTAAAAAAATCATATCTTTGCGTTCTGTTGTTGAACTTTTTAAATCAGTTGTCAAGGCAGCAATTATAGGCTTTGTTATTTATAGTAGTTACAAATCAATAGCGAATGACATAGTAAAGCTTATGTCTATGGAAATTTTTAATTCAGTCATTTTTGTTCTTCAAGCTGTTTACAAGCTTGTAATTAGGCTTTCTATTGCCTTTATAGCAATTTCAGTTTTTGACTATCTGTATCAATGGTGGGAGTATGAAAGAAATATTAAGATGACCAAGCAGGAAGTTAAAGAAGAATATAAGCAAACAGAGGGTGACCCTGTCACTCGTGGCAGAATAAAAGAAGCACAAAAAAAGATTTCACAGCAACGCATGATGCAAAAGGTTCCGGAGGCCGATGTAATAGTAAGGAACCCAACACATTTTGCCATTGCACTTAAATATGACATTGAAAAAAACACAGCCCCAATGGTTATTGCAAAAGGGCAGGATTTTGTAGCTCTTCGCATTATTGAAGAGGCAGAAAAATATAGCATCCCAATGATGGAAGACAAACCTCTGGCAAGAGCATTATACAGAGAGGTAGAAATCGGAAGGGAAATTCCACCCCAGTACTACACAGCAACAGCAGAAGTTCTTGCATGGGTATATTCACTTAAAAAAGGGAGTTGAAACGATAGATGAGGATGATAAACCTGAGGAATCAAATAGTATCAGTATTTGTTATATTAATTGTTGCTCTCATTATCATACCACTTCCATCTTTTATACTTGATGTTATGTTTATCATAAACATAGTTCTTTCGCTGTGGATATTGCTCAACAGTATGTATATAAAAGATTCTCTTGAGTTTTCTATTTTCCCATCGTTGCTACTCATCACAACTTTGTTCAGACTTGGGCTTAACATTTCATCAACAAGGCTTATTTTGACCAAAGGTGGAGATGCAGGACAAGTTATTAAAACCTTTGGTGACTTTGTTTTGTCGGGCAACATTGTTGTTGGATTTATCGTTTTCTTAATTATCGTTGCAGTTCAGTTTCTTGTTATCACAAAGGGTGCAGAAAGAGTTGCAGAGGTTTCTGCAAGATTTACTCTTGATGCTATGCCTGGAAAGCAGATGGCAATTGACGCCGACCTTAGCTCAGGACTTATAAATGAGGAAGAAGCTAGACTTCGTAGAAGCAATATCCAAAGAGAAGCAGAGTTTTATGGCTCTATGGACGGTGCTACGAAGTTTGTTAAAGGCGATGCAATGATGTCTATAATCATCACTGCCATTAACTTTATTGGTGGTATGATTATTGGAATGGTTCAAGGTGGTGGTGACTTTCAAACTGTTCTTAGTACATACTCAATTGCAACAGTAGGAGACGGGCTTGTGTCGCAGATACCCGCACTTCTAATTTCTACCGCAACAGGTATGATAGTTACAAGAGCAGCGTCTGAATCAAGCCTTGGAACGGATTTGTCAAAACAGTTTATGGCACAACCAACAGTTTTGATTATCGCAGGAATTGCACTAGCCGCACTTGGCCTTATTCCAGGAATGCCAAAAATACAAACATTTATCATTGCAGGCGGTCTTATTTTTCTTGGAATAAAAGCTACAAATGAAACAAAAAAAGCAGAAGAACCAGAGCTGGCAGAGGGGCTTAAAGTTTCGGAGGATATGTCGCCACAATCAGAGACGGAGTATTATCGAAACATTGACAATGTATATGAGCTTCTTGCAGTTGATGCAATAGAAATGAATTTTGGGTACAGTCTTATACCACTTGTTGACCAAGGCAGTGGAAGTAATTTTATAGATAGGCTTGTAATGTTTAGAAAGCAATTTGCTATTGATATGGGAATGGTTATTCCTGCTGTAAGGCTTAGGGATGATGGCTCTCTTAATCCAAACCAATATGTTATAAAAATTCGTGGCGAGGAAATATCAAAGGGCGAAATACTTGTGGACTATGTTCTTGCCCTTGATCCAGGTGGGCTAACAGGTGAAATTGATGGGATTGAAACAATTGAACCTGCATATGGAATCCCAAGCAAATGGATTACTCCAGACAGAAAAGATATGGCAGAGATTTATGGATATACTGTTATTGATCCACTTTCTGTTGTTGTTACACATCTTTCAGAAACAGTCAAAAGACACGCATATGAGTTAATTACAAGGCAGGATATAAATCAGCTGCTTGAGAATTTAAAGAAGAATAGTGGACTTGCTGTAGATGAAATTATCCCTGCACAGATAACTTTGGCAAACTTCCAAAAAGTAATTGAAAACCTACTTAAAGAAGGCGTGCCGATACGAGATATGGAGATTATTGTAGAAACTATATCTGCTCACTCAGGCAGTGTTAGAGATGTTGAACTGCTTACCGAACATGTTCGTCAAACACTTAAAAGAACTATCACACGCAAGTGGTCAGAGGGTGGACAAATAAGAGTAATCACTCTTGACAGTGAGGTAGAAAAAGTAATAATTAATTCGATAAAAAGCAATGAGCAAGGAAGTTATCTTAATATTGACCCTGATTCAATGCAAAGTATTATGTCAAGCCTTATGGAGTCAATCAAAAAGGTGAAAGAAGTAATCAGTGTTCCGATTATTCTAACATCACCAATTGTTCGCATATATTTCAGTAAAATGCTAGATCAGTTTGCTCAAAATGCCATTGTACTTTCTTATAATGAACTTGATACAGGTGTTCAAATTCAGGCAGTTGCAAATGTAACAATGCAAGCAAAAACTTTTTAAGTCTAATACTTCTTTAGAGGAGGGGCGTTATGACCAGTGAAGCTGTTAAGTATTTAAAAACCGAAGAGGAAACATTAACTTTGTGGACTCAGTATACTGAAACAAAAGACATAAAAATACGCAATGAGCTTGTATTAAAATACATGCCCGTTCTTAAAAAAGTGGCGTTTAAGGTATATCAAACCTATCGTGGTGTTGATTCTGTTGAAGAACTTGTAAGCGAGGGTATGATAGCACTTATAACCGCTATTGATAGATTTGAGCTTGACCGTGAGGTAAAGTTTGAAACTTATGTTTCATACAGAGTCCATGGTGCAATGCTGGACTATATAAATAAGCAAAATGGTTATGCTCGTCGAGTGAGGGATATTTCCAAGGAAATGTCAAGAGCTCGTGAGGATTTGAGGTCTGTAATAGAAAGAGAACCAGAGAGAGAAGAACTTGCAGATTATTTGGGAATAAGTGTGGAAGATCTTGATAAAAAACTTCAAGAAAGCCATCCAATCTCTCTTATATCTCTTGACCAAATTACAACAGACGAGAATATGGATGATAGGTTGTTTGAAATATCATCAGGAGAAAAAGACGATCCAATCAATATTATTGATAAAGGTGGATTTTCAAAAGAGCTTGTAAAATGTTTGGGTAAGCTTAATCATGAGCAACAGTTGGTTTTGTCCTTGCTTTATAAAGAGGATTTGACGGTTGCAGAGATAGCAGACATACTAAATACGGATTCAAAGCGTGTATCTCAGCTACGCTTTCAAGCAGTAAAAAGGCTAAAGAAAATGATGGAAGACGAAAAGGATTTCTGACACCAATAAAAAGGGGTTTTAAATATGGTTAGAGGATTTTATCAATTAGGTTCAGGAATTATGTCCCAAAATAAGAATCTCAGCACAATTGCAAACAATATAGCAAACGCAGAAACAACGGGTTACAAGAAGCAGATGATTGTTACGGAATCCTTTGAAAATATGATGATATCAAGAGTTAACTCACTTGATTCTAATGCAGGGGCTCAGCTAGGTGCAAAATCAATGATTAGAACAGTTAGCGAGACGGCATCAATTCATACACAAGGTGTGCTTAAGGAAACAGGCAGAGATCTTGATGTTGCCATTGTTGGTGAGGGCTTTTTTGCACTGCAAACAAATAACGGAATAACCTATACTCGTAAAGGTGATTTTAATGTTGACTCGGAGGGTTACCTTACTCAGGGCGAAAGTGGCAGAGTAATGGGTACAAATGGCCCAATTAGAACTGGAACGGATAATGTTGAGTTTGATTCAAACGGAAATGTTTATGCAGACGGTCAAAATGTTGGCAGGATTGCAACATATAATTTTGCAGATTATAATCAGCTAACACCTGTAAAAGATGGGTATTACACATCAAGCGGTGGTGCACAGCAGGTTAATACACAGGTAAAAGGCAAGACACTAGAAGGCTCAAATGTTGACATGTCAGAGGAAATTACAAATGCTATAGCATCCCAAAGGGAATTGCAAACACAGTCGCAAGTTTTAAAAATGTATGACTCTGTACTACAAAAGGCAACAACAGAAATCGGTAAACTTACTTGATAAAAAGGGGGCGCAGTTATTATGAATACAGCTTTTTATACAGCATCAACAGGAACAATTCAACTTCAAAAAGGGCTTGATACAGTAGCAAATAACATTGCCAATATATCAACTACGGGGTATAAAGTGTCAACAACATCCTTTTCAGACCTTATACATACTAAAATGAAAGGTCAGGGAGAAAACCTTAATGTTGGTCATGGAGTAAAATTACAAAAAACAGATACAATCTTTAATCAAGGCGTGCTTCAGTCAACAGAGCGTTTGCTTGATTATGCAATTACAGAAAAGAACGGGTTGTTTAAAGTAGTTTCAGATACAGGAGAAGTTGGCTATACAAGGGACGGAAACTTTAATATGCAGCAAATTGGAGACGACTCGTTTGTACTTGTATCGTCACACGGCGGTTATGTTTGCGATTCAGATAGTAATCCAATAATAATTAATAATCCCCAAAACCTTGAAGAAACAACGCTTAATATTGGCGTTTTCAGTTTTGACAATATGGATGCGCTTATAAGAAAAGATTCAGGTTTTTTTGCCCAGAGTGAGGCTTCGGGAATACCACAGGCATCTGATGTAGAGGCAAAAAGAGGGTATCTCGAACAATCAGGAGTAGACATTGCATCAGAGATGACAGATGTAATAAGCATACAAAGGTCGTTCCAAATGAATGCAAGAATGGTACAGATTTCTGACGAGATAGTGAATACGATTAATAATCTTAGATAAGCAGTGGGGAGTGGGTTTGTTATGACCGAAGTTGAAACAACCAATGAGAATATCCAGCAAGAGGAAAAAGCAGAACTAACTGAGGATATTCAGGAAGAGAAAAAAGAAGAACCAACATTTTCTTTGCGTGTTACGCCAGATAAAATGCAGGTGCATTTGACTGTTAAAACTCCCAAGAATTGCCGAGAAGTAAAACAGGAAGATATTTTACAATTTCTTAGTGATCGTGGAGTAAAGTATGGGATAATCAATGCTGAGATTAACAGAGTATGTGAAGTACAAGCTTTTTTTTCTGAAATATATTGTGTTCAGGGCAAACCACCAGTTGACGGTACAGATGGAACAATGACATATCATTTTGACACTAAGCCTGTATTAAAGCCAAGGGAAAGGTCGGATGGTGGCGCCGATTTTCATGATATGGGAATTATTCAGAGCGTTGTTGAAGGTCAAGTTCTTTGTAGCAAAACTCATCCGCTTCCTGGTGAGGATGGAATAAATGTTTTTGGAGAAGCAGTGCCTTTTAAACCAGGTGCTGATAAAATCTTTTCAAATGGGCAGAATACTGTTATATCAGAGGATACTCTGGAACTTCAAGCTGAGATTGATGGCTGTATAGTTTTCAAAAACAATATAGTTACGATTGATGATAATTTTACGGTTTATGGCAATGTAGATACAGCTACAGGAGATATTGTTTTTTGCGGTAGCGTTATGGTAAAGGGCGATGTTTGTGAGGGCTTTAAAATCCATGCTGGCGGGAATGTAACAATTCAAGGTATGGTTGAAGGTGCAACGATATGGGCAGGTGGAGATGTTTTAATTTCTCAGGGAATGAACGGAATGAATACTGGCAAAATCTATTCTGGTGGAAATGTTAAAAGCAAGTATTTTCAGAATTCACAGGTTATGTGTAAGGGCGATATGAGTACGGATTATTTCTTAAACGGTTCTATTGTAGCTGGAGGTTCAATCACTGCTGAGGGTTCAAAGGGTCTTTTGCTTGGCGGAACATATCAAGCAGGAACAGCTGTTATTGCAAAGACAATTGGAGCCGATACATATCTTGCGACTGTTGTTGAAATAAAGGATTCTAAGGAAGATTTTTGGAATCCTGAAGCTCAAAAAACGCAAGAGCAAATTGATGCAGAGCTTGATTTGATGACAGAGGAAGAAAAAGAGCAGTGGTTAGCTGAAAACATTTATATTGTACCAACTGCACCAGAGGATGCAAAAATCATTGTAAGAGGTGTCCTTTATCCAGGGGTTAAAATTTCTATTGGTCAACTTTCTGAAAAAATTGACCATGAATATAACAGCGCAAAATTCTTCCATGGTGAAGAAGGGCTGGAAAATGCCTTGGCACCAAAGAGTTAAGAGCCTAAATATTTTGGTTATTTAATTATATTTTAATGAAAAACACCACCCTAAGGCTAGCATGAGTTGGATGCAAATGTTGCAAATATTGTGACAACCAAATTTTGTGCGTACGGTAACGAATTTGTTTATTGCCGAGAACCTTTTCAAGGGTGGTTTGGCTTTATAGATTATTCCAAAAATCGATTTAAAAATTTTTTGTGAAAATATACAAAATAAGTCGTATTTGTTGTTTTTTTGATAAATGTACTAGACTAAAAACTATATATATGGTAGAATATTTAATGAATGTTGGAGAAAAGCTCAAAATATAGTTTAAATATTATTTTTAATATATCCCTATTTAATAATTTAGTGTTTGTCATAAATCACCGGAGCTATATTTAACTGTTTTTGCCGAGTGCTTTTGAGGTTAGCTTATTATTTTTGGGTAAAACTAAAATAAGATTATTTTCTAATAAAATCAAAATAATGAGGGTGCGCATAATGGCGAAGGTTATTGCTATTACAAATCAAAAGGGCGGTGTAGGGAAAACATCTGCAACACAAGGCTTGGGAGTTTGTCTCAGGTCTAAAGGTTATCGTGTGTTGTGCATAGATTTAGACCCACAAGGCAACTTGAGTTTTAGCGTGGATGCTGAAACAGAAGAGTTTCCAACTGTATACGATGTAATAAGAGGCACAACTAAAACACTGCATGCAATACAAAGAACACCTTCGTTTGATATAATTGCATCAAATATTTTGCTAAGCGGAATGGAACTTGAATTTACACAAAAAGATCGTGAATTTATACTCAAATCAGCAATTGAACCCGCACTTCGCAGGTATGATTATATTTTAATCGACACTCCACCCGCACTTAGCATTTTAACAATAAATGCTTTTACAGCAGCGGACACAATAGTAATACCGATGCTTGCGGATATATTTAGCCTTCAGGGAATTGCTGAATTACACGAGACTATTATCAGAGTAAAGAACAGATACAACCCAGGGCTTAAAATTCAAGGTATAGTTCTTAACAAGTACAATGCAAGGTCAATCCTTACAAAAGATATAATGGCTACTGCGGAGCTTGTTGCATCGCAGATGGAAACAAAAATATTTAACAAAAAAATTCGTACAGGATGTGCGATTTCAGAGGCGCAAGCAAAACAAATATCTTTGCTTGAGTATGCCCCCAAAAGCAACATTGTAAAGGATTACATGATGTTGGCTGATGAAATACTTAAGGGAGATGAGCATGGTGGCAACCAAGAAATCGTTTGATCGTGAAAAAATGTATAGAAAAATAATGCCTACATACTATGACAATACTGAAGTAGAAGTCGAGTATGAAGAGCAACCTAAAAAACCTGAACTTACAGTTGTTCCCTTTAACCCTAAAGTTAATACAAAAAGCGACGATATGGAGACCTCTCTTTTATATAACAAAGAAATAAATCGTTTGAGAGATAGGGACGAAAAGGTAGTTCTTTATAATATTACAGAAAAGCTTGTTATGGAAAAACTTGATGTTGTTTTAAATAGTATGAATTGTTGCAAGTGCGACAGATGTAAGATGGATATTATCGCAATGTCACTTAATGAGCTTGAGCCTGAGTATGTTGTAAAAACAAAGGGCATGATTGAAGATGAAGATGTTCAAAAGGAAATAAGCCAAAAAGTAACTACAGTGGTGTTTAAAGCTGCATTGTTAGTTCGTAAAAAACCAAGGCATTAAAGATTATAGGCAACCTATATTAAATAAAGTCGAAACAGCCGAAGCGTTCATTCAATGAAGGTTCGGCTATTTTAATACCATAAAGATGTGTGGATTTTTAATTTGCACAATCAATCCATACCTTTGTTTAGATGTTTTTAACCGTTTTTATAAATAATTGTTTATTTTTTTATAACAATAGTTTAATATATAAGTATATAGATATATTAAAATGATTATTTATATAAAATCAATACTATTTAATTACCTTCGGAAGGAAGGGTGAAAAATGGCTGACAACCTCAGAATAACTACACCCCTTAATCCAAATGACGGCATTAACAAGGTTAAACCT
>RZYX01000120.1 GCA_009930155.1 Clostridia bacterium | reverse complement strand
GATTTAGGCATATAAATAACTATTGTTTTACATTGTAAACATGTAACTATCAGTTATTTATTTGAATTTAGATAAAAAGCGGTGAATAATGCGGGTTAATAGAATGTTTTAATAAAAGGTAACCCGTTTTTGGCGGTGTTTTTGATTAACCGGCTTTTTACCGAAGTGTCAAAAACAGTGACAACCGAACCGCCATTTGGCGGTGAGCTCATCGCAGTTAAAAACACCAATTTATGTGATGGGTTTAGAAGTTAAACAACTTTTTTAGTTCTTAATGATTTTTACATAATCTGTTTTTAACCCATTATTTATTCTGAGCATATAAAAACCGGGCTTTAATTCGTTGCCATCCAGCACAATTTTGTCATTTCCACTAGGATTTAATCTTGGTAAATAAATTGATTTTCCTGTTACATCATAAATTGTGATGATAAGATCATTTGTAGCATCTATTTGATGTTCTATTGTAAAAATGTCATTAAATGGATTTGGAAAAACTTTGATATTGTTTTCGTTGGATAAATCATTTGCTGAAGAAGTAAAGTCGATAGTTAGTTCAACAGGAATGCTAATTGTTGTTATTCCGTCGTTTATGATTATGTTGGCATAGTAAACACCTTCGCTCATGTCAGCTGTGTTGTAATTAAGACTCAATTCAAAATCGCTGCTATACATGATTTCGCCATCATTTGGATTAACAGTCAACCAGAAATTGCTTTCCTTTTCTAAAACAATATTTGTATTAATAGTATGAGGTTCTTCTCCATATTCATCCCCGGAAATTGTACATGCTAAAATGCATTCGTTTGCTGTAAATTCTTCGTCAAAAGTTACATTGACAGTACATGTTGCTGTTTCGTTTTGATGTATTTGTCCCCACATCTCTGTTGTAGTCCAGATAATGTCTGCTCCGGCGCCTGTAGCTGCGTTTGTAGTTAAACTACCGGAAGGTCCGATTAAATCGGTAGAACTATTTACATTTACACCCTCTGGAAATTCTATGAGTAGATGTTTAATCCATTCATAGTCATTAGATACTGCATTAAGAGTAAAGGTAATATCCATAGTGCTACCCGGGACAAATATTGTAGGGTCTGCAGTTATGTTTGTTCCATCTATATTTTTTGATTTTGAATTAATAGGAATAACATCAATTTCAAATTGACAAATTCCACCTCCGGTATTTGAAATAATTAACGGATCGCTTTCTGTCTGATTGGTATTCATTGTCTTGAAAATTTCGCTAGTAGTACAAGTTAATATTGGTGGTACATTATTAACGGCTGGGAAAACGATATCGTCAATCCATGCAGCATCAGAACCTGCGCTAATAATATTGTCTTTGCGATATCTCCATGTAAATGTGTGCTGTCCTGTTGTTACGGGACACGAAAACTCATCCCAGTTTTGTTCTCCGGACAAACTTGTTTTTACAATTCCATCAATAAGGAATTCAAAAAAATCGTAGTTGTTTTCACTAGATACTTTTCTTGCAAAACTGATTTCGCCATCTGCAACAACATACATTTGTATTTCGAGTTTAGAAGACTGACTGTCGATAATGTCACCAGATTTTAGACTATATGCTCCGTCATATACTACGTCTGTAACTACAAACCAAGGAACATCTCCGGTATGGCTCCACTCAAATGTCTCTAAGTTACCCGTTTCAAAATTTTCTGTTAAAATTCCTATAATTAAATAGCAAGGAACATTAATACTAAGTCCGTTATCGGCTGTGATTTGAAGCTCTAATTCAGCTTGATGAGCCATATCGCAAGTTGGATCAATTGTAATGTTGTAGGTTAGTGGGGTAGAGTTACCTGCTGAAAGAGATGGAATCGTTTGGTTTGTAGTATTTATTGTAATCATTGGGTCCTCACTTGTTAAAGCAGCAGAAATATTTGTGGCACCAACAAGACCTGTGTTTTGTAGCATAAAAATCACATCAGATGTTTCGCCAGGATCAAGACACTCATTGTCACCATCATCAATATTAGTATAGCTTACCGATAGAATAGCGGTATTGATTACGATTTCTATAGGAATTTCGGTTTGATAACCATTGTCGCCGGTAATACTAATGTTGATTGTCGCTGTATGCTGATTTTCAACTTCGTTTTCTGATGAAATGTTGAAGGAGATTTCATTACTTGCGGCAGGTTCTAAAGATAAAATATTGTCTTGGTTTGTATTGATGATGATATAAGGATCGCTAGTTGTTGCTGTAGCAGTTAAATTGTGAATGTCTGACCCTCCGGTATTGCTAATTGGGATGTAAATATCGGCAGTCTCGCCTGCGGCTAGAATATCATCATTGCTGTCATCAATTGTTATTGTTCCGGTTAAAATGTTTGGAGAATAGGCTGTAAATGTGTAAAAGTATTGCCAAATGTCCTGATCGCAAGTTACTTCAAAATTAATCTGAAATTGATAGTTGTCGGGTACATCAGCACTGATATCAAAAGCAAAAGCATTTGTTAAATCAGCAGTTTGTGCCGGCGATAAATTGGGACATGCTTGGGTGTTATCAGTAAGTGTTATGTATGGATCAACTGTTGATGCGGTTATTGTAATGCCTGTAACATTGCTTGAAAGTGGATTCACAACTGTAAGGCTTATGTTGGCGCTTTCTGAATACTCAATAATGTCATCATCAGCAGTGCTCACGGAATATGATAAAATTAAACCATCTGTAACAAATGGAAGAGTTATTTTATCAATTATTCCGTTATTGTCAATAACTTTAAAATGAAAGTCTTCTGCTGTGTACTCATGAGTAGGAAATCCTGTTAATAAACCATCACTACTTATCTCAAATTCATCGGGTGTGCTAAAAGGAATTAGTGTGTATTTGTATCCGCTTGGGATATTGTTTGGGTCGTCAAAATCGAGTCGTTGAAAGCTTATTTCGTCTCCATTTGATACTCCGCATACATAATTGCTTTGATTATTTATGTTCGCATTGTCATAGATTAGTTCAATGTTTCCATTTTCAAAAATGGTCATAGCAAAATCAATAGATGAGTTATCCCAAATGATAGTTTTATATCCTGTTCCGGTAATAGTTTTTAGTGTGGAGGTTAATCCTGATAAGTAAAATGGTGCGATACACTTTGTGTGCATAAATACAGTTTCGTCGTGATGTCCATAAGGTATAACATCACTAAAACCGCTTTGAAAAACAACAAGTCCTTCGTTACTTACATATATTGTGTTATAAGTTTCCCCATAGTAAATAAAATCAAATCCAAGAGGAATAGCGAAGAATCCAGAACCACTTGTAGTTGTGCCACTAGTTGGGAACGATCCAATGCTTTCGGAAACATCAAAATCCATATCGAAACTCCATGTGTATGGGATGCTACCGCCTGAGGCTACTAATTGTTGTGAATATGAACTTAGGACAGATCCCGTTAATAAAGCAGTGGTTGTGATTTCGACAGGATCGTAATTTTGAGCGCTAACAATACTCATTGTGGTAATTCCATTCTGTAAAATTGTTTGTGCAGGATCGGGACATGCTGTCTCGACAGGAGAGCCTGTACTATAATTTATTACAGAAAAAGAATTTAGAGTTCCTGATCCCCATCCATCGTTATCATTTTCAAAGATTTGGATAAAATATTTTGCTTCTTGATTGGGGTCTATGTAATTTAGAAGTGGAGTTAAATCTAATCCGAATTCTAGTGTTTTGTCGATTTCTTCTTCTCCTCCTGTCATATATCTTTCACCACCCTGATATTCAAAAATCGGTATATCTAAAACATATTCGGGCATATTTGCCGAAGTGTTTGTCGATAATCCGGCAATTACTTTTATTCTTTTTCGATTAGTGTAGGTAATGTTAACTTTTGCTGTTAGTTGAGGCTCATAAGTTGGATTTACCGTCATAACATGAACGAGATCTTGCCAAAAAGCCCCTGTTGCGAGTGCTTTATACATGATGTAACAAAATCCTCCATCGGCCCATGCCGGACCACCGCTGTAGGTATTACACATTTTTATACCACCAATTTCCCAATCTGCCATTGTTACTTGCCCGTCTCCTGTGATGTCGATATCGTTTGTGTATTGTCCGTCATTATTGTAGTCATATCTTATTGAATCGTTAAAGCCCAATATTGCCATGGAGTGTGAGGTGTTGGCCGAAAGAGTAGTTATGACTTTTTTGCCTGCTTCTTCTGTCCCCGTTGGCAAGTCAGCGTTTGGATATGGTACTGTGGAATAAAAAACAGCACAACCTCCATCATCATCTCCATTTAAATGATCGGTCATCCAATGTTTTAGAATCGCTAATCCATCTTCATCTCCAACATCAATTTTATAAGCATGACTAATTCGATTGTGCATAGAACTGTAATACAAATCATAGCCTGTCATCCATCTAAGATTTCCTCCGGCATCAATAGTTCCGCCATATTCTTCCTGATTTGGTGTGCCAACTGTTCTGAGGACTTCAAACGTGTGGTAATAACTAACGCCAAGACCTCCCCAATCTCCGTTATCCCAATTGTAAACAAAATGTGTAGGATATAGATTTGCATTGGCGTTGGCTTGAAGATTTCGTGCAGCATTCATTTCGTATGTAAAACAAATTCCGGTTGACGAAGCTTGACCACAACTCATGCCTGATTGGGTAAACATGTCGCGAAAATGCTCACTTTGAGAATGATCAACCTTGTAAGGGATAGATTTGTTTTTATATGATAAAGGCAACTCTAAAGATGGCAAACTTATGAGCTGGTTTTGTTCTGTAACGCTAAGTTGATGAAGTTCTGATTGCCTGTAATCTTGCTGAGCAGTAATAGAAACTGAGAATAAACAAAATAGTGCAGGCAGTAAAATCTTTTTATGTAAAATAGACATAACATGCTTTTTTTAAGTTATGACATGAAAGTTACATAAAAATTTGATAAGTTTATAATTAAAAACTTATTTTTATTAAAAAACTACATTATTTTTATTAAATTTAAATCACTGTTGTCCGATAAAACTTTCTCTGATATTCTATATTCCTTGATATATCACGTCCCTACGGGACTTTTGTTAAAAAGGCTTATTATTTAACTT
>RZYX01000119.1 GCA_009930155.1 Clostridia bacterium | reverse complement strand
ATTAACGAAATCTACCAGATGTTGAACAGACACCGCTTTTTGTTCTCTTGCCAATTCATTTCCTGAGGAATCGAGAATCAGCATATCCATCTGTGAATTTTCGTCAATGTTATATTTGCTTTTAAGAGTTTGGTCGGCTGTATGCTGCGTATAATAGACCAAAATATATTTGTCCTTGACGGCATTTTTGAATTCCGGCTGTTCGACATAGTAGGTCGCAGCATAACCTTGTGTCATCCCATATTGACCGTGTAAATAGAGCGCGTAAAATAGAATGATTTTTTTGTTTTGCTGCTGGGCAAGCTGCAAACCGTTGTCAATATTACCCAACCAACCGTCATCGGTAGGCATGGTTTTTATTATCGGTATTTTTGACTGTGTTGATTGGTTTGCCGCTGGTTTATTAATGCTTGCACGAGCTTCAGCCGCAGGACCGAAAAAAATAGGGGTTAACAAAGCAAAAGATAAGAGAAAAACAAAAATCTTTTTCATGGATACATCTCCTTTTTATCAAAGTAATATCCGCGGCAGATGTTATTTTGATACTCTTATTCTATAATTTTCATTATATGCTTCGGCAATAATCTTTACAAGATGGCAGAGATATGGCGTGAGGTTACCTGGCAAGTCAATATTTCTAAACTCCGAAAGGCACAAGCCAATTATGAAGATATGGTATTGCAAACATTTGAACTTAGGGCAGCCTGCTCAGTTTACTATCGGCAAAAATATAGAGAATTAACGAATAATTAAAATAGAAATATTGCCGATAAAATTTGCTAAAAATAGTCTATTAATGGCTAAACATTGCATCGGGGCGACTGAACGAAAACAAGGAATGTGCTATAATAAGAAAAGTCACAGAAACAGTTGATATAATTTTCTAGTTGGTAAAATATGAGCGCCATAGATAGCTTTCAGGCAAATGGCTGAGAGTTATTTATGGTGCTTTTTTGACTGCTATTGGTGTTATAAGATATCTCCACTTCGGTCGAGATGACAAATACGAGAAATGACAGAGACAATGTACTATACACCCTGTCATTTCGAGCGCAGAGCAGATACCTCTATCTATTCTGTCATTTCGAGCGAAGCGCAGCGAGTCGAGAAATCTTGGGTTTTAAAGAAATGGCAGATAAGGGCCTTCCTTGCCAACGAAGTTTCGCTGACTAATAAGGATATAAAGGATGATAAACAAACAATGATCATTAACAAAGCTATTCTTCATATATTGGATTTCAATTCAGGCATGTGCATTATCTCGCAAAAAGAATTGAATTTCGCAGACATTACTATCAACGAGTACATCGAAAAACATCTTGAACACATAAAATCAGACCTCAACCAGAAATCAGGAGTTTTTTCTTCAGGAAGTACTTTTTTCGTACAGCTAGATAAGTATCTAGCGCAGCAAGCTAGTTTTATTGAAATCTCTGCATTAATTGGCAATACCTTGTATGAGCAGATTGCGCAGTCCGAGAATCCTGTGCCAACAGATTTATTGGTGGTAGATTTCTCCGATAACGGCGTCAGGTATTTGGCGTTATTATTATTAACGAGTAAAATGGCTTACACACATCAAGTATCAACCAGCGACGGCAGCATCCATAATGAAATCATCAAGCACCATGCGATACTTCCTAATACAACACAAAAGGTAGATTCTTATGCGCTTATTGCTTGTGATAATTTCGCTATTGGCTTTGTTGATAAAAAGAGGATAATTAACGGACAGGAAACATATTTGCTGCCGGAGATATTACTGCAATGTACTTCGACGATCTCCGGTAAAGAAGCAATTAAGACCGTAAGCCAAATAGCTGCAGAAGTCGCAGAGAAACATGGTGCCAATTCAGCGGTGATACTATCGAAGGCCAAAAATTATCTTTTGGAAAATGCAGAAACATCTGCATCTTTTTCACCGACGGAATTAGGGCAGGAGGTCTTCGCAGGTTCGCAATTAATGCAGCAAGAGTTTGAATCGCAAATCATCGAGACGCAGTTACCCCGAGACGTTAAGGTGGAAAAAAATCTTGCTGTCAAAACTGCCAAAAATCATAAAATAAAGACTGATACAGGCATAGAAATTACCTTTCCCGCCGAATATTTTGAAAATCATGATTTCATTGAGTTTATTAATAATCCTGACGGAACTATTTCTATTGAAGTAAAAAATATTGGAAGAATCTTAAATAAGTAATGTTCTTGGGTATTATCAAAGAAGATAGAGTGACTTGTAGCCAGCGAGAAATAAATTGCTGTTAAAGATGATAATTCACTAAGACCATAAGCAGAGAGAGTTAGAAAATGTGACAGTTTAGGGCCGTCCCCATCAACTAAGAAGAAAGGATGTCTACTTATCTTGAATCCGAATTGGCAATGGCCAAAAATGAAATTAGAGAGCTTAGTATGTCGATAGGCAGCTTATCGAAAGTTTTGAAGGACACTAAGCGTATTTTGTTTTTTAGTATTGCCACAACATGTGTTTTAGTGATTTTGATAATAAGTAGGGTGATATAATGATTTCAGAAAATTACAAACGTCAGTTGATTAATGAAGTTAAGCAGATAGATGTCACATTAGGCCAAACAGCTTATTTGGAAAAAATAGCTCGGGAAATAACTGATGAACAAAATGATAAAGCTGTTTTAGACTTGCTCAAAAATTTAGGTATCTTAACTAAAAAACAATTCGTGCCTAATATGGAGCAAAAGCAAGAAAACATTGTTGAGATATTATACAAATATCTAGGAGCATCAAAAGTTGATGAACTTTTCCAAGACTTAAAAGAGGAGTCATCAAATGTTTCAATAGATGAGTTACTTAACCAATTGAACGGATTGGTTGGTCTCAGAAATGTGAAGGAACAAGTCTGTGATTTGATTGACTGACCTGCTCCCCAAAAACTAAACCAATAGAGATGTTAGTCACGATATGCTAAAATGTAAAAATGGAGTGATTAACATGAAAAAAAGATTTAGCGAAGAGCAGATAATCAAGATTCTTAAAGAACATAAGGCCGGCAAGAAGGCAACAGATCTCATCCGCGAGCACAACATCAGCGAGCAGACCTTTTACCGCTGGAAAAGCAAGTACGGCGGCATGGAAGTCAGTGAGGCAAAAAGATTGAAGCAGCTGGAAGATGAAAACCGACGTCTCAAAGGGCTTGTAGCCGACCTCACGCTGGACAACCATATATTAAAGGATATAATTTCAAAAAACGCCTAAAGCCTGCCGAAAAGCGTAAAATTGCAGCAGAGATTCAAGTAAAGTACGAGATCAGCGAACGCAGGGCGTGCAGGCTTAGCGGAATTAATCGCAGCAGCAAGAGATACATTGCAAACAACAACGAAAAAGATTCGGAAATAACGCAGCATCTTTTGGCTTTAGCCGCAAGGTGGAAACGATTCGGCTATCGGCGTCTGCACATCATGCTGAAAAGGGAAAACATCAATATAAATCATAAAAGGACATATCGGCTTTATAAAAGTGCCGGATTAATCCTAAAAAAGCGAAGCAAAAAGAAAAAGTATGAAAAGCGTGGTATGCCCGAGCGCAATTTCACAAAAGCAAATTCAAGGTGGTCTATGGACTTTGTGAGCGACCGGACAAGATACGGAGCCAATATCCGCATTCTTACCTTAATTGATGAAGCAACAAGAGAGTGCCTCGCTTTGGAGGCAGACTCATCGCTAAGCGGAAGACGAGTGTGCGCTGTCCTAAACAACGTTGCCATTTTCCGAGGAATGCCTAAAGAAATATTGACGGACAACGGTTCTGAATTCACGAGCAATTATATGAACGCATGGGCATATGACCATAAAGTTGCACATATATTTACTGATCCAGGCAAACCAACCCAGAACGGCTACATAGAAAGCTTTAATGGTAAACTCCGTGACGAATGTCTTAACCAGCATTGGTTTAAGAATTTAACCGAAGCAAAGAAAACAATCGAAGACTGGCGGCAATCTTACAATAAAATCCGACCACATTCATCACTTGGGCAATTGACCCCGGAGGAATACGCCTTGAAAATTTCTGGTGAATACTAACATTTCACTTGGACAGTTTTTGGGGGCAGGTCATGACTATAATCGGATACAACATTTGAGAGTTAAAAACGGTTTAAAGAAGTCTAACAAGACTTTGCACATGGCATTTAGCGGCAACCCAGGTACAGCTAAAACTACAGTGGCTCGTATTGTTGGGAGGATGTATAAGGCTATTGGATTACTAAGTAAAGGACACTTTATTGAAGCCAGCAGGACGGATTTAATTGCTGAGTATCAAGGACAAACAGCAATCAAGGTAAAAAGATTAATTAATCGTGCGAAAGGTGGAGTACTTTTTATTGATGAAGCTTATAGCATAACAGAGAACGCTAACAGCGATAGTTATGGGAGAGAAAGTCTTACTGAGTTAACAAAAGCTCTTGAAGATTATCGCGATGACCTAGTTGTTATTGTAGCTGGGTATACAAATTTGATGGAGGAGTTCTTTAAATCCAACCCAGGATTAAAGTCAAGATTCAATACTTTCATTTCATTTAGTGATTATTCACTAGATGAGCTTGTTCAAATATTCAATTACACCTGCAATCAAAATGACTATGTTGCCGAAGAGCAAGCTATTGAAAACGTGCGCGATTTGTTACAAGCAAAATTAAATGAAAAAGATAATCACTTTGCAAATGGCCGTCTTGTCCGGAATTTGTTTGATGATATAACATTGAATCAGTCAAAGCGGCTGTCAAAGTTGACGAGGCATATTTCTAAAGAATCGTTGATGCTAATTACTAAAGAAGATATTCCTCAAAATAGTTGAACGCATTTTCCCCCTAAATTGCTTTAAACAACACTCCGAATTATGGGTAACTGTCAAATCTAGTTATTTCAAATCATTCAACCTAGCGGTCAAAAAATGATGCTTTTGTGTAACCAAATTCACTAAGGTTATATGCGGATCAAAGGAACAGTTTCAGGGGGAATCTTTAAAGTGATTTTAAAGAGGAGGCCTTCCAATGATAGAGTGGTTTAGCGGGTAAAATATAAGCACCATAGATAGCTTTTAGCCAAATGAC
>RZYX01000469.1 GCA_009930155.1 Clostridia bacterium | reverse complement strand
CTATTATTGCAGCTACTGTTATGATAGTTCTTGCATTCTTCTTTGCTGCAATATCAGGCTATCTTGTAGGTATAATTGGTTCGAGCAATAATCCCATAAGCGGACTTACTTTAACTGCACTTGTTATTACAGCTTTGATTCTCGTTGCTATTGGAGTTGGACCCGATACAGGCGGAGTAGCAGCGGTACTTGGCGTAGCTGCTATTGTTTGTGTGTCGGCTGCCGTTGCAGGCGAAATGTTGCAGGATTTGAAAGCGGGGCATTTGCTTGGTGGTACGCCTTGGAAAATGCAGATTGGCGATATCATTGGTGTTGTTATTTCGGGCGCTGTTATGTTTTTAATTCTTAATATGCTAAATCAGGCTGATATTGCTCAGGGTGTAACGCAAGGTTATGACGGTGGCTTTGGCAGCTCTAAACTTTCTGCTCCACAAGCCGGTTTAATGGCTATGCTATCACAGGGTATAGTTGGTGGACAAATGGCTTGGCCTCTTATTATTATTGGTATGTTGATGGGGGTTGGCTTTATTTTAATGCAAGTTAAAAGCCCTATGCTTGTCAGCGTTGGTATGTATTTGCCTTTAGAAACTACTTTTGCTATTTTCTTGGGTGGCTTGGTAAAAGGTATTGTTAATATTATTGTAAAACAAAAGAAATATAATGAAGCTCAAAAAGTGAGAGTTGAAAATATTGGTATTTTAGTTGCTGCTGGGCTTATAGCAGGCGAAGCTTTAACAGGTTTGGCTTTTGCGCCTTTCAAAATTGCTGAAGTTAAATTAATGCAAATATTTAACAATCCTCCTGCATTTATTGGGTACGTTATTCTTGCAATTATTGCTTTAATTCTTATTTATATCCCAATACGTAATGCTGGTAAAACTGATGATACTGCTCCACCTAACATTAATGCTTAACTATTTTATGAAAACTATAAAACCCGCATCTCCATTTGCGGGTTTTATTTGTTTTTGATAATTTTTTATATAGTAAAAATAATGAAATTATTTAATAGAAAAA
>RZYX01000468.1 GCA_009930155.1 Clostridia bacterium | reverse complement strand
ATTTAGGCATATAAATAACTATTGTTTTACATTGTAAACATGTAACTATCAGTTATTTATTTGAATTTAAATAAAAAGCGGTGAATAATGCGGGTTAACCCAAGTTGCTAATCCGTCAAAAACAAATTCTTGAGTTCCTCGAAAATTTACCTATATTTTTCCCTATTCCAAAAATCTACTTTACTTCAAATATTTATCAAGCCAGGCTTTAAATTCGCGTTGCCAGAGAATGCTATTTTGTGGTTCTAACACAAAGTGAGTTTCTTCCGGAAAGACCAACAGTTTGCTTTCAACACCATTTAACTGTGCTGCATTAAATGCTTGCAGGCTTTCGGTGTATGGTATTCTAAAGTCGTAACCACCTGTAATAATCAGAATTGGGGCATTCCATTTATCGACAAAATTATGAGGTGAATTTTCGTAAGACTTTTGTGCTATTTTATTTTCTTTTTCCCAATACGCTCCGCCCAAATCATGATTTACAAAAAACATCTCTTCGGTTGCAGCATACTGCGATTCGAGATTAAACATCCCGCAGTGTGAAATAAACGCTTTAAAAGTATTGTCTTCGTTATGACCTGCGAGCCAAAAAACCGAAAAACCGCCATAGCTTGCACCAACAGCCCCAATACGGTCCTCATCGATATATGGTTCTCCTTTAAATGCATTTACAGCCGACATATAGTCTTTCATATTTTGGCCTCCATAATCGCCGGAGATTTGAGCATTCCACTCTGTACCAAACCCCGGTAAACCACGACGATTAGGCGCAATAACAACATAACCATTTGCTGCCATTATCTGAAAATTCCAACGATAACTAAAGAATTGAGAAACAGCAGATTGTGGTCCTCCCTGACAATACAAAATTGCAGGATATTCTTTTGTTGCATCAAATTTTGGGGGCAAAATCAGCCAAACCAACATCTGTTTTCCATCTGTAGTAGGCACCCACTTTTCGATAACACGACCCATTTCAATATTATCGTATATATGTTTATTTGTAAAGCTTATCTG
>RZYX01000467.1 GCA_009930155.1 Clostridia bacterium | reverse complement strand
GTGTTGATAATAGTATTACTAAACTTGCCGATATAAATCCGACTCAAACAGTATATTATAAAACTGCATATAATGTTTTTTATCCGCTTGAAGATATGGATAATCTTAATTATTTGCACACGCAATATAAGTCATATCGAGAACATTCAAACATTCCGTTGGAATGTGAGTTGAAAATACCCGAATACATGTTGCAAAACATAAACTTTGCAGCCCCTAAAATAATAAAAGGGCAAAAGGTGCTGATTGAAAGTATTGAAATAATAATGGGAAAATCGCGCGAAACAACTTTGCAGAAAGTAAAACTACGCACTATTCGTCCGTTCCAGGATCGGACATAAATAAGTCGAACACACTAATGTTTTTGCGTTGATCACGCTCAAGTATATGCACATACTTGAGCGTTTCCCGTATATCAGAGTGTCCCATTATCTCTTTAAGCCCGTATAAATCCTTTGTTTTTGAATAGTATAATGTAGCGAATGTATGACGCCCTGTTTTGTGGCTTATCGGTTTATCTATTTTTACAGCCTCATTTGAGCATATCTGTTTCAGCATTCTGTTCATTGCCTGTTCGGTTGGCATATCCTCGAAAAGCGGTCCTTTTTTCCTGTGTCCGAGAATATCTTTTACTATGCTTTTCAGACTTTCTGATATTGGCACATAGATAGGCTCAGGCTTCGAATTTCGGAGTTTCTGCCGCACGTAAACAAATGTATCACTTTCGAAAGCTTGTGCCTGCATAAGCAGCGCATCGCCTACGTGCTGCGAACTGAAACACATATAAAGAAACAGTTGTAATGTTTTGTAGGATGGTAATTCCATATCGCCCGATTTATAGAACTTTATCAATACCGGAAGCTCATCTTCGGTTAAGTAAGTAAAAGATCCTGCCGAACGTTTTATTTTAAAATCCTCAAACGGGTTTATTTCGATATAACCCTCACGCATAGCGGCAAACACATAACGTTTGATAATAGCCATATCCTTATA
Source organism: Clostridia bacterium (assembly GCA_009930155.1). The sequence goes on along the minus strand of RZYX01000467.1, from coordinate 26 downwards.
TGCAGTGCTTTGCATATTCCCAAGCC
>RZYX01000466.1 GCA_009930155.1 Clostridia bacterium | reverse complement strand
CTCTTTTTTATTGTTGCCTCGACGGAAAATTCGGGCTAACAAACGAGGTTTTTCTTGATTCATCATTGCTTTCATCAAAAGTGTGTCGGCTCTCATTCGCGACTCTTCATGCAGACGACGTTCTTCTTCTGCACTTTTTCGATCTTCTTCCCGTAAAGAGCGAGCATTAATGATTTCCTTTTTTAGTTCTTCGATTTCATTAAGTAACCTTTTATTGTCATCTTTTAAATAGGTTAGCAGCTCTAACTCTGGTGAAAGTACCGGACGTGCTGAGGCTTCAGACTTTATTTCAATCGATTCTTTGGGCTTTTCACCAAAAGGATCTTCAATGCTCATTAGTGAAGCCAATTGCAGAACACCGTTTTTAGTCAAAGACTTTTTCCCGCCTTTGGTTGTCAAGTGTTCTGTCAAAATATCCTGATCTTGTTGCAACCGTTTATAAACGGCTTGAGTTGTAATGTTTAAAAGGTTTGCAACCTCGAGAATTGTGTAAAGATCGTCCATATAGTCCCCTTCGAATCTATTTGCTTATTTTAATAACATCATTATAGCAAACCAATAACAAATTCCCATGGGCTTTATACATTAATTATTCTAAGCAACAAAACACACTTACAACATTCAGAGAAACAAGCTGCAAACGTATTGCTGTCATGGTTGCAAGCATTATCAACAATTAATGAATCATACCATCTAGATCTCAATTATCATTTATGTTGTCTAATTCGATTTTTCTCTGAAATGTCACAGCCCATATATGTCTAAGAACTTATAAAAAACCTTTATTTGAATTAGACTCACGTCTGTGGTATTTTTATATTACTTTAATTAGAACAGGTAACAAATCGCCGTTTTTAGCGGTGTAGACTACCTTGCACCGGCGCTTCTCAGTCCTTTCTGTAATTCACAAATTATTGGATGTACTTTGCAATATGCGGACCGCAACAAGGGGTTTAGTTGGAGGATAATATTTCGTGGAAGATGGCTGGTTACGCAGCGTACTGGCTTTAACTTCAGTT
>RZYX01000118.1 GCA_009930155.1 Clostridia bacterium | reverse complement strand
GAATCGACTTGTAACCCGACTATACTGTTTTTTATTTCGGCGTAATTAAATTCATTATATTTGGAACCTGCCAAAAGATGTATGCCACCAAAAATGCCTGTAGTGTTTCCAAAAGCATCTTGAATAAATGCTCCCCATTGTCCGGCGGTTTCGCTGTAATAATCTTCGAGCCTGTCGCCTGTAAATGTTACTGTATTGTCTTTTTGGCCGTTAACAATGATTGTTCCTTTAACAAAAAGGCTGGACCCACGATGAAAGTAAACTTTTGTGCCTGCATTAATAGTTAGAGTTATCAATGTATCGACAAGCGCAGAGTTGTATATTAATACAGGTTTATTTGATGTCCAAGTTGTATCATTGCTTATGTATTGACCATTAATTAATGTTACATCCTGACCATAAGAAATTAGTTTTACATTTTGCACATTTCCATTTGAGATAAAAACTACAGAATCCTCTTCGATCATTTCGTCACGATTCGGATCGATTGTTACTTCAACAAAGATAAAAATCGAATCGCCCGGTGGAAGCTCCAAATCGGTGATATTATTTGTTGAAAATCCATTTATATTTAATCGATATTTGCTATTTGATTCTCCGGCTACAAAAATCCTATCGATTTTAATGGATTTTGATTGATTAGAGTTTCGCACAATAAAATAATTTGTTGCACTACCGATATTTGTAAAAATGGTGTCAAACTGCACAGTATCGGTTGAGAACTCCAATTTATCGGCAGGATTAGTTGTAAAGTTGTTTTTATTGCAAGAACTAAGTATCAACAAAGCTAAAAAGCCAATCGTCAATCCTATGATTATTATAATTCTATTCATCTTCACCACAATCAATTTTTAGGATAAACGATTAAAACTCTTGCTTATTTTATATGCATTAATATTTTTGAATGTTTTGTGTTTTTATTTTATTAGTGTTACTGTACCACTCTCTTCGCGCGGTTTACCATTTAAATCAACGAAAGAGCAATACCATCTATACATTCCATTTGTAAGAACGGGATCGCCTTTCATTACACTGCCGTTATGCGAACCGTCCCAGGCCATACGATAGGGTCTTTCTTCGTCAAACGTCTCAGTTTCGAAAACTTTGCTACCATATCTGTCATAAACAACAAAATAGAATTGGCTTGCATCAATTCCATGACCAATAACATAGAAGATATCGTTTAGACCGTCACCGTTTGGTGTAAAGGCTTCAGGAGCATAAAATGTAAATTCATCTTTTACCCTGATAGTCTTATACGCTGTATCTCGGCACTCGTACTGGTTTTTAGCAATCATCATAATTTGATACTCGCCCAAATCGTTATAAAAATGCACTTGAGGCATATTTGTCCAAAGTGTAGATGAACCATCTCCAAAATCCCAGAAATAAGTTTGACCACCTTCGGTATAATTAACAAACTCGACCATTGGGTTAAAAATGGAAACTATTTCGGGGGTTCCGGCAAAATCGGCACGTGGTTCCGGGTAAATTGTTATCATATTCTCATACTCTCTAACTCTTTCGCATCCCCACTCAGACCATGCTGTAAGCGACACATCGTAAGTACCTGTTTCGGAATAAGTATGTACAGGATTTTTTTGCACAGAAAAACCTCCGTCGCCAAAATCCCAAAGATAGGTTTGTCCCTGATCCGGTGTTGTTTCGGTAAACTGGAATAATCCTGGAGGGCAAGACGCTGTTTTATCGGCAAAAAATGCAACTTGTGGTTTTGGATGAACTGTAACATAAATTGAATCTTTGTCAGTTGGAGATCCACAATTGTCGCTAACCTCAAAAGCATAATAACCCGACTCCACAGGATAGAAAGTATAAGGCATGTTTACAATTCCGCCATCAAGTCGATCAATAGTGTAAGGTCCACCATTTCCGCCCTGCATATCCATTTCAACATAAACAGACTCGCCAATACAAATATCTCCTGGACTAACGCTAGTATTTACTATTGAAATGACAGGATGTACATTTACAGTGATGGTTTGTGGAGGGCCAAAACAACCTCGGTCATCAGTTGTAATAATTTGGTAGGATGTTGTTTCAACAGGATCTACTGTTAAATTATTTCCATACATGATTGTTTCGTCTGTTCCTGTCCAAACAAAATTGTAAGGGCCTAGACCACCGGTAGCATTAACAAAAGTTGTAAATTCCTCGCCAATGCAAATTGTACCACCCCAAGCAGGAGTTACATAAACAGCATCGGGTTGACTAACAAAAGCTGTTGCGGTATGAGCACATCCATTAGCATCAGTAACAGTAACAGTATGCATGCCAAAACCGATAGCTAACGAGTCTTGAGTACTACCATTTGACCATTGATAGTTATAGAATTCGCCAAACTCGTTTGAGAAAGGCACACCACCAATAACATCAACTTCAACATATCCATCGGTGTAACCAAAGCATGTAGCCGAACCAGAGTATGTTGTTAAATAAATTGTGTCGGGTTCGGTAATTTCAAAATTAGCAGATCCTTCACAGTCATATTTATCGGTAATTGTTACAGAATAATCGCCAACGCAAAGGTTTTGAAAATAGTCTGTTGTGCTTCCCCAAGAGTAAGTAAAAGGAGCAATTCCTCCCGTAATTTCGAGTGTAGCAGATCCGGTGCATTCGCCATGGCATAATACATCAACAGTTGTTACATCAATAGAGATAGGTTGACTAACAGTAACTGTTGAGTTTTGAGGTGTATATTCACATCCATTGGCATCGACAACAGTTACAGTATATGTTGTTGTTGTTTCAGGGCTAACTGTTCTAAAGTCAGTATTTATCCCTGGACTGTCACTCCAATCATAAAGATAAGGTTCTACGCCTCCTGTTGCGGTTACTTGCAAATCGGTTTGGTCACCACGACATATTCCTGTATTTGGGGTAATGGAATAATAAAATTGAGGAGGCTCGGCAATAAAAACTGTTGAAGAGCCGGTACAACCATTTGCATCTGTAACCGTAACTGCGTAATTTCCTGAAATCAAATCGGAAATTGTTTCGGTAGGCATATTTGTTGACCAATCGAAATCGTATTCAGGAGTTCCGCCCGATGGAATTGCTGTTGCCCAACCATCAACTTCACCATGACACGTAATATCTGCATAATCGATAATCACATCAACAGCAGGATTTACCGAAACAGAAAAGCTACGCGAGTCTGAACATGCACTATGTGTGTCAGTTACTGTTACACCATAATTTCCGCCACTAGTAATAGGGATCCCGGGGGCAATAGCCCCAGTTGACCATTCGTACATATAAGGACCTGTACCTTCAATAATATTTATACCTGCACTTCCTGTTCCACCTTCGCAGATTGCAGCAGTATAAACCACATTAAAATCAAAGTTACCACTTACAACGGTGTAACTATCGTTATCAATACAAGTACCATAAGTTGCAGTTACAGAATATGTCCCGTCGGTTACAACAATGCTTTGTCCTGAGCTATTTGCGGGATCGTCCCACTCAAAGGTAACATCTCCGGGGTTGGCTCCCATTACCTGAGCAGTTAAAGTTACCGGACCTGCACAAGGATTTCCTGAGGGAGTTATAGATACTGCAAAATTGCTATTATCTGAAATGTTAAAATTAATAACAGTATCTCCACAAGCAGGATCGTTATCGGTAACGGTTACAGAGTAATTTCCTGCTGCTAAAGGGGCTTCTGTAAGACTTGTATTAGTAGAAGAACTCCAAGCTACGGTTGGAGCTCCACCACAAGATGAGTTTATTGTAATAGTAGCAGAACCTTGTTCTCCACACCCATTATCAACTGTGTTTAAAGTAACTGATAAATCTCCCGGATCGGGTTCTATAAAAGATGCAGCAATACCAAAAGTACAAAGCGAGTTTCCTCCTTCAAAACTGAACCCATCCATTGCTAGCACGTATTCACCCGGCGGTAGGTTTTGTGTGTATATCACTGTTCCTGTTCCACTTTCACAACCCTGATAAGTAGTATTATTTGGAGGATCACTTGATGGACTTCCTCCAACGCCGGTACAATTCCCATTCCAATCGTAAATTGCGAATTGAATTTCTGGAGCACTTGGGAATATTCCATCGACCTCATTTGCCCAACATTGTCCATACTCAATTTCAAGAACCACAGGTTGAGGATCGGTTGGTAGCACTTCGAATGTGTAAAAAACAACATTGTCTGTAGAGGACCACCCACATTCGTCTGGTGCTTGAATTGTTCCTCCAGGGGCTAAAATATTACATCCTGCTGTTGATAACTCTGGAGGGTTGTTACAATCTGATTCAGGTAAACTTGTTAAAACTGATGCTGCAAAAAACATTGAGGTAACATCATTATCTTCTTCCCAAAGACGAACATAAATTGTTTGTCCGGGAGTTAAATTTAAAACCTCCCAACGAATTTCTCCATTTTGCATCAATCCATCGGAGTCGTTAAAACAATCTAATAAAGTTAAAGAACCACAAGTGCCGGTATAAACAGCCATTCCCGGACCACAAGCAGGAATTTCATCCAATAGTGGAGGCATAGCAAACATTGGTGTTGGCGCATTAAATGCATGAAAAGCCATTTCGGTAACACCTGCAGGAACAGTAAAACTATACCACATATCATTGGTTGCGCCACTAAAACTACCACAAGTTGGAGCAGGAGCATCTGTTGAAGGCACAGCACCGTCAAAATCTACATTTGTAAATGCCATATCGCCACAAGTTCCATATACATCAATAGGAATATCAACTGCATTTGCACAATTATCTTGCGATAAGATATTGCCAGATATGATCAAAAACGATAAGAAAATGAGTCCTGAAATTAACTTTCTCATATTATATGTGTGTTTTTTTGCTATATTAATTCAGCAAATTTAAAAAATTCTACTAAAAATTAGTGAAAAATTAGGAAAAAAGTACATTTTTTTTCTTTTCTAATGATTTTGTCCCGTTTTTCATTGTATAGACTTAAAAATTGTTTATCGGTTGTCTGTTAATTAGATTTTTTTATGCTTAACCCGCATTATTCACCGCTTTTTATTTAAATTCAAATAAATAACTGATAGTTACATGTTTACAATGTAAAACAATAGTTATTTATATGCCTAAA
>RZYX01000117.1 GCA_009930155.1 Clostridia bacterium | reverse complement strand
GTATAATCGTAACCGCAGTGTTGTATTAATTCCGATTGGCAACCATGTTCGATAAATTTGTCTGGTATTCCAAGAGTAGTTAAATCAATATCGATTTTATTTTCTAATATAAGCTCTGCTATAAGGCTTCCAAAGCCTCCTTTTATTGCATTGTCTTCGATGGTGATAATATGTTTATGATTTCTAACAATATCAAAAAATAAGTTCATATCAATTGGTTTAACAAAAATCATATCATAGACCGATATGTTTATGTTATCGTCTTTTAAATCTTGAGCAAGTTTTATTGCAGTGTTTCCGGGTGTACCAATGCTGACGATTGCAAGGTCTTCGCCTTTTATAACACACTCACCTTTGCCTATTTCTAGTTCTTTAAATTCAGGCTCGCTTGGTGGTTGGGTTGATTCACCTCGTGGATATCTTATTACAAAAGGAAAATTGTTTTTGTCGAGTTGAGCCGTAAACATCAAATTTCTTAACTGAAATTCGTTCCGAGGTGCAGCAATTGTTAAGTTTGGAATGCATCTGAGAAACGAAATATCGAATGCTCCGTGATGTGTGGCTCCGTCATTTCCAACTAACCCGGCTCTGTCGAGACACATAACAACCGGTAAGTTCTGTAATGCAACATCGTGTACAATTTGATCGTATGCTCTTTGAACAAAAGTTGAGTAGATGTTGCAAAAAGGTTTTAGCCCTCTAATCGCAAGCCCTGCAGCAAAAGTTACAGCATGTTGTTCGGCGATTCCTACATCAAAACATCTATCGGGAAAATCTTTATGCATTTTTAAAAGTGAGCTGCCCGAAAGCATTGCAGGTGTTATTGCCACAATTTTAGGGTTAGTTTTGGCAAGCTCAACTATTGCATCTCCAAAAACATCTTGGTATTTTTGTGGTTTGTTGATGTCTTTATTTTGATCGAGTAATTTGCCTGTCAATACATCAAATTTACCGGGAGCAGCATGCCATTTTGTTTGATTTTGTTCAGCTTCTTTAAAACCTTTACCCTTTTTAGTGATAATATGTAAAAGTTTTGGACCTGGAATGTCTTTAATATCGTCAAGCAATTTCGATAATAAAACAACATCATGTCCGTCAACAGGACCAAAGTATCTGATGTTTAGCGACTCGAAAAGATTACTGTTTCGCATAATAATGGACTTTATCGCATTATCAATTTTTTGCGTAAAACCCTGTACATTTGCTCCAAGCCTATTTATCCTACCCAAAAAATTCCAGACATCATCTTTTACTCTGTTGTAAGTTTTTGATGTTGCAATGTCGGTCAGGTATTCTTTTAGTGCTCCGGTACTTTCATCAATAGCAATTTTATTATCATTTAAAATAATTAACATATTACTATTCGTTGCTGCCATATTGTTTAATCCTTCAAAAGCCATCCCTCCCGAGAGCGCCCCATCCCCAATTACTGCAATAGTTTGATGTTTGTCGCCTTTAAGTTTTGCTGCAACAGCCATCCCGAGGGCTGCTGATATGCTTGTCGAGGAGTGTCCAACTCCAAAACTGTCGTATTTGCTCTCTTTTGGATTAGGGAAACCACTTATTCCTTTATAGGCGCGGTTTGTGTGAAATACATCTCTTCGACCTGTTAATATTTTATGCCCGTATGCCTGATGTCCTACATCCCAAACTATTTGATCGTCTGGAGTATTATATGCATAGTGTAAAGCAACAGTAAGTTCAACAACTCCAAGACTTGCTCCAAAGTGTCCGGGGTTCTTTGATGCCGACTCTATTATGAAACATCGTAACTCCTCGCAAATTTTTGGCAAATCCCTTAATGAAAACTTTTTCAGGTCTTCGGGAGAGTCAATTTGGCTTAAAAGCTTATATTTTTTTGTGTCTATCATATCTGTTTGGCAAAAATACAATATTTTATTTATAGTCAACATAAAAAAATTAACAGCATCATGTAAATAAAAATTGTTTTATAACAGGTATAATTACAAATTCTTGACTATTTTTGTGAAAACAAATTAAAATTAACGCCATGAATAAAAACGGTTTATTAAAAGTTGTAATAATCTTTGCTGTTGCAGGAATGATATTTTCGTGTGTACCCGCAAGACAATTTGAAGAGGTAAAAGAAGCAAAAGAAACTTGTGAGACAGAGCGTAATGAATTAAAAAAAGATAACGAGTCATTAACAACATCTAATAATGAGTTGCAGGCTCAGATAGACAAAATGAAGATTGATAAAAACTCTTTAGTTACTGATACTGCAATAAAAGGAAATGCATATCGTACCTTAACAAGTCAGTATGATAAGATTAACGATCTTTACCAACAATTACTCGAAAATCAGGAAAAACTGCGTGCCGGTGCGGATGCTGATGCTCAAAAAGCAATGGCTTTGTTACAGGAAACCCGCGAGGAATTGCAACGTAAAGAGGATGAGTTGCGCGCACTTGAGGCTCGATTAAATCAAGAAAGAGCAAATCTCGATGCTTTAAAAATACAACTTGATTTAAAAGAAAAAGAGCTTGCCGACAAAAATGCAAAAGTTATGGAGCTCCAGGCTATCTTAGATTCCAAAGACTCTGTTATGAATGCTTTGCGTAATACTGTTGCTAACGCTTTGGTTGGATTTGAAGGAAATGGATTGACTGTTACTATGAAAGATGGTAAAGTTTATGTGTCGCTCGAAGAGCAATTACTTTTTAAATCCGGGAAATGGGATGTCGATCCAAAGGGTGTTCAGGCATTAAAAAAACTTGCCGGTGTTCTTGAGGATAATCAGGATATTAATATATTAATCGAAGGGCACACCGACGAATTAGCTTACGGTGGAAATGGAAATATCGAAGATAATTGGGATTTAAGTGTTAAACGAGCAACTTCAATAGTAAAAATTCTTTTGAGTAGCTCGAGTATCGATCCAAAGAGATTAACTGCTGCGGGTAGAAGTGCATATTTGCCAATCGATCCTGCAAAAACTCCGGAAGCTCGTGCAAAAAATCGTAGAACAGAGATTATTCTCACACCAAAACTCGATGCTTTGTACGAAATTATGAATCAATAAAATCAATAGAACAGAAATACAACGCATTGCAATGCCTCCTGCTCAAATAAAAGTAGGGGGCATTGTTTTTTTATAAAATAGTTCAACAAATATTTGTCAAATTAGGTAGGTTGTATTATTTTTGGAGGCATAAATTGTTATTAACTCTAAAAAAATTAATTATGAAAAAGTTTTTTATTTTTTCTGCAATGCTTGCCGTTATTGGCATTAGCCTTGTAGGGGGGGTAAAGCTGTGTTAGGACAGAATTATTGCGAAAGTGTTGACAACCCTTTTGTATATATGCAAGCTGGAAAGTTTAATTATCAAGGTGAGGAATATTATTTAAAAACATGTAATTATTTGATTAGCATGTTTTTAAATGATAGTGATGAGTTAGTTGTGGCACCTTCAACTGATTATTTTTATAAGTGGGGAGGCGGAATAGCACTACCTACAAATCAAGTAGATGCAGATAGATTTTTGAAAGCACATTTTTTAGCTTTAAAGAAAATGGGATTTAATAGTATAAGACTAATGGGATGTCAGGTTGAACGACGTTGGGATTCGGATATTCTTACAACCAGTATGTATTATAAGAATCATGAAGCAGGTGACAACCCTGATCCTTGCGTGAATGATGGAGAAGAAGGGGTAAGAGATTGGGAAATTTTAACAGATCTGGAAAGTGAAAATGGAAAAGAGTATTATAAGCAGGCTATGCATGTTGTATTGGAAGCGGCTGAAGAATGTGGAATAAAGGTGATTTGGGTTATGGGGAGTGAAAGGACTTATGTTGACGGAAATGGAAATGAGTCAATAAGAAGTCTTTTGACACCAACCGGACATACGATTAATCAGCAGTTTTGCAATTTCTTACATGATATAGCAATTGAGTTCCGGGGTAATTCCACATTAATAGGTTACGATCTTTTTAATGAGCTATTATCTTACAATGGTATAGAAGGTTGTACTACGCCCTATGAGCTTAGTGAAACAGTAAAGTCTCTTGTTGAGAGCATAAAGTTTGTAGATCGAAATCATTTTATTACAGTAGGGCATGTTTCAATAAGAACTTTCTTTATATTGGGAGTAGAACCATTTAAGCACTGCGATGTGCACAGTTTTCATTTATATGAAGGAGAATACAGCGACAATCATATTCAAACTAATGGAAGTGAAATTAACAGACAACTTTACTATTTTAATAAAACTATCGACTTTCCATGGATGATAGGAGAGGTAGGAAGTTCAACGCATATTCCCGAACAAAATCCTGATGAAGATGAAATTGCTGAAAAAGAATTAGAACAGCGTGATTTTGCTCTTTCAACACTACAGAAAAGTTTGGATTGTAATTCTCTTGGTTATTCATGGTGGCAATTATATGATCACCAATATGATGATAAAGGGAAATGGGGAGTTTTAACAGCTGATGGAGGATATGAGCCAGTTAATCTTGATGATTCCGGGACAAATACTGTTAATATTTTTGGCGAATTCAAAAAGATAGTAGATTTCACAGGTAGTGGGGAAAATGGCTTGAGTAGCAGTGTCTTTAATATTCCATTAACTCAAAATGAATGCAATTTCTTACCAAATGCTGAAAACGATCCATATCACTATTATATTTATCCACCAATAGCGAATAATACAGAAAGAAAGCATTGGAAAGGAAAAGTTTTAGGTAATGGGCAACCTTTAGTTGACGCAGTAGTAAAAGTAAGTGTTATGTATCCAACAACCAATCTAGATGATGGCAGTAGCCTAAGAGACTTTTTTACTTTTACAAAAAGTGACGGAACTTTTGAGCTCGCAAATAAAGCACTTTGTAATGCCTATGGCACAACCACGGAAGCATTGGAAGGGCACAGAGACAGTGAATTCAATCCCCAAGACGGGGAAGTAGAAAATTTTATGAAGAATGATATTGGTGTTATTTCCGGTAAAAAAATGGTGATTATTCCTGAAGAGAAAATTACCTATGCGGATGGCTCAGAACACTGGCTTTCGACAATAAAAGTACCGCTGATTGAGCAGGATGGTTCTTGCGATAAATTGTTGGCTGTCGCCATCGATATCTCTG
>RZYX01000465.1 GCA_009930155.1 Clostridia bacterium | reverse complement strand
TATTGGTTATATTTTATTTGCATTTATTGCAATAAAAAGGAAGGTTGTGAAGAATATGGAAAGGAAAAGCTTTCTAAGCAAAAATAATTTTCTTGTAATATTTTTGCTGCTAATTTTTCTCGCAGGAATAACATCACCCTTATATGCATTCAAACTTAACATAAGCAAAGCTGAAATGACATTGGAAGTTGGGCAGCAAGATGACTTTTATGTCCAGGGATTTTCAGGAACAGGTTGGCTGGAATATAAATCGTCTAATTCTGGAGTTGCCCAGGTTGAACAAAGTCAAAGTAATTCTGCATATTTTGACATTAAAGCTGTAAGCCCGGGTCAGGCAACAATAACAATTACAGCTACAGATCAAATGAGTGGAGAAGAAGCCAAAGCTACTTGCATTGTTACTGTAGTAGATAAAGCAGCAGTAAAGATTGAATCTGTAACCCTGGTGCCATCTGTATTAAATCTTGAAGTTGGAGAGGAAATTCAGTTAAATGTAAAAATAACGCCAGCAGATGCAAATCCAGGTGATGTTCTTTTGGGCTATTACGATAGTGAGATAATAGAGATTAGTTCGGATGCAGTGGTTAAAGGAAAGGCTTTAGGACAAACGGAAATAATTGCCCATACCAGAGACAAAAGTATAGAAGCCAGGGCTGAAGTTTATGTTGGTAGTGATCTAGATAAAATTGGCATAGTACTTGATAATGTATGGGAAAAATTTAAGGAATTCGTAAGAGGAGAATCCTTTGCAGTACAAGTTCCATCTGCTACCTGCGGAGTAAGGGGATGATGAAATGAAAAATAGTAGAAGAAAATATATAAAAATAATATTTATTGCCTTGTTACTTTTTGTTTTTGCCATTTCCGGATGCTCTAAAAAGGTAGAAGTCTCAGAAGAATTTGATTATGACGGCGAACTTAAAGGGAACCTTGCAAATGGTCAGGGTACTTTATATAAAGATGGTAAGTTAATATATGAAGGTCAGTTTGCAGATGGGAAAATCCATGGTCAGGGTAAATT
>RZYX01000464.1 GCA_009930155.1 Clostridia bacterium | reverse complement strand
GTCCCACAAAGTTTGACTTGACTTTGCAAGATAGATTTCCATTGCATAATCTCTTTCGGGCTTATCTTCACCAAGTGCAATTTGCGAAGTAATTGCGGAGGTTGACAGTGATGTTTGACTTATGTCCACCTTCACTTCTGCAAAGATTTCGAGTTCTCTGCCGTGTTTCACCTTGACACTGATGTCCCCCAGCACTGCCTGTGAAACAATTTGGTCACTTTCTGAAATTTCTGCTAATTTAAGAGAGATTGAATATGGAACTTCGACATCAAGCGAGTTAAGAACATTGTTTCCGTCAGCATCTTCGCTGTAATATATAAGATTGATGTTTGCAAGACCTTCAAGGACAACTTCGCTGTTTTTCACAATTTGATTTAAAATGGTTATGTATGTTGGAGTCGTTGCAAGAAGTTTGTCAATCTGTGGAATACTCTCGCTAAGCGTAAAGTTTGTTAAAATATTTTCGTCTGCTTGCTTTGTTGAAGCAAATTCTCCCACACTGAAAGATTCCGTCGTCAAATTCACTTCATTTTTCAAACTATAAGCGTCAATCACTGTTTTTGTGCAATTTTTATTATAAACTTGGGCAGAAATGGCAATCGGAACATCAAAAACGAACATATTTTTGTCGCTATTTTCGGTTGAAACAGCCTCTTTTGTGAAAATTAATGCTTGAATATTGCTCTCTTTTGTTGTGCCTTTTGCCTCAATTTCCTCTGAAAAGTTGTTTTCTTTAACTATGCTTCTAATGCTTTTGTCTTCCGTTTCATAGATTATGGAACTAAACACCGTCCCACTCACCACAAAATAGTCGACAGCGGAAATGACAGATTTAATTGTGGCACTATTTTTGACAAACAAAATCTTGGCAATCTTGCTGTCTTTTGAGAGTTCAAAGTTAATCACGCCATCATATTTCACATCTGTCACAAGAGAATTGAAGCAGACCTCGCACTCCCGCACAAACACTCCTTCTGGCATAACAGCATTTCTAACTTCGCAGTTTTTTGAGATAATATTAATGT
>RZYX01000463.1 GCA_009930155.1 Clostridia bacterium | reverse complement strand
AAATAAAATACTTCTAAATAAAATTTAGCATTGTTTTCTTGCGCCTTTTATGATATTGTTTATATTAGAAAGATACATAAGAGGTGGATCATGGAGAGGCTTTATGAAATCTTTAGCACTTATTTGGATGCGGAAGATAAAGAAAAGGCGGTAAGTCTGATTGTAGACGAATTTCAAAAAGCACAGAGCATTCAAGATTTCATTAATATTTATACAGAAGTCCTAGAACGCGCTTTAAACGAGATGAAATGTGACTTGAAAGACAAAAAGATTTGTATTTGGAAAGAGCATGTGCGTAGTTCGATTGTGCGTACGATTTTAGAGTGCGCTTATCCCTACATGGTAAAGCTTCGTAATAAATTGTACAACGGCAAACGCTACGGTATCGCAGTCATTATTTGCCCTGATGGCGAATATCACGAAATCGGCGCGCGCATGGTGGCCGATTTCTTTACATTGGCGGGTTTTGACTCTGTTTATGTGGGCAGCAGTACGCCGAAAGAAGAATTTATTTACGCGATTAACGAAATCCAGCCAAAAATTTTGGCACTGAGCGTAACCAATTACTTTAATATTGTTTCGGCAAAGCGTACCATTGAAGCGATACGGGCAAACGCACAAGAAATGCCTTTTATCGTGGTGGGCGGCAATGCCTTTGTAAACAATCAAAATACAAAAGAAATAGGCGCTGATAAGTATTTGCAAACATATGAGGATATTGCAGCGCTTGCAAAGGAGGTACAATAAATGTTGCTTCCGATTAAAATAGCATTGCGCTTTTTGAAGTCTGCCAAAGGGCAAACCCTTTTAATAACGCTGGGGATCGCGATAGGCGTATCTGTACAAATTTTTATAGGATTATTAATTCAGGGGTTGCAGACGAGTCTTATTGATAAAACAATAGGCAGCGCATCGCATATCACGCTAAAAGCAGAAAGCGGGTATTTGACAGGCTACAATGAAATCATAGACGAGGTAAAAGAAATTGAGGGCGTTAAGACGGCATCCGCGTCGCTGGATACTCC
>RZYX01000462.1 GCA_009930155.1 Clostridia bacterium | reverse complement strand
CAAGAGAATTAACGAACTGATTAGAAAGTATGGTTGATAGTGAAAGACTTTGCAAAGAAATTCTATAAGAGCAAGCAATGGCAGAAATGCAGACAGGCATATTAAAGAGTAACTAATTTCAGGGTATGTTCCTGATGCTCTTTTTTATATAACAAAAGCGTGGCGTAATGTCACGCTAATTTTATTTAAGAAAGAGGAATTTGCTATGAGAGAAATTTGGAAAGATGTAAAAGGCTACGAGGGGTTATATCAAGTTAGCAATTATGGTGAAGTGTTTGGTTGCAAAAGAAATATGAAGTTAAAAACAAGTCATGATAAATATGGATATATAGTAGCAACGCTTACAAAGAACAGTAAGCCTAAGACACTAAAAGTACATAGGCTGGTAGCAACGGCATTTATAAACAATCCTTTATGCTATCCGTGCATTAATCATAAAGATGAAATAAAAGACAACAACAGTGCCTTAAATCTTGAATGGTGTACAGTGGCATATAATAATTCATATGGCACACATAATAACATAAGTAAAAAAGCTGTACAATCTTTTGATAGTAACGGGGAACTTATTAAGGAGTATGAAAGTGCATCAAGTGCATCAAGGCATGTAGGCATAGTTGTAAGCAGCATTGTAAGATGTTGTAACAAAGCAAAAGGATATCATACAGCAAAAGGATGTTCATGGAGATATAAAGGTGGTGACGCAGTTGGCTAAAGATTTTGCAAAAAGGTTTTACAAAAGCACGTTATGGAAAAAGTGCAGACAATCCTATATACAAGAAAGAATATTAGCCGACGGTTAGGTGGGCTGTGCGAACGGTGCAAAGACAAGACAGGGTATATCGTTCATCATATAAATCACATAACACCACAGACAATAAACAATCCTGATGTAACGCTTAATCATAATAACCTTGAGTACCTTTGTAAAGAGTGTCACGATTTAGAACCTGCACATTGGAAAGACAGTAAGCATAGAGCAAGAACGCTATGTTTCTTTGATGATAAAGGCAATGCAATAGAAC
>RZYX01000461.1 GCA_009930155.1 Clostridia bacterium | reverse complement strand
ATATAAAACAAGCCAGTACTAATATTAAAGAAAAGGCAGAACAATTAGTTCGTGATTCGGAAGGCTCATCCCAGGAGTATGCTGTAAATAGATCAAAATTCGCCTTTGATAAAGTGAATCAAAAGGCGGTGAAACAATTTCATAAATCGGATAATAAAGGTATTAAGGCAACTAAAGAAAACTATTTAAAAGTAAAAGACAGTGTGTTAAGATTTAAAGAAAAACGTACAACAAGCAAAATGCAAAAGCAATTTACTAAAGTTAATAATGGAAATGGCATAAAATCCGTAAAGTCAATTAAAGGCAGTACGGCTAATTCATCTTGGAGAGTGGTAAGAGATTCTCAGAAAACTACAAAATATGTAGTCAAGAATACCCAAAAAGCATCTAAAGTTGCTACCAAATCTGCAAAAGCTACTCAAAGAGTGCCCAAATTGGCGAAAGTGTCAGCGAAAGTTACTGCTTCAGCTGTAAAGGCGATAATTGCTGGAACTAAATCACTTATAGCTGCAATTGCAGCAGGCGGTTGGGTAGGTAGCAGTGGTAATCATCATTGTGAGTTGTCTGGCAGCACTTATTTCAAGCTCAGTATATGGTATATTCTTTGCGAATGAACATTCTGGCACGGGCATTACATTAAGTTCTGTAATTGATGAGATAAACTCTGACTACAATAAGAAGCTTGAAGAAATAAAATCTTCAAACACCTTTGATGTGCTTGAAATTAGCGGCGGCAAAGCAGTTTGGGAAAATGTACTTTCGGTGTATGCAATTAAGATAAATACGGACATTAACAATCCACAAGAAGTAGCAACAATAAATGAAGATAAAAAACAACTGTTAAAAAATATCTTTTGGGAAATGAACTCCATTACATCTTAAAAAATTATAAAAAGCGAACAAAAGATAATCGAATCAGATGATGGACACGGAAATATAGTGCAAACGCAGTCTACAGTAACGC
The DNA here is from genome assembly GCA_009930155.1 of Clostridia bacterium. Next base: position 63 of record RZYX01000461.1, on the reverse strand, counting down.
AGACATATGATTAGTTACTTTTTTAATATGCCGATGGTCTTGTTCTATACTGTTGTTCCGATA
>RZYX01000460.1 GCA_009930155.1 Clostridia bacterium | reverse complement strand
GTTATTATGAGCGGGCTTGAAATTAAAGACTAAAAATCTCACAATATGAAAAGGAAAAATCCGCCAAAACCGCCGCTAACTGATGAAGAAATTATCTCTGTAATCTTGCCAGTTATCAATAATTAGCTTTATTTTAATCTTTAAAATGGTGCACTTTGGCGTAGTTCATATCGTTGCAGATATCCAAAGAGAAGTCGTCTAAATGATACACCACCGACCATTCAGTTTGCCACTCACCATTCCATTTGATGCTAACCTCTTCGAGTAGATCCATTGCTTGCGCAGGCGTCATCCCAGAGTCTTTTTTGGATTTTTCTAGACCAGCTTTCAATTTTTTGAACCTACTATGTCCAATGCCTTCGCCACAAGTTTTTCCGGGTGAAAGTTGAAAATTGGTTGCAGCTTCGTGGTCCAAAACATTCATCGTTTGATCAGGTCAGTCGACAATTACCGTTTCGCCCGAAGTGTCGGAAATGAAAAAGTGATATGGCTTGCCGGCAGAAGACTGTATATCGTATTTCTGCAACATATTTACAGCCTCCCTAGTAGTGGCGGCTTGGTCGAGCAGCATTCGCACGGCTAATGTTGTGATTATCTTTGGCTTGCCAGTATCCTGCGCAGTCGGTTCGGTCTGAAGTTCTAAGACTGAAACTTGCCATCTGTCGTTTTTGCTGAAAAGGCGCTACAACCAAACAGATTTTCTTTAGTTTTTATTGGGTAGCCAAAAAATAATTTCTTAGATAAGACTTTTTCTAGATCAGAAACGCTCCCTATATTTTCATTCAAAACCTCCTCTAATTTATAATCGGCGAAATAGTCAACCTTATATAAATCGCCCTCAATATTTTTAATAGTCTTAATAGTTCTAATTCTCTTAGTTAGAGACTTGTGCAGGACCGCCGCGCCCAAAGCGCCAGCTGCTAAGCCTGCTAAAACCACTTAAATTGTTTATTCATCTTACTAATTATTTTATAATTTCAATACATAGTTGTCAAACTCGGCTATTTATTCATTTTGTGCTATCATATAGT
>RZYX01000459.1 GCA_009930155.1 Clostridia bacterium | reverse complement strand
CGCCTCACCAATTGAAGCAGGCAAAAATTTACTTAAAGCGACAAAAAAGGAACTTCCTCCCATAATAAATAACATATCGAAGCCTCTCAAGGCATCCAGAGACTGTAATCTTTGTTGTTCCATAGCATTTTAGATTAAATGAAATATAAAACACAAATATATACCATAAAGGAAAATACAACATCATAAACGTTAATATACTTAATAAAGTTGATTCAATAATTGAGTCATCCCGCTCTAAGCATTACTTTTTTATTGAATCGGACAAACAAGCATAATAAATATAAAAAAAATCAGTTACTTTGTTATAATCATGCATTACGTGTTATGAAGTATTGTTTTTTGTCTTATTTATGGCTTCTACTTGCAGCCTTAGTTCTCTTCTCCTGTAAATCGGCTAAGCTGAGTGATGCAGAAGAAAAACATCGTATTGGCGAATATTATGAAGCAGCAGCCATATACCGTAAAGTATACACAAAAACAAAACCTCAAAATCGGGATCTAAGAGGATATATCGCCTTCCGAATGGCAGAATGCAACCGGATAATAAACAACACACCGCGAGCATCAAGTGCATATATGAATGCAATACGCTACAACTACCCAGACAGTATAGCTATACTCAGATTGGCCCAAATGCTTCATAAAACAGGTAAATATGGGGATGCTATCAAGCAATACGAAGCATTCTTAAAATTAAATCCGCAAAATAAATTAGCACTGAACGGAATCAATGGATGCCTGCTTGCTCCTGAATGGAAAAAAACACCTACCCGATATACTGTAAAAAAGATGGATAAATTCAACTCCCGGCGGAGTGAATTCAGTCCCATGCTTTACGGCAGCAATTTTGACCAACTCTATTTCGCATCTTCCAGAACAAAAGATAAAGAGAGCAAGATCAGCGCTATAACCGGACTTGGGAATAACAATTTCTATCTGGCAAAAAAAAATGAGAAAGGCGAGTGGCTTGCTCCCGAAGAGATCGAGGATGAAGTTAATACAGAGTTTGATGAAGGAACACCCTCATTC
>RZYX01000458.1 GCA_009930155.1 Clostridia bacterium | reverse complement strand
TATGTACCCTGTTAGAGACGGCACCAAACTATCCCGCAAAAGCGTTCTATACCCTAATCGAAGTTGCGTTGGAACGCGAAACAAGCAAACAAGGCTTTATCGATACTTGCTTGCATATATGGGAGTGTTTTAAAAATATAGCAAATGATAAACAAAAACATGTTTTCTTAAACAAAATCGACTTATTCCAAAAAAATAAGTGTTCGTCACTAGCAATAAAGAATTATCTTTTTAGAATGGCTGTGATGTTGGAAGAAACTGATTTGCTCTGCTCCTATTTCCTATATATATAGTAAAAAAGTATATTGAAGTAAATCCCTAAAACGCTAAAAAGAACCGATAAATATCGATTCTCTCTAGCGATGATAAGGGGGAAAATTATGAGCTGTTTTATGCTCATATAGTACCACATAAAAATCGGTCTGTAAACAGTTTTTTTAATTTAGTGAGTAGTAAATTTTGGTAAAACTTTGTTTAAACTTGAAACAATTTACCTTGCTAAAGCATAATAACACCGTTCATTTCATTAAATATGTTATATGGAAATGAATATGAAGAAATTGACGGTAACGGTATTGCTGGTATCGATATTGATACTTCTTGTCTCTTGCAACGGTAATTTGCCGGAGCAAAAACACGAAGTATCTCACAAATACACCATGACATTGGACATTTTAGACGATTTGACGACGGTAGGCCTCCGCACTTCTGTCAAATATTATAATAAGGCAGAAAACGGACTTAATGAATTAAAGTTCCGTTTATATCCCAACTCTTATAAAGAGGACAGCCCTGCTTGCGCTTATTTTTCACAACTTTCCAAATACGGCGGAATCAGAGTGAATCAAGTGAGCGTTGGCGGCGGACAAGTAAGCTATGACGCCGTTGGCACGGTACTGAGTGTGGCACTTGCTTCTCCTTTACAACCAAAGGAGGAAATCGAAATCTCGATAGACTGTACATTGGGCATTCCCGAGTCCGACCTTAGATTGGGACTTCATAACAATGTGCTCAGACTTGCTCATTTTTATCC
>RZYX01000457.1 GCA_009930155.1 Clostridia bacterium | reverse complement strand
TGGGAAAGAGAAAAACAAACTTTTCATAAATTTTATTGTGAATATTTAAGGATTCCAGTTCATGGTGACTTTTATTGCAACAGATACAAGCCAAAGGAGAATGAGATGACAAGGGAAGATATTTTTAAACTTTTAAACAAGTATCAAGATAATGATACTTTGGATATTAAGACAGCAAAAGAAATGGTTAATATTATCTTTGACGACCACGAAGCACAGCTTAACGCTAAAGATTAGGAGTAAGCAAATGAAGTTAGTTAAATGTAGATTTGAAACAGACAGATGGGGGTTATACATCACGCCATTGCTAGGATATTCAAACACAGAGCGAGGCAGAAATCTATGGGTAGGTTGGTTTAGATGGTTATTTACCATAGAGCTTACAAACAAGGATAAATAAATGTTAAACGAAGTACTACGTCTTACAAAAGACGATTTAACAAACGTCACAAAAGACGAGAAAGAAAAAGACGAAACAGCGCGCAATAACAAAGCGTTCTATAAAGACTATCAAGGAGAGGCGCATGATTGATTTTATAGAAAAATGTTTGAGGACTGAAAGCACACGATTTTGTGAGTTAGAAGATGGCGAAGGTAAAGACTACAATAAAGAGCGATTGTTGCACGCTTGCATGGGTATGCAAACAGAAACGGCAGAGTTTACGGACGCACTTAAAAAATCAATCTTTTACGGTAAGACTTTGGATGTTGTTAATCTCAAAGAAGAAATTGGAGATTTGCTTTGGTATTTATCAATAGCTTGTGATGAGCTTGGAACTACACTAGAAGCTGAACAAGATAGAGTTATAAACAAGCTCAAACTTAGATACCCTGAAAAGTTTACGGAAGATAAAGCTATCAATCGTGACGTTAAAGCAGAACGTGTTTTATTGGAGGATAAAGCATGATGCAATTTATCAAAAGAATTTCATTTTTCAACTTGTTTGTATTGCTTACATGCGCCATATTTATTGGATGGCAAAAATGAAATACAGCACGCACATATACGGAATAAATCCTAAAGACCTACCACAGGGC
>RZYX01000456.1 GCA_009930155.1 Clostridia bacterium | reverse complement strand
GGCATAATGCGAGTAAGGGAAAACGTAAAAGAAAATCTGTACAAAGGATGAAATCTCCGTTAGAGCAAGAAAAGCTATTAGGCGAACTGAAAAACGGCACTTATGAGCCACAATTATGCAGGTATATGCAGAAATGGGATAAGAACGCTAAAAAGATGAGAGATATCGCATGCCCTGCTTTCCGTGACCAAATAGTGCATTGGATGTTAGTGACTATCATGCGTCCTCATTTTGAGTCAACATTTATACAGCACAATGTAGCGAATATTCCTAATCGTGGATTAAGTTATGGCAACAAGCTCATTAAACATTGGTCACAACAACGTGGAACAAAATATGTATTAAAATTGGATGTCAAGAAGTGCTATCCAAATATCAGTATACCAATATTGGTAGAAAAACTAAAAAAGAAGATTAGGGATGTGAGAGTCATATCTTTAATTGAAAAGTTGCTATACAAGGAATCACCAAATGGTGTTGGAATAACTCTTGGTAGTTATCTAAATTTGTGGCTTGCATTGTTTTATTTGGACGAACTAGACCATACTGTAAAAGAAAAGCACCAAGTAAAATTTTATTTACGTTATGTAGACGATATTTTAGTTCTGACAAAGACAAAAAGACAGGCACAGCGATTGTACGACTCTATTAAACAAGTATTGATTGACACAGGTGTTGAACCCAAAGAAAGTGGGAAAGGGAAAGCCAAAATTTATAAATGGAGTGACGATATGTTCGTGGATATGTTGGGAACGAGAACGTATAGAAGTAAGCAAGTTTTAAGAAGAACTGCTTACTTAAACATCAGAAGAAAATTGAATAAAACAATCAAAAAACCTACAGCCTATAACGCAAAAAGCATTATGTCATATAAAGGTCTTGTACAACATTCTAGTTGTGCAAAGTTTTATAAAAAAATATTAAGGACTATTGAAGCACTAAAACTAAAGGAGATTATCAGCAATGAAGCAATTTGTAGCAAATAAAAAAGAACGAATAGAGATGGGTAAGATTATCGAGTTAAGAGGTAATTTTATAG
>RZYX01000455.1 GCA_009930155.1 Clostridia bacterium | reverse complement strand
GTATTTAAAGTTTGATGGGATAATATTCTTGGATCTTCTATATTATCGTATTTGGTTGTTGTGCCGACTTGCGTTTCTTTTGTTGAAGTACCTAAAAATTTCAAACATCCCCCTTTATTCTTTCTTTTGATAGTTTGTAATATTCTTCGACCTTTTCTATGCCTATGAAATTTCTGTTGTTGAGTAATGCCATTTTTCCCGTTGTTCCGCTTCCCATGAAAGGATCAAAAACGACATCATTTGGGTTGCTCCATGAGATTATATGGTCGTTTGCTAATTGTTCGGGAAAAGACGCTGGGTGTTTTGTGTTGGCTCCTCTTGACTGATTATACATAAGCCAATAGTTCCATCTTACACCATATTCTTTTATTATATTACCAGCACAGGCCCTTATTTTTCTAAGGCTTCCATCTTTATTCCTTTCACATCCATGAACATCTCTACCTGCGGATACGTTTTTTCTATCTTTTATTGGATTGAATGTTTTAGGCGATCCTTTTGAAAAAACAAACATATATTCAAACGCATTATAGTATCTATTTGAATCTGGAAACGCTAATTGGTTTTTTATGTAAATCATAGTATCATGCAAATTAAAGCCACATTCCTTAAAATACAAAGCCTGTTTAAAACTTGTACCCGTTTCGCTTCCTTTAATTGTGGCATCCCCAACAACCCAAACAACAACCCCACCCTGAGCTGTTATCTTATAAAGCTTTTCAATTACTTGTTTCCAGATAGTTTCGTTCCATTCTAAACTACCTTCGTAAGTTCTCAAATTATCATAAGGTGGGCTTGTAACTGTTAAATCAACCTGTACCCCCTCTTTAATAAGTTTATCCATTTCTTCTAAACAATCACCATGTATTAGTCTCAAATTTCCCCCTTTATTTTTGTTAGTATTGATCTAATCAAGCTACATTGTGTATCAGCTATTCTCATGTTTAAACATTCGTCTTCAGGATACATTGCATCAGTGAAACAGTCAATATTAAATGTAGAACATATTGCAGGAATTACTATGTCGTATAATAAAGCATAA
>RZYX01000116.1 GCA_009930155.1 Clostridia bacterium | reverse complement strand
TGGTATCAATAATCAGTTTCGGATTTTTAATTTTCCATATAATCGCGATAGACCCGATGATGATAATGTCCCGATTGTTTTTGGAGAATATTTTTCTATGGATGTATTTGGGATGAATTTAGAACATACCGGAGGAAACTACATGACTAATGGAATGGGGATCTCTGCTTCATGTGATTTGGTTTATGAAGAAAATCCGGCACTTTCTCAAACAGATGTTTTTAATCTTGCTGCTGATTATCTTGGTGCCGATGAGTATCATCTAGTTGTTGATCCTTTGGCCGACTATATCGAACATATTGATTGTTGGGGTAAATTTCTTGATGTTGATAAAATGCTTGTGGCAAGTGTCCCTGCAACAGATTCTCGTTATGCCGATTTCGAGGCTATGGCCGATTATTGGGCTAATCAAACAAGTTCGTATGGAAACAAATTTCAAGTTTATCGCACTGCCTGGATGGTTGATGATAATGCATACACAAATTCACTTATAATGAATAATAAAGTCCTGATTCCTTTTAATCCCGGTCCCGCTGGAGATTATAATGCCGATGCGGCAGCTGTTTACGAAGAAGCAATGCCGGGTTACGAGATTATTGGAATAACTTATTCAAGTTTTATATATAGATGGCGTAGTACCGATGCCTTACATTGTCGTACTCACGAAGTGCCCGATTTCGAAATGCTACGAATTTTGCATTATCCAATTTTAGATACCGTCGAATATCAAAACTCATATGAATTTACGGCTGATGTTTATACTTTTAATAATGTAGCTTCGGTGAGTTCTGTTATGCTGTTTTATTCTGTTAATGGTGCTGATTATCAACAGGTTGCAATGGAAAACACTGCTGGAGATACATATTCTGTTACGATAAATAGTTTTAATGCTGAAGAAACAATCTCGTACTATATTCAGGCGACAAATTCAGCCGCTAAAACCGAAACACATCCTTTTATCGGAGAACCCGATCCTCATGTGTTTTTTATCGAAAATTCTACACAAAATGTAATAAGTCATGAGGAGTCTTATGTTAAGGCTTATCCTAATCCTGCAAACAACGAACTTTATTTAATAACCAATAATCTTCCTGATGCTGATTATGTCTGCGAAATATTTGACCAACAAGGAAAGCTTGTGCTGTCTGTTGACTCTGATTCGTACTCATCTGAATGGGATTTGAGAAAAATTGACATATCCGCTCTCGAAAGTGGTTTGTATTTTATTAGAGCAAGCTCTGTTAGCAAAACTTACACTACTAAATTTGTAAAGTACTAAATTGATTTGCAAATTTGAGGTATTATAAAAACTTGAATTTACTGTTATCTGAATAACAGAACTGCTTGTTTTGAATGGTAACATGTTATTCTACCCTATTTATACACATTCTAAATTGCAAAAAATCGCTCATATTATGTTGTTAAATCATATAATTGCATGACAAAAAGTTTACTTTTGTATCTGATTTTTTGCAATGTATTGTTATGGGTAAAAACTCAACAATTGAACATAAAGGAATAGTCTCTGAGATTAACGAAAATGCAATTTTTGTTGATTTGAGTGTTCAATCTGCATGTGCTGCATGTCATGCTAAGTCTGTTTGTGGGATCGATTCGGCTCAAAAAACTATTGAGGTTCGCACCGACAACAAAAGTTTTACTATTGGTGAAAAGGTGAATGTTGTTATGCGTGAATCGTTGGGTATGAAAGCCTTGTTTTTGGGTTATTTGTTACCTTTTATTGTTGTAATAACAACTTTAATGATTTTATTATCAGCAGACTTTTCGGAAGGATTTTCCGGATTGATTTCAATTATTGTTTTAGTACCTTATTATTTTGTTTTGTATTTTTTTAAGGATCGAATAAAGCGAGAATTTAATTTTGATATAGAGAGAATTTAATTTTTAAATTATGGACATTATTCTGAATACGTTAATAACACTTAGTGCTTTGGGAGTTGTGTTGGCGGTGATACTTTTTGTTGTTGCTCAAAAGTTTAAAGTAGTCGAGGACCCTCGAATTGATGAGGTTGAAGCAATTACTCCTGGAGCTAATTGTGGTGGATGTGGTTATCCGGGCTGTAGAGGTTTTGCCGAGGCATGTGTTAAAGCCGAGACACTCGAAGGGTTGTTTTGCCCTGCTGGTGGTAACGATGTGATGAAAGGCATTGCTGAAGTACTAGGAATGACAGCTGAGGAAAAAGAACCTCAAATTGCCGTTGTGCGTTGTAATGGTTCTCGGGATAAAAGACCTAAAACTTCGGTTTATGATGGTCCATTATCTTGTGCTATTGCTAATACACTTTATGGTGGTGATACTGATTGTGCTTATGGTTGTCTTGGATTAGGCGATTGTGTTGAAGCCTGTACTTTTGATGCTATTTACATTGATGAAGAATCAGGATTACCAGTTGTTGACGAGGAGAATTGTACTGCTTGCGGTGCTTGCGTAAAGGCCTGTCCAAAGGATATTATTGAGCTTAGAAATAAAGGCAAAAAAAGTCGTAGAATATATGTCTCATGTGTAAGTCATGATAAAGGTGCTCCAGCAAAACGTGCCTGCGATTCTGCATGTATTGCTTGTAATAAGTGCGTTAAAGTTTGTCCTTTCGATGCAATTGTAGTCGAAGATTTTTGTGCTTATATCGACTTCGAAAAGTGTAAACTTTGTCGTAAATGTGTTGAAGAGTGTCCAACAGGTGCAATTCTCGAACTTAACTTCCCGCCACGTAAAGCAAAAGTGGAAAAGGAAGAAACAAGTGAGGTAGCAAATTAAAATAATAAACTAATTATAGGAGATATAACAGTGTTAAAAACATTTCCAAAAGGCGGTGTACATCCAAAAGAAAACAAGTTTTCTGCCGGTAAACCAATCGAAACCATCGAGTTGCCAAAACAAGTGAGTATCCCTATTGCTCAACACATCGGTGCTCCGGCTCAGCCTGTGGTTAATAAAGGCGATGTGGTTAAAGTAGGACAATTAATTGCTAAAAGCGGTGGGTTTGTTTCTGCAAATATTCATTCATCTGTTTCCGGAAAAGTTTCCAAAATCGATAAAATACTCGATACATCAGGATATAAACAAACTTGTATCGTGATTGATGTTGAAGGCGATGAGTGGTTGGAAACAATTGATAAGTCTTTCGATTTAGTAACAAATACCGATATTTCGGCTGACGAAATCAGAACAAAAGTGCTTGATAGTGGTATCGTTGGTTTAGGTGGAGCAACTTTTCCTACTCATGTTAAACTTTCGGTTCCTCCGGGTAAAACTTGCGAACATCTTGTTATAAATGCTGTTGAGTGCGAGCCTTATCTTACTGCCGATCATCAGATTATGATGGAGAGAGCTGACGAAATAATGGTTGGTTGTAAGCTTATCCAAAAAGCTATTGGAGCTAAAAAAGTTCTAATAGGTATCGAAAACAATAAGCCGGATGCAATTAAACACATGAGTGAAATTGCAAAGAAATATGAAAATATTGAAGTACATGCTTTAAAAGTAATGTATCCTCAAGGTGGCGAAAAGCAGTTGATTAAATCAGTTCTTAATCGCGAAGTTCCTTCAGGAGGTTTACCTATAGATGTTGGTTGTGTTGTTCAGAATGTAGGTACTGCATTTGCAGTTTACGAAGCTGTTCAAAAAAACAAACCTCTTTTCGAAAGAGTTGTTACTGTTACCGGAAAATCTGTGGCTAAACCTTGTAATATACTTGCAAGAATTGGTACCCCTGTAAATGAACTGATCGAAGTCGCCGGTGGTTTGCCCGAAGATACCGGAAAAGTTGTAAACGGTGGTCCAATGATGGGTAAAGCCGTTAGCACTATTACAGTCCCTGTCACAAAAGGAACTTCAGGTGTGCTTATATTTCCTGAGGAATCTGCAGCTAGACCGGAGAATTATAATTGTATCCGTTGCGGTAGATGTGTATCCGTTTGTCCAATGGGACTCGAACCATATCAAATCAAAAACATGGCAGTCGTAAAAATGTTTGAGGAACTCGAAAAAGAAAGAGTGCTCGATTGCATCGAATGCGGCTCTTGTGCTTATACATGCCCTGCCGGAGTGCCTCTACTGGATTACATCAGACATGGGAAAGCGAATTTAAACAAAATATTAAGATCTAAAAAATCATAAATAATGGCTATTAACAAGTTAACAGTTTCGATGTCTCCACATGATTATGGGAAAGATTCCGTAAAAAAAATTATGTTTGGAGTCGTTATTGCAATGATACCTGCACTGCTGGTTTCTGTTTATTATTTTGGCTTAGATGCTATCAGAGTAAACCTAATTGCAATAGCAGCATGTGTGTTTTTTGAGTGGCTTTTTCAAAAAGTATTTATTAAAGGAAAACTTACCGTCGTTGATGGCTCAGCTATTGTGACAGGTATGCTGCTTGCTTTTAACGTTCCGTCAAATTTACCTTGGTGGATTATCGTGATTGGCGCATTGGTATCAATCGGAATCGCTAAAATGTCCTTCGGTGGATTGGGAAATAACCCTTTTAACCCTGCACTTGTAGGACGTGTGTTCCTTTTAATATCGTTCCCGGTTCAGATGACATCTTGGCCTAAAGTATCGGTGTTAAATTTCGCATTGACAGATGCCCAAACAGGAGCAACTCCTTTGGCTATCGTTAAAGAAGGCTTAAGTAATGGTGAATCTTATTCATCAATTATGAACTCAATGCCGCATTCTTATGTTGATATGATGGTTGGGCAAATTGGTGGCTCTCTTGGTGAAATTTCTGCTGTCGCTCTTATACTTGGTGGTCTGTATATGTTGTTCCGCAAAATTATCACTTGGCATATTCCTGTCTCAATTATTGGTACTGTAGCAATTTTTACCGCTATATTGTACGGGATTAATTCTGAGACTTACGCAGATCCAATGTTCCATCTACTTACCGGAGGTCTGATGTTGGGTGCAATTTTTATGGCAACCGATATGGTTACTTCTCCAATGACACCAAAAGGAATGTTGGTATATGGTTTTGGAATTGGTGTAATAACGGTGCTCATAAGAGTATGGGGATCATATCCCGAAGGAGTATCTTTTGCAATACTAATTATGAACGCAGTAGTACCATTAATTAATAATTGGGCTAAGCCAAAGAGATTTGGTGAAACCATCAAAAAGTAATTGTTATGGCTAAAAAAGAATCTACATTTTTAAATATGACGCTGACTCTGTTTGTTATTACAGCAGTTGCAGCAGT
>RZYX01000454.1 GCA_009930155.1 Clostridia bacterium | reverse complement strand
GTCTTATAGCCTATAACAAAAAACCTTTTATTCTTTACACAATTTCAGCTTTAATTATTTTCGGAGGCATTGCACCAGCAACGACTTTTTTGATACCAAAATGGATAAAAGGTAAAAAAATCCCTGTTTCTTCATATATTCCTTTAACCGCTACATCAATTTTACTAATAGCCGGAACTATATTTGTTCTTGTATTTGAATGGAACGGTTTTTTATCGGAGTTTAATTTTTTGGATAAAATTCATAATGCATGGTTTCAGTCCGCAACACTAAGGACAGCAGGTTTTAACTCTGTTGATCTTGGTTCTTTATCACCTCCAATGCTTATAATAATGATTGTTTTTATGTTTATTGGAGGAAGCCCTGGAGGAACAGCAGGAGGAATTAAAACAACAGCTTTTGCACTCATTCTTATAAGTTTTGCAGCAAATATCAAAGGCAGAAAAAATATTATAATTAAGGCAAGAACAATTCCCCAGCAAAGTATAAACAAGGCACTTACCGCAATTGTTTCCGGAGCAATGCTGTGGTTTGCAATTGTAATCATGCTTGAAACAACTCAATCAATAGGCCAGTCAGAGATACTTTTTGAAGCAGCTTCAGCCCTTGGGACAGTAGGACTTACAACCGGTGCAACAGCTTTGCTTGATGAAATCGGCAAAATAATTATAATGGCGGCAATGTTCACAGGAAGAATAGGCTCTGTAACCCTTTTCATGCTCCTAACAGAAGACACAAGAAAAATATCTTTAAAATGGCCTGAAGAAAAAATCACTATCACCTAAACAGGAGAAAAAATGCCTCAGCAGATTATAATCATAGGACTAGGTCAGTTTGGAATGTCGCTTGCCAGAACACTATCAGAAAAAAAAGCTGAAGTTCTTGCAGTTGACCCTAAAAAGCACCTTGTTGAAGAAGCATCAAATTTTGTTACAGAGGCTGTTGTAATGGATGCTTCAGATGAGGCAGCACTTGCAAGCTTAAACCCCTCAAAAAGGGATGCAGTTATTTGTGCAATAGGCGATGATTCAAGGGAATCTTCAATTA
>RZYX01000115.1 GCA_009930155.1 Clostridia bacterium | reverse complement strand
CCTTTAGCTCAGTTGGTAGAGCACCTGACTCTTAATCAGGGTGTCCAGGGTTCGAGTCCCTGAAGGTGTACCATAGTTGGTGTTTTTAACGGTGAGGGTCCACCCGTTCCCATTCCGAACACGGAAGTTAAGCTCACCTGTGCCGAAGATACTTGTCTGGAGACGGACCGGGAAAATAGGTCGATGCCAACATAAAGAGCCTGATATGGACAAATATTGGGCTTCTTTACTTGCCTCCTTAGCTCAGTCGGTAGAGCACGCGGCTGTTAACCGCGGTGTCGTAGGTTCGAGTCCTACAGGAGGCGCCAAGACGGTACAGCCGCCACTTGTATGTTGGCGGCTATACTTGCCATTGGGGCCTTTAGCTCAGTTGGTTAGAGCAACCGGCTCATAACCGGTCGGTCCGGGGTTCGAGTCCCTGAAGGCCCACCAATTTTATTTTTAAACACAGGGGTGTAGCTCAGCTGGTAGAGCGACGGTCTCCAAAACCGTAGGCCGAGGGTTCGAAGCCTTCCGCCCCTGCCACAAAAAGTCCGCAAATCCTTAGGAATTCCAAGGGTTTGCGGACTTGTGCTATTTGTAGGCGATTTGTAAGAAGTGTTACAGTTTTCGGTTTAGAGCGGCTTCTTACCCACTTTTCCCTGCTTTTCCGACGAGTGAAGCATCTGAATGCATCTTAAGAAGGACGAAATCGAAGACGTTCTAGTCGATAGAAAAGACTATTAACAATAACCCAAAGATATCAAAAGTTGCAGCCATTGAAAATGCAAAGACAACTGCTGAGCAATTCTAAGTAAGGAATATTACCGTCGAAATTCGCTTTTTCTTGTCATTCAAGCGTGGGAATGGTATAATTAGGAAAGTTAACTTTATAGCCATAGCAACCGCGCAAATTAGCCTCATAGTTTTAATGGGCAGTGCGTAGCTTTTAACCGCTCTGCCTTATAAGGCTGAGCGGTTTTTTGGAGTAATTCGAACAATCGTATATTAGCAATGAGCAGCTCGGGCAACTGCGAGTTAGGCAAATAATGTGTAGTTGAAATCATCTGAATATTGGTCCCGATGACTTGCTTTTTTACTGATAAACTACATGTGCTGCATGAATTTCTAAGCTAATACATTGGGAGGAATAAAAATGTGGTTAGATAGTGCGTCTGATATTGATATGCTGTTCTATACACCTTACGCAGATACCATAGCGAAAATAGTTAAGGACGGTAATCTTACTCCTTTAACTATTGGACTTTATGGTAGCTGGGGCGCTGGGAAATCATCGCTATTAAAGATTATTGACGGCAAACTTCAAAGAGAGGAGAAAATCGTCTGCGTAACCCTTAATGCATGGCAAATAGAGGGTTATGAGGATGCAAAAGTTGCAATAATTGAAGCATTACTTAGGTCGCTTAACGAAAATGAGACTTTTTTAGAAAAAGCATCAGGTAAAATCAAAGAACTATTTAAACGCATTAATTTCTTGAAATTAGGTACGAATATTGTTTCCAAGGGGATTCCAATTGCAATGAGTGCTATTTCCGGAAACCCATTGCCGATTGCAGTAAGCCTTTCTGCGGCACTATCTTCTGGGGAAGATGTTGTTGCCAGTATTGAGTCTTTTAAAGATAAGTATTGGAAGTCGAACGACTCGGAATCGCAGTCTGAAAACCTTCGGAAATTTAGGAAAGAATTTGAAGAAATGCTCTCAAGTGTGTCTTCTATTTCTAATCTTGTTGTGATTATCGATGATTTGGACCGTTGCACTCCAGAAAGAATAATTGAAACGCTTGAAGCAATTAAACTGTTTTTATCCGTGGAGAAGACAACCTTCATTATTGCAGTTGATCAACGGATAATTGAATACTCTGTAAAAACAAAGTATCCACAGACTGACCAAGTATTTGATCTATCATCCGATTATATCGAAAAGATAATACAGATACCTATTAAAATACCAGAATTATCTGCTAAAGATATAGAAAACTATTTGCTATTACTTATATATAATCTCCACTTGTCAAGTGAAACCTTTGAAGCGTTAATTAATGAATTATACAGAACCAAGGCAATTCTCTACGATGTTCCTCTATCAGTTGATGCTATCAATAAAACACTACCTCCAAAAGTTGAATACGGTGGACTAATAGACTCGGATATTAATGTTGATCTGAGCGGAACATGGGTTGGCAATACTCCTCCGCAAAAAACGGTTGCTGATGCTGATGAGGACCAAGATCCTAGTACGTATACAGATAAAATGATACTTACAATTGGTATAGATAATGAGGGGAGTTTGTACGGAACACTGGAATGTATAGTGCATTATAAATATGAAGAAGTAGATTTAGGTGCAAAAAATATGTTTGTATCCGCTAGTAATGGAGTTGTTGCGTACGATAACATTCAAAACTGGGATGAGCCATTTATACTTGTCGGACATGCGAATGATAATCTTGAAGAATATTTAAGTTCTGCAGGGAAAGTTTGGCTTGAAAATCTAAAACTGGATGTTGTAAACAAGACAATCACGGGAAGATATAGGCACTCTTATGGAACAAGTTTTGACGTAACACTCCATTTATCCGAGTAATTGAAATAGAGAGCTTGAAGAAAAAAGATCTGACAACTTACATTACTAGTATACTAAAAAGCATGACTAGTATCATTAGCATAACTCTTGAGTATTTAATCAATTAATGAACTGATAATTTATGTAGTACAAAGAAATGCAAAGTGCCATGAGCACACGCGGCACTTATTATAAGGTGAGTGAAAAAATGTATTGTGAAATATGCAAAAATGAGCTTTCGGAAGGTTCAAAATACTGCAGTTACTGTGGTACTAAACAGAACACTTCGGCTGAACCTGTTGGAACTTCTGCGTTTAGTCAAAACAAAAAAAAGACACAAAAAAAAGCAATTATAATAACGTGTGTATTGAGTGTTGTTGCAATTGGGTTATTACTTGCGTTTTCTATAAACGGAAAAGGCGGAGATTCCGCTTATAGCACTGCTCAAGGAAATGCTTCCAATTATTCTCTAGTTTGTGAAGATGGCGAATATATATTTTTTAGCAGTTTTGATGGGTTGTATCGTATGGATGAAAACGGTCAACTAACAACGATTTTTGATAGAGATGACAGTAATGCTTTCTTCCATATTGTTGATATATACAGTTACAAGAATTCATTGTTTTATATGAAAAATACGTATGGAAGAGCCGACGGCATTTATGTACTTGATAAAGACTCATTGACCGACACGCTTTTGATAGAGGTCGATAATACTGATGCTTCGTATATCAATGGGATACATGACACTGCTTTATACTATACTGTTCTTAACGAAAGCTATATATATGATTTAGAAAGTAATGAAACTCAGAAGTTAGATTATCAGATAAGTTCAATTTCCCCAAATGGCATTTACTATGTTAATTACGGGCAGGAACACTATTTGAAATGGATATCATTTGACCAAAAAACAAAAAAAGATTTTGGCTGGGTAAATGGTGATATTGCTCAAATTAATATGGTTTGCTTCGAAAAGGGTAATGATGTCTATGTAAAAATATTTAATCAATTATACAAAAATAACACTTCTGCTGAAACAGAGCCCATACTCGATCAAATAGTAAGCGCGAATACAGACGGAAAGTATATTTATTATCCCAAATCTGATGGGTGGCTATATAGATGTAATTTGGATGGAAGTAATGGCGAACCATATTTCAATATAGCGGAGGCATTTAACTACAATATATCCGACGGGTACTATTATATTAACATCATTTCAAACAAAATCTTTATTGCTGAATCATCCGGAAATGCTGTCGTTTGCGTCGATAAATCAAGCGGCGAATATGAAGTGCTTGTTTCTAAATAGTACTCAGAAAATTGTGCAATCAAAAAGATGAGTTATGGTTTAAATACTTGACGATTTGTTAAATATGGAGGAATTATATACAAAAATATTTAGCATTAAATGAAGCCGATTATTCTATTATCATTATCGTTAGTTTTCAACACCCATAAACTAGTAAACCACACAAGCGGCAAATGTGGTGCAGTCGAAAATCGATAATATACTTGTATAAAAGGCAGTGCTAAATTATCAAATATTACGGCTTTGCAAAGACAATAGTTTTTTAGTAAACGCAAAAACATTATTTCCTTTTTGTAATCATTAGTAAGTTTAGGGAGAAGAATTATGAAACGTTTTATTTCCATAGTATTTGCATTGGCGTTGGTACTTTCTATCGGGCAATATGCCTTTGCGACGAACCCTAGTCTATCAAATTTCAAGAAGAATAACCAGTATGAAGCGGGGACATTTAAGGATATTGACGGTAACGCTTGGTATGCGGATTACGTCAGAATAGCTTATGAAATGGGTCTTGTAAATGGTAATTCCGAGACGAGCTTTAACCCAACTGGAAACATGACGATTGCGGAAGCGATTACATTAGCAAGTCGTCTGAACAGCTATTACTATAATGGTAGTGCTGAGTTCACCCAAGGAACACCTTGGTATCAGGTATATGTTGATTATGCTGTTAACGCGGGTATTGTAGCAAAAGGACAATTTAAAAATTACAACTCTCTTGCAACTCGTGCACAGTTTGCCTCCATTTTTGGAAAAGCATTTCCTGAAACAGCTTTACAGGCAATCAACTTAATTAACAGTGGGGATGTTCCTGATGTCAGTGGGATTGAAACATATTCAGGTAGTGTGTATTTGCTCTATAACGCTGGCGTTCTAACCGGAAGCGACAAGTATGGTACATTTAATCCAAATAGCAATATTACGCGCAGTGAAGTAGCAACCATCACAACTCGCATGGCGGATTCCGGTTTAAGAAAAACATTTATGTTGGAAATTCCCGCAACTGACGTATCTCTGAGCAGCACCGCCCTTTCTCTAAAAACTGGAGAAACTGCTGCTTTGACCGCGACCATCTTGCCGTCAAACGTTACGGACAAGACTACATCTTGGAAGTCCAGTAATCTTTCGGTCGCAACGGTTTCTTCTGCAGGCGTTGTGACGGGAATCAAAGATGGTGTCGCAATAATCACCGTATTAACAGCAAATGGGAAAACCGCAACATGTACGATCAGTGTTGAGACAGATGATGATTCCTCAGACAATAACAATAATACGGATACAAATAACAACACTAGTCCTGCTGCACCAACTAATTTTACCGCTGTTGCTTACAGTGCGGATAAGGCAACGCTTTCTTGGA
>RZYX01000453.1 GCA_009930155.1 Clostridia bacterium | reverse complement strand
GAATAATTTACCGTCAGAGAATCTGCCACAGGGGTGATCACATTGTATGCAGTGTGGAGTTCTCCATCTTGTTATGTGGAAAATGTGGTGGCATATAACAACAAATTGTTTAATGTTTACTATGCGTCTTTTGACAGAGCAATAAGTGATATCGGCGCTCACATTTTCAGTGTTAAACCAACTTCTTACACTGTGAAATTGATGACAAATGTGACAGTTTCAACTGAAATTGTCGTTAGGGATAATATAAATATATATGCTGTGAACAGCGCTCTTAAGATTACTCCAAGTGTGAGTCTTTTAAGTTCCTCCACAATGTTCACGGTTACGAACGGTTACACTCTTGTTTTGAGTGAAGGTGCGAGCAATAAAATAGCCTACACTCTTTCAAACGCACTTAATTTAGACGGCGAATATGTTGTAAGACAAAAAAGTCTAATCAAAGTTGAGAGTGGCGGAACTCTTGAAGTGAAAGGGCTTAATGTGTTTGGTGGCAATGCTGTGAGTGTTGAAAATGGTGGAGCAATAAGCATTTTTGGGACAGCAGTTATTTCAAACTCAACTTTCTCCTTAAACAGTGCCTATGAAGGCGGAGCAATTTATGTGGGAGAAAATAGCAATTTAACTGTGACAGACTGTTTCTTTGGCGGGAGCGGAAAAAACAACAACGCTATTTCAAACGGCGGAGCAATCTACATTGAAAATGACGCGCATGTCAATTTTGTGGGCGACAACACTTTTGCCTACAACACTGCCCTCAATGGCGGAGCATTATATCTATCAGTCAATGCAACTGATGTCATTTTAGGAAAAACTTTCTTTGTCAACAACTCGGCAACAAACGGCGGAGCATTATATTTGAAATCGGCTCTCATTTTGGGCAAAAGTTCAAGCGAAAGGCCAGATTTTGAAAATAACAGGGCAACAAACGGCGGAGCAATCTATGCAGAGAATAAACTTGAAGTCTTGTTTGGTGAAACGTTTGTTAGAAACACAGCAACTGAAAATGGCGGGGCTATATATAGTGCAACAAATCTTATCATCAAAAAT
>RZYX01000114.1 GCA_009930155.1 Clostridia bacterium | reverse complement strand
ATTGTCGTTATTCAATATAAGTGTCCAAAAAGAAGCGCACTGATGTATTTTCAATTATATTTTCCGCTGCTTCATTAATACTTCTGCAATCTTAAAATCCATCTCATCATCAATATCAATGGAATTCTGTTTTGACATAACAACAGCATAACATTTCTCTTCGTATATGTTATCAGTGTTCTGTAGATAGTTTGTTTTTATTATGTACAATGCCCCGTTCAATCGATAATACGTCGGCAAACACTGTCGTGGTTTTCCTATTAAATCTCGATTTAGAAATTTCCGAAGAGAATTGTCCTCTGGCAGTGTATTGCACCATAAGGGTGAATGATCAGTCTCGCAAACTGATACTATCGCATTAGCATTTCTTATTTTCATCTGCTCATACCCATTAATAATATCTTCACAATTTCTCAAAGGTGAAGTTGGTTGAAGCAATGCTACTGTATCGAATTCCATCCCTTTTATCTGATATTTTAACAAGGTATCTTTAACCACATCCCACGAAGATGCCGTATCAGACGATAACTCTTCACTTCTCAGAAACGGAATACTAGCACCCCATTCGCGCCCAATTTTGGCATATTCTTCCGAATCAGTTGATAAGAATACCTCATCAAAAATTTTAGAATTTATTGCTGCTTCAATCGTATATACCATAAGCGTTTTACCATTGAGAAGTTTGATGTTCTTGTCTTTCAATCCTTTGGAACCACTTCTCGCAGGAATAATTGCCAAGTTTCTCAATTAGTTCACTCCACAATCGTAAAATTTTTTCTTTAAATTAACTTTACCATCTAACAACAAATATTTAATATTTGATACAATTTTTTCAGACGTTTTTCCATTGCCGTATGGGTTGACCGTTATTCTAGCCTTATCCCTAAAATCATCGCTCAATGCAAGTCCAATGGCTTTTTCTATAGCTTCGCTTTTAGGCAAGCAATTAATTACGCTAGCCGCCTGCAACCTGCCTTTTTGTCTATCGCCGATATTAATCGTAGGAATACAAAAACTAGGTGCCTCTATCAAACCACTTGAGGAATTACCAATTACCATAGAACTAAATTTTAATGCGCTTAAGTATTTTTTCATTCCAAGAGAGGCAAAAGCAATTGCATTATCGTTTTCGTCAACAAACTTATCTATCATTTGATTGATTATGCGTCCGCTCGCATCAGCATTCGATTTGGTAAATATGAAATTCATTTCACGATGTTGCTGACAAGCAATAAATAATTCTTTCATCTGTTTCTCTGAATCACAATCCTCAAGTGTCACCGGATGGAAAGTAACCATTGCATATGGTTTATCCAATGATATATTTAATATTTCCTGCAATGCCTCTTTATTTAAAAATTTCTCATTTAAAATATTCTCGATACCTATTGCGCCTACACAAAAAACTCTGTCAGGATGTTCGCCCAGCTGAATAACACGGCGTCTATATTCTTCCGTGCTAGTAAAGTGGAAATAGCTTAATTTGGTTATAGCATGACGAATAGCCTCATCCACCGCGCCCTCCGTTGTTTCGCCACCATAAAGGTGAGCTATGGGAATTCTTTGATTCATTGCCGCACAGCATACTGCCAAGGTCTCATACCGATCACCAAGCACAACCAACAAATCAGGCTGAAGCTGTTCAAAATAATCAGCAAAACCAATGATTGCCAAACCCATGGATTTTGAAATTGCTGCAGGGGTATCGCCACTTAAGAGAATTTCTATTTTTTTGTCTATCTTTATCCCATCGTTTTCTATTTCTTTATAAGTCAAACCAAATTCGGGTGATAAATGTGCACCTGTAGCCACTAAATGGACAGCAAAACCATTAACCATCATCAAAGCTTTGATGATGGGCTTTAATAAACCATATTCGGCTCTTGTTCCTGTTAATATGCATATTTTTTTCATGTTTCAATCAACTCGTCTTCTGCGAAATCTCTTGAGGCTTTTTGTCCTACAACTCCGAACCACTTCATCGGACTGATTCCGTCTCCAGGCCGTTTTACTGTTAAGTTCTCTTCGGTGAAAATTTCGCCTGCTTTAATATTTTTTTTGGCTACAATACTTTTACGTGCTATAGTCATATTTTTTTTCTCTGATTCTGCCGGTCTCTTTATACCGTTACCTAGCGCAAACTCTATGTTTCTTATAGCGACTACCATGGCCTTGAGTTCTTGTGGCTCCAAGCTCGCCTTGTGGTCCGGCCCTTCCATACTGCGGTCAAGGGTAAAATGTTTTTCAATTACTATTGAGCCTAAAGCGACAGCAGCTACAGGAACTTCAATACCTTTGGTGTGATCCGAATAACCTACATTGCTGCCAAACTTATTTTTGATTGTAAGCATTGCCTTTAAATTGACATCGCTATAAGGTGTTGGATACTCGGTTGTGCAATGTAGAATAGTAATTTCGCCAGAACCGTTTTCGCGAAGCACGGTAACAGCATTTGTTATCTCATCAATCGTGCTCATACCTGTTGATAGCAGAACCGGCTTGCCTAATTGCGCTATTTTTATTAAATAGGGTAGATTTGAAATGTCCCCCGAAGGAATTTTCCATATTCTCATGCCAAGACTTTTTAAAAAATCAATACTAGCAAAATCAAAAGCAGTAGAAATAAATTCTATCTGTTTTTGATCGCAATATTTTTTTAATTCTCTAAATGCCTCAAATGGCAGTTCGAGCCTGCTTAACATATCTAGCTGGCTTTCGGCGGCATCAGTCTGTTTTTTTTGATATTCGGCTTTAAGAGCTGTTTTTGTCACAATGTTTTTTGCAACAAATGTTTGAAACTTTATACAGTCCGCACCGGCCTCCTTGGCCATGTCAACCAGTTTTTTTGCATTTGCAAGGCTACCATTATGGTTTACTCCTGCTTCCGCAATTATAAAAACGCTCATAGTTTACGAACTCCCTTACATGGATTTCCGTATGCAAGCATGAAGTCTCCTATATTTTGTAGCACATTACTACCCATTCCTATAATAGAATTATCGCCAATTTTCACATACTGTTTCACTGCACTTTTTGCACCAATATGAGTATTTGCACCAATTTTTACTCCACCACACAGAACAGCGCTAGAGGCAATATGGGCAAACCCTTTGATAATGCAATCGTGTTCTATGGTAACAGATGTATTTATTATGGTGCACCTCTCAAGAGAAGCCCCATTGTTAATTACAGCATTCTTGCCAACATATATCCCCTTTTCCATACTTACAAATTTACTTATAACGGCCGACGGATCCAAAATATTAGGTATTATAAATCCAATTTTTTCAAGCATAGTAAAAAGTTCAATACGACGAATTGGATTGCCGATACTGCCCAGAGTTAAAAAAGCATGCTTATATCCATCTTCATATAATCTAGGCAAATCATTGTCGCATCCAATAATAGGAATATTACAAACCTTTGTTCCTATATTCTCTGCTTTATCAACTATACCAATTTCAGAGTAATCATTAATTAGAAGTATGCTATCAAGCACTGATTTACAATGGCCACCGCCACCAACTAAAAGTATTTTTTTATTCATTATGTTCTAACCTTTTTCTCATTTCTTCCATTTCATCAAGTTGCCCCATATCCATCCATGCGTATTCACTAATAGGATATACACCAATCTTGGCGCCAACTTTTTTATACTTTTCTATTATATCTGGGAAGCCTAAAGGAATCCGTTCTTCAATGTTATCTATTACTTCTGGTTCAACTATGTACATTCCAGTATTCGTAAAAAAAGATAACTCTGGCTTTTCCTTCATACTTTCAATCTCGCCATTATCCCCAATTTCAATTACGCCATAAGGAATCTTAATGTTCTTAAGAGAGCAAACCATCGTAATTAAATTATTTTCATTTTTATGGAAACTATAAATCTTTTCATAATCCTCTTCTATTAGAATATCACAATTAGAAAGAATGAAAGTACTGTCAATTTTTCCCTTGAGAAGGCTTAAACCGCCACCTGTTCCAAGTGGAATATCTTCATCAACATATCTCACTTCGTAATCTTTTGCAATTTCGTTAAAATAGGCTTTAATCATATTTTTCTTGTGATTAACAATTAAAAAAAAGTCGTTGCTTCCTGCCCGGTGGAATCTATTGATAATATGCTCAACAATTGGTATTTCTCCAATAGGCATCAATGGTTTTGGTAGTATTTTGGTATAAGGATATAATCTTTTCCCTTTCCCACCGGCCATGATTACAATAGGGGCGTTAAATTTATTTTTGCAGCTTACTTCTTGATTATTTAAAAAAACAGCCGATAAAATCTGCATTTTATCATCTACGATAGGTATCGCTTCGATGCGGTTTTTTTTCATATATTCGACTGCCATTGCTTTGTCTTTTTGATATAGAAATTTGGGATTATAATTCGCTATGTCTTTGACTTGCGCATCAAGATTTCCTTTTTTCAGAATCCATCTTCTAACATCTCCGTCTGTTATGGCTGCAATTAGTTTTCCGTGATCACTGACAAACAATACTTTCTTAGCTGCCTTGTCTAGTAAACTCATTGCTTCGATCATAGTATTGTCTTCGTCAACCAAAAAATCCAAAATATCCATCATTTATACCTCTCATTCGCCAAAACAACCAGTTTATAGTAGGTTTTTTAGGCAACTTACCACATGAAGAACGTCTTCTTTTGTTAAATTTGTACTACAAGGAACATTAACTACGTGTTCTAAATAATATTTTGCTTTCTCAATTTTGTATGCCTGGTTATCCAAATATGGCTTTTGTTCGTTTATAAGCCCCCATATTGGCCTTGCCTGAATGCTTTTAGCTGATAAATATTTTATTATTTCATCTCTATTCAGGGGATAAGCATTATCACATGTTAAAGCATAGAACCAGTAGTTGCTTCTGATATTGCTTTTGAAAGCCTGTATTGATAGCCCTGGGATGCGATCGACTTCTTCTTTGTATAAATTGTGATTATCTTCTTTAATCTTAATAAAAGCTTCGAGCTGTTCTAACTGTGCCAAGCCAAGAGCCGCCTGAATATTTGTCATACGATAATTATAACCTATTTCATCATGTGTATAATAAAGTTCATCGCTTTTGGCTTGCGTGGTAAGATGTTTTGCTTTTTTTAAAAGTTCCTCATCATTAGAAACAATCATGCCACCGCCACCAGTAGTAATTATTTTGTTCCCATTGAAGGAATATACGCCAATATCACCTATAGTCCCGGCGTACTTACCTTCATATTTCCCCGATGTATAA
>RZYX01000113.1 GCA_009930155.1 Clostridia bacterium | reverse complement strand
CACTGTGATGACTATAAAAATATTTATATATAAATAAAAAGTAAATAATTAACAATTAACTAAAATTAACTTAAAAAAGTAAAAATTATGAAAACAAATGTGAATTTAGAATTTATTAACGAAGTTCGCGAATTAAGCGAAAAAATGCAAAGATTAACAAATTTTTGGACGAATAACGAAAAAGAACTAGAAGACGTTAACGAATGCAAAGGTTATCCTTTTAGCGAATCTTTTGAAGATTTAACATTTAATGTATATAATTGGCTTTTAACATTAATTAACGATTATTGTGAAAAAGATCCAAATACCATTTTTGAATTTTTTAACGCATATTACAAAACTTTGCAAAAGTAACTTATTAACATTTCCTTGCATTTATTAATATTAATGTTAATAAATGCAAGGATATTAACATTTTTAACTTATGGAAGACTTTATTAACGAATTATTGGATTCTTTCACACTTCCTAACATTGAAACTGGTAGTTGTGAAAATTTGCTAAACTGTACTGAAATTAGCGAAGACTTGCAATTCTTTGCAGAACTTTGCCTTACCGAGGAAATTTGCTAAACTAACGCAAAATTTAACATTAATTAAGCTAACAAGAAACTTAAACAAAATTTAACATTATGACAGATTATTTAGAACTTACTAGCGATTTAACCTTACAATCGCTAAACTTTGCGGAAATTAGGCTAAAAGAAGGCCAACTGCTAACATACGCTGAGGTATGCAAACTTATGGACAAAATTGGAATTATTCGCTATCATTTGCAAGTAGAACCTAATGCTCGCGAAGTATCGCTAAAAAGATCTAATATATGCTTCAAAGATGGCGTTAGAAGACTAAAATAAGCAAATAGAATTGTGAGCAAAGACTAAATCGGGCCTTGTTATAAGGTCCGATACTAGCGTATATTTGCGTATAACGAGGGAAATGTGCAATAGAAAGCTTGAATATGTTAACCCACACTAACCCGCGCTAACAGAAAACTTGGCCAAGAAACTTGATCGAAAGTTAGCGAACGCAGAAAACTTGATCGAAAGTTAGCGAACGCAGAAAACTTGTCAACCTTAGCATTTAGCACCAAATCTCGCAAAAATTTATATCCATTAAATAACTCAGATAGAAAGGTAGTCCTCGGGTTGTTTCGGGCTTCATATTCGGATTATTTTTTCATTCTAGTACATAAGCCTACTAAATAATTTGGACTCAAATATGGAGCTTAAAACACGCCTATTTATACTAATATTTTGCCTAAAAACCGTTAAAATACCCAGTTTTTTTTAACATTAATTTGTTAATTTACAGGTCGTTTTTAGTAAAAATTAATACCAAAAGACCCAATTATTTAGCTATTTTTAGCTATAAATATTTTCATAATTCAAAAGTTATACCTATCTTTATGGTATCAATAAAGAGTTATTGATGTTGTTTATAAAGATAGGATGCAGGGATATGTTGGTAAACTTTAGTAATGCAGGTGCATTATTTTAGGTTTTATTAGCGAGAAATATTTCCATAATTCAAAAATTATGCCTATCTTTATGGTAACAAATTAAGGTCCAAAGCGTTGGATCCTTAGCCAGAAAACTAGGCCGGCGATCGGTTTATATATTAATCATTTTAAATATTTAAGTATTATGGCAACAAAAAATTATGCAAAAATGAGCTCGAAAAGCCTGGTGGCTTTAATCGGAAACGAAGAGACTACAGAAGAGGAGCGGGCAGCAATCCAAGAAGTTTTGGACACCCGCAGATCGCAAGAAACTGCGAGCGTGAACCAAGAAACTCCGACGGTTGTCGAAGTTGACGCCGACGAGGTAGAACCTACGGAAGACGAAACAAAAGCTAAAGAGGCCGAGGTAGCTGCAAGAAACGCAATCGTTGCGGAGATGAAAGCAAAAATTGGTTACAAGGCGCAGGTGGTACCTTTCAACACGGCAACATGGGTTGGGGGGGTTGTGACCGGAGTATTGGACGACCAAAGAGCGAAAAACCCGCTCTGGATTGTGAAAGATCTTGAGAGTGGCAAAATCATCCGCAAAGCTTTTGGTTCTGAGCTGATTAAAGTTAGCGAAGACGAAAAGGTTGCGATCACTAAAAATGTACGCACGCAAAAAGGTGCCGAGTACACTGAGAAGGAGATTATGGAGCAACTCGCGGATGCCTACCAGCAGATCGGAAAGTTTGCTGAAATTACCGAATTTAGCAATAAAGACGGTGAAGTGACCAAGGCGCTCATCATCGGCGCAATGCACGAAAAAAGGAGCAACCGGGTTATGTATCGCCTTCGTAAGGAAGACGGCAAAACCATCCACAAAGTGTATGGGAACGGGGTGAAGGTTTTGGAGGAAATTGATCCCGAAATCTTTGCAAAAAATGCTGAGAAACGTGAGAAAGCTGCTACCCTATCCGATCCTGCAAAACGAGCTGAGTACATTGCGAAAGAACTTGAGCAACTGAGCGCCCAGCTTGCACAACTGCAAGAAAAGATTGAAGCAAAGCACCAAGCGCTTCAGGAAGCAGAAGCAGAAGCAGCCGCCGATGCTAACCTTGAGTAATGAATGCAAAAAAGGGGATCCTTAACCGGGTCCCCTTTTTTAATTTAATTTAATACAAAGGTCGCCGGTGATGGTGCAAATTTAGTATTTATTAGCAAAAAATATTTTCATATTTAAAGAATTATTCTTATCTTTATAGTAAATAAAAACCAAAAAATTATGATCACACGCGAAAACTTAAGGGAGGTAATTGATTCCCTGGACGACAAAACCAAAAAACGTATACTCTCCAGTGAGAAGTATTATGTAGTATTGGAGCTCCACATTTTTAATGCCGGAGCTTATGCGACTGCAAGGCTTACCAATGATTATGTTAGGTACCAGCATGCCTGGAAACATGGTAATTGTATACTGTGCACCGAAGACGTGCAAAGTATATTGAGAGACTTATCCACTAATGAAACAATGCCGGAGGGTTCTACCCGCTAAAAAATAGAATTATGAAAACATTTAAAGGTTTAAAATTATCAGACCAAAAAAGTATGGCCACAAACCTGTTCACGTGGGATATAGAAAATGGGGATAAGCCTAACCGCAATGATTATAAAAGATGGGTTCTTGCTTTTTTTGAGTCTGAGTCGGACATGGATAAGTATATATCGGACCTTTATTCCGATATTGAATTAAGTGAGGGAGACCCATATTTCACAGACATGGACAATAGTTACATGAGACAAATAGAGTTTCTAAAAAACTTAATGGGGATAAAAAGCTAAAATTATGAAAGCAAAGTATTATTTAGTGGAAGTGTCCCGCGGCGAAACTAAACGCAAATTTGTGATGCTTAATGCACATAAACGTTTAACTAACCGCATCTGCAACCCCCGCATATTTGGCCCGAGAGTTGGCAATGCTGCTGATCTTGATGTTTCTGTTTTCGATTATTTTGGGTGCACGCTAACAATCCTTAATGATGGCAAGCCATTAGACCGGCGCACCAAAAAGTACAGAAACTTAGCTAGCATTTATAGGTACTTCACGGCGTCCTATCTCCCTTATTTTGAAAATTTAAGCGAGTAAGTGTTAACAGTTATGATCACGCATGAAAACTTGAGAGAAGTGCTTAATAGTTTAACGTCTAACGCTAAAAACAGGATTAAGCACACTCGTAAAAGATATGTAGTGCTGGAGCACCATGTTTCTAACACGGGCGCGTACGCTACAATAAAACTTACTGACAATTTTGTACACTACCGGAATGTGTCCGACAAAGGTAACCGCATTCTATGTGTAGACACTGCAAAAATGCTATTAGAAGACTAAATTGACGCAAAGTGCGTTAATATACTAATCATTAAATAATTAACATTATGGCAACTGACAAAAGAAACTTAAAGAAATCTAACAAAAGTGAATGGCGAAACGAAACTAAAAAGGTGGGTCTTATGCTTGACAACCTTATTGAAACAGCTGAAGATAAACCTTACGCGTACATTTTGATCGCGGTAGAAAAGGGGAGTGAAAGCACAAATGTTGGGGTACAGGTGAATGGGCTGGGGCTGTTGCTCGCCCAGGGTTTAGCGTCTTTTTTGGATAACGATGATTACGCTTCCCTAGTACGCGTTGCTAACATTTTTGCTGCGCAACACGCTATGGATGATGATGATGATGAGTCGGAGGTGAAGCAGGGTGACAAATTGCTCACACTTTTGCAGGCTATATCTGGAAACAAGTGAAACGGAAAGAACGTAACATGTTAGTAACCAGCGCGGTAATAGTCTCGTACTTTATCGCCTGGTTCCTATATTCTATTGTGAAAGGGTATATTGTAATACCTTAGTATTATGCGCAAAAAAATATGAGAGCGGAGCAAATAGATACAATAGTAGAGTTGCGCTTGCGAATTAAAGCCTATACTGCCGAATTTCAGCGCTTAGATGGTATTCTTAAGGAGTATTTAGCCGGCGCACACAGTTTTGAAGGTATTAGGCTTTATTCGCGGGTGCACAATTCTATTGATCTTAGCAATGATTTTGTATCTACTGTAGAAGTGCTAAATTTGTATCTAGATCGCCTACAAGCAAAAATACGCGATCTTAATGCAGAATTAGAGAATATCATAAACCCACCAACGGAGGAGCCGACTAAAGCAAAACGCCGATCGTGGTTTAAATTATGACTATTCACAATGTCACATTATTAGCTGAGACACCCAGAGCCTACCTACTTTTTTGGTATGATACTAATTACAAAGGAAGGGTGCGGGCTTGGGTCCCTCGGTCGCTGAGTCACTTGGAGAACGGTACGCTATTTATTAGCACATGGCAGTATAATCAATTAAAGCTAACATGTGTTAGTAAATGCAAATGAATGCTAAAATATGCAAACGCTAAATTTCGCTTATATATGCAAAATTTGTTCGCTTATGCGCGGCCCGCCAAGAAACTTGTCGCAGACCCGCCAAGAAACTTGTCGCAGACCCGCCAAGAAACTTGTTAATTAAAATATTATGACTAAAAATTTAAAAAGCAGTATAGCCCAGACTAGAGCCCAAGTAATTAAGTTTACTCGATATGTTGATAAATGGG
The DNA here is from genome assembly GCA_009930155.1 of Clostridia bacterium. The sequence goes on along the minus strand of RZYX01000113.1, from coordinate 172 downwards.
AGCGAGACGGCGAAGTGTTGAAGGAAAGGGCCGCTCGTAATATGCTAAATATTTACGTTAAAAAATTAGATGATTTACGTGCTGAACTTAAAAAAACACAAAAAGATGACAACAGAACAAAATGAAATTAAAAGTGCTGAATGGCGTAAAAAAAACCTATCTAAAAATAGCT
>RZYX01000452.1 GCA_009930155.1 Clostridia bacterium | reverse complement strand
AGGTTGGTATTCCGATTCCGTAGCGATAGATTACGGCGGAATCTCAATGACTCAACAACTGAATACTTGGTCAAGCGGTCCAATTAAAAGCAATATGGGCGGATATGTTTTTTCATTATTAAGTCCAGAAGCAGGCACACATTACTTAAATTTTAATTGGAACGGATCAAATGACCAAGCGGCTCAAATCCAAGTTTATTGCAATGTTGATCAAAATAATCCCTGGGTAACGACTCCGTACAATAATGGCTATTCAAAAGATTCTGGCTACGTGTCTCTTACAAATGATAATTCAATGGTGGTTTCTTGGTTTTGGTCCGGCAATGAATCAGTAACACCTCCGTCAGGCTTTACTCTTACCAACGGTGCTGTGGGTCAAGGTTGGAATTTTGGAGTTGGAGTTTCTTTAGCTTATAAAATTCAAGATTTGCCTGGACAATCTTTTTCTTGGTCGGATGGTAATCCTGGCTATATTTCTGTTTTAGGAATCGTAGTTTTAAATTATGGCGAATATGTTTCGCCATATTATTGCGGTGACACTTTCTGCCACACAGAGATAGAAAATTGTTCTACGTGCCCAGTTGATTGCGGTGAATGCGCTAGCAACCCAAACGCTAACAATATTAGCCTATTCTTTTTTTCTAATCCTTATAATTTTTCTAATCAATCAACAGCTATTGTTCGTTATTTATATAACGAGGACGTTTTTACTCCTTATGATTATATTGAAATAAAAGAAATTAGCCCCGATTGGTCAAGCAGCACATTTATTGCTACTAGCACAATTATCGATACAACTGGATTTTTCACAAGCAAATCAAATGGCAATAGTTATTTTACTTTAACAGGAAACGCTTCAACAACGGGCTATGTTCATTACGAGGTTATTGGCCATTTAGCCGCATATTGGTCGCCTACCTTAGGAGACGTAGAAGCAACAACAACTATTCCTCATGTAGTAACGGTTAATTGGCAACCAACTGAAATTCCTACTGTGGCTGATATTTTAGCCGCTAGCTCTACTAATCCTTTTTATGACGATGCGGTTATGTAT
>RZYX01000451.1 GCA_009930155.1 Clostridia bacterium | reverse complement strand
CTCTATCACAATGTCTTTTCCTTCGGTTTGCCCGACGAGTCCGTTAACTTCTGCATGTCCGTGATGTCCGTAAATCACAATTTGAGTATCTTCCTCAACACCTGCCACATAAGCCGTTTTTATACGCGACTGTAGTTTAAGCACAACAGGGCACGAAGCATCAATTAATGTAATGTTGTTCGCTTTGGCCAGTTCGTAAGTCGAAGGTGGTTCGCCATGTGCACGCAGCAACACTTTTACATTGTGTAGCTTCGCCATTTGCTCATGATTTATGGTGATCATGCCCATTTTTTCCAATCGGCTTACTTCCTCACCATTGTGTACAATATCGCCAAGACAGTATAATGTCTCGCCTTTGGCAAGTTCTTCTTCGGCTTTTGTAATGGCTTTTACAACGCCAAAGCAAAAACCTGATTTTTTATCAATTTCAATATTGGGTGTCATAAAAAAGATTCTGTTTTAATGTAAAGCCATTTTCATGGCATTATGTCAATATGAACAAATAAATTGCTGAATAGTTTTTAAGCAAGGCATGCTTTAACGAAAGATGATATTTGTTTGAAGTGAATAATATAAAACAGAGAAATCCGAATGCAAAATTACAAAAAAATGCATGTAGAGCATGTTCGGAATACCAGATACGGACAAAATTTGCAGTTTGTTGCAGCTTGCTCTGTCAAACTGTCACATTAATGATAATGGCATTTTTTTTGACAATAAAAGCCACTGAAAGATACTAACAGATTGTTTCTGTTGGAGATTTAATTGTGTATTTGACTAATAATCAATAATTATAACATAAATAATCAGATAATATGGCAAAAGGAAACATCGGGGTGACGAGTGATAATATATTCCCCGTTATCAAGAAATTTTTGTACAGCGATCACGAAATTTTTCTGCGTGAATTAGTGTCGAATGCAGTGGATGCAAGCCAAAAGTTGAAAACGCTGGCTTCAGTAGGCGAATTTAAAGGCGAACTGGGCGAACTGAAAGTGTGGGTGAATATTGATAAGAAAAAAGGCACACTTACCATTTCCGACCGCGGAATTGGGA
>RZYX01000450.1 GCA_009930155.1 Clostridia bacterium | reverse complement strand
GTCCTGGTTGTGCTGTATTAGTACACCATTTTGAGACAGTGGCTGGGTCTTTGCCCAATTGTTCTGCCAACCATTTATTGGTTCTTTTCTTCTCCGCAAGAACAACTTTAAGTCGATTAATATCCTTTTTCATATTGATATTTAATTGCGTATTGTGCAAATTTAGTGATTTTAGCAGAAATTCAATGATAAAATAGCAGTTATTTGACGTTTTAGACTGAATTAATAGAAAATTGAGCTACTTTTGCATGTGACGAATAGCCAATCGTCAACAAAATAATTAAAAATAGAAAGCCTATGAATTGTATAAGTTGGTTATTTGATGGTTTTGGTACAAGTATAGTTGTATTTATACTCGGTCTGGCAATCGGAGGAGGTACTGGATATGGTATTGGCAAGAATAAAAATATTCAAAAACAAAATGCTGGCGATAATTCAAATCAAAGTCAAATTGGTAATGTTATAAATAACAATGGAACTAAGTAATCAATCACAGAAAGCTGGTGATAACTCTACTCAGATGCAAGCTACTACCATAGTCAATAACTATATTGCAAATAATGGTATAGATGAAACCCGTGCTAGGTTAATTTGTAAAGAGGAATTTGAAGTTGCACGAAAGGAACTAACTCATGAAGCTCAGGAGCTTGCTCTGGATAGGGTAAATAAGCTTGAGGACAAGCTAATGCCAAAAATGCAACAATATGACGAATCATACAAGATTTTTGCAGATCCGTCATTCCAAATTGCATTGAAAAAAGCTCAACTTGTTGCAGCAGCGTCAGAACGTGAAAATGATTATGATATGTTGGCTGAACTATTATTGCATAGAGCACAAGAAGGACACGATAGGTGGAAAAGACTAGGTATAACAAAAGCAATTGAAATTGTTGATCAAATTTCTGATGAAGCAGTGGTTGCCATAACAGTAGTTTATGCCTTTGATAAGTATTTTTCTACAAGTACGAAACTTGGAGATGCTCTTATGACACTTAACTCGTTCTATGAGAAATTACTTGCGGGGAGTGAGTTACCTATAGGTGATAAATGGTTAGAGC
>RZYX01000449.1 GCA_009930155.1 Clostridia bacterium | reverse complement strand
GATGAGGTATTGGTGGAAACACTACCACCTTTACAGTTAGCAAGTAATGAAATAGCATATATCTACTACCGTAATGGCGTGATAGAATATGAAAAAATAATTAGAGAAGGAAGTGAGTAATTTATGGCACATAATTTTTATTTAAGCACGGGGTTGATGAAAGATACGTTAGGGACGATTTCTACCACATATACAACCGTTGAATTGGTTGGATATTTAACCGCAACTCCACAAAGTGAAATAGTTATAGATACCAAAAGTGCTGTTGTTATGTATGTTACGGAATCACCAATCCAGGCAACGATTTTATATAATGACGCAGAATTGAAGTTTAGTGTTTCCGCTGGAAGAACGGTGTCTAAGTTGAGATTGAAAAAAGACGCAACAACTACGATTACAATAGATTTTGACACAACACATGCGTTTCCTACATTGGGGTATATGGTGATACCCGCAAGTAATGTAGGGACATCGTATGGTATTAGTTTACAAATAGAAAGAGATTGGAGTTGATTTAGATGGCAGTAGTAGTTAGCACGGACGCAAAGTCGGATATTATGGCAATTATTGCAAATGGACTAGGTAGTAGTTCGGCATTATTAAAGAGCACAAGTTCTTCAACCGTAGATACACTTGATATTACATTAAGCCTTTCCACAACGTCAATATCAAACAATGCACAACTTATTTTTGATGTAACAGCAAGTAGTGGAAGTCCCGTGACATTAGACCACGTTTTAATTCAATCTAAGGGAACGTCTGGAAATAGTATTGGAATAGGCTTAAACTCACAAGAATTATTTGAACAAAATGGAATATATGTTTTCAATACTTTTGCAATATCACTAACCATTCAATAGGAAGGTAAAATTATGAAATTAAAAGGAACGGTAACGGGTTTTATGGTTTTAGAAGGCACTAAAGAATTTGAAGAAATTAAAAAACAAGAAGAAAAAGAAGCAAAGGAAGCAAAAGAAACAAAGCAAGAAGTAAAAAAATAAGAAAGGAAAGAAGGTAATTTTATGGCGAGTCCTATATTAAATGTTACCGAGTTATGGATTGC
>RZYX01000448.1 GCA_009930155.1 Clostridia bacterium | reverse complement strand
AAGAGGGATGAACGGATTTAGCATAGAAGAATCAAAATGTGTTTATGGCGCTAAAATCAAAGTTATCGGTGTTGGCGGTGGCGGTGGAAATATGATTAACCACATGGTACGCGAAGGAGTCAATGGGATTGAGCTCATTGCTGCAAATACTGACGCACAAGCCCTTGAACACTGTTTGGCAAAAACAAAAATCCAACTAGGTCGCAAAGGATTGGGTGCGGGTATGCGCCCAGATGTAGGTCGTGAATCTGCATTGGAAAGTTATGAAGAAATTAAAAGCTCTTTAGAAAAAGCAGATATTGTGTTTATCGCCTCTGGTTTTGGTGGGGGAACAGGAACAGGAGCAGCACCTGTTGTTGCGCAAGCAGCTAAAGAAATTGGGGCTTTAACTGTTGCCGTTGTTACACGTCCATTTTTATTTGAAGGTAAAAAAAGAGCGAAACTTGCAGATATTGGTATTAATGAGCTAAGAAAAGAGAGTGATTCTATTGTTATCATTCCTAATGACAAACTGCTTTCTATTGTTGATTCAAAATTTGGTATTAAAGACAGTTTTAAAATTGTTGATGACGTTCTAAGCCGTGCAGTTGGCGGTATGAGTTTAGTGGTGCTTTCTTCTGGTCAAAGCGATATTAACGTTGACTTTGCAGACGTACAAACGGTTATGAGTCATCGAGGTATGGCACTTATGGGTATTGGTGAAAGTACAGGTGAAGACGCTGCGGTTGAAGCTATCAAAAGTGCGATTGAATCTCCATTACTTGATAATATGTCTATCAATGGAGCATTAGGTGTTCTTGTTCATTTCCAACTTCCACCAACATATCCTCTTAATGAAATTAGCTCTGCTATGGGACTTATTATGGATTGTGCAGATGAAGACGCGGATGTTATTTTTGGTACAACCACCGATGCCAATATGCCTGAGAACAGTGTAAAAGTAACCATTGTTGCAACAGGATTTGAAAATAAAGCAGAAGCAAAAGAGCTTAAAATGCTCAATAGCAATCAAGAAGCAATCAAAAAAGAACGTATTTTACGTATGAAAAAAGTCAGTGGCGGA
>RZYX01000447.1 GCA_009930155.1 Clostridia bacterium | reverse complement strand
TATTTAAAGCAATATATATTAGCTCCTTGTTTGGTTTTATTATCGCACCACGCACAGTAACCTTATCATCGTCATTTACTGACATACCAATCTCCGCTACCTTTTTATTAACCCTTACTTGCTTTTGTTTTATTAAAAGCGATACGATAATCTTGTTTGGGAATTGTTTATTGCACATATGAAATAATTTTTTGTATAGCATAATATGTTACAGTTGGGCTCATTGGAATAAGACCTCCAGAATCATATTGTTTAGTTGTTGCAGCAGAATTTGTATTCCACCCAAGAGCATAATACCCAGAAGTAGGAGTAATCGTTGGAGATGTTATAAAACAACTTGTTTGAGTATTATAAAACGTACAACTTGCTGTTGTTGAGGAAATAGAAGGTGCTGTATTTTTATCAAAAGTCAATGACATTGTTTTGCCTGTTATTGCATAATATGTTCCGTCTTCATATATGCTTATTGTTTCTCCAGGAGCATACGTAGCGGTTGTCCCTGACGAAGCTTTATTCCAACCCAGTATTGTATAACCATCTCTAATTATTGTTGGTAAAGTGACTTCACATGAACTACCATTAAGAGTCTCACACCCAACAGCAGTAGCGCTTATTGAAGTAGCACCATTGGTTAAAAAACTTAAGCTTAATTCAACTTCCATGGGACCTGAACGAGCAATAAATATGGTTTTATTTTTTTTTATCGTAATTGGTTCATCATTCATTATAGAATCTTTTTCTCTAGGATCTTCTACACACCCGTATTCCCTATCACATGAGTACTCTTCATCTACATACCCATATGCCAAAAGAGTTTCAACACTTATTTGTATTACAGTGGACTCTCCAAAAATATCACTATTATTTTTTGCATAAGCCTCTGCAGCCGTTACATAAACTTCCATTTTAGCATTATAAGTTCTCTCTTTTATAGAATTACTTATCGCTATGGCAGCAGGAATAGCAATAGACATTATTACGCCTATTATAACTATAACAACAAGTATCTCAGTTAATGTAAAACCCTTTTGATTTCTCATGATTCCATTTCTTTTGACACCAAAA
>RZYX01000028.1 GCA_009930155.1 Clostridia bacterium | reverse complement strand
CAGAGGTTGATAAGGATAAGTGCGTTGCATGTGGAGAATGTGTACAATATTGTCCAACTAATGCTTTAACACTAGGTAGAAAATTATGTGAAGCTGTTCCTACTCCTGAAGTGGAGTTTGAAACTCCTCGTGATACAGAGTGGGGTCCAGAAAATTGGAATACAGATTATCGCATTAATCGCAAAAATGTTGCTGAGACAGGTACAAGCCCATGTAAAACAGAATGTCCAGCTCATTTGCCTGTTCAAGGTTACATAAAGCTTGCTTCTCAAGGCAGGTATAAAGAAGCTCTTGAACTTATTAAGCACGGCAATCCATTCCCTGCGGTATGTGGACGTATATGCCCAAGGAAGTGCGAGTCCGCATGTACAAGAGGCGACATTGATGAGCCTGTTGCAATTGATGAAATCAAAAAGTTTATTGCAGATCAAGATTTGAATGAAGAATTTAGATATGTTCCAAAACTCAGACATGAATATGGAAATAAAATTGCTATTATTGGTGCAGGCCCTTCTGGACTTTCATGTGCATATTATCTTGCTATTGATGGCTACAAGGTAACAGTATTTGAAAAAGAAAATAAACTTGGCGGAATGCTTACACTTGGAATTCCTGCATTTAGACTTGAAAAAGATGTAATTAACTCTGAAATTGATATCTTAAGAGAACTTGGAGTTGAATTTAAAACAGGCGTTGAAGTTGGCAAGGATGTTACCCTTGATGATTTAAGAAAACAAGGTTATGAAGCATTCTATCTTGCAATAGGTGCTCAAGCAGGAAGACAGCTTGGACTTGAAGGCGAAGATTCTGAAGGCGTTATAGCTGGCGTTGATTTGTTGCGTAATGTAAACCTTGGCAATGAAGTTAAGCTTGATGGTAACGTTGTTGTAATCGGAGGCGGTAATGTTGCTATCGACGTTGCAAGAGTTGCTACAAGGGTTGGATCTGCAAAGGTTGAGATGTTCTGCCTTGAGAGCAAAAAAGAAATGCCTGCACTCCCAGAAGAAATTGAAGAGGCAGAGGCAGAAAACATTGCAATTAACAATTCTTGGGGTCCAAAGCGTATCGTTGTAGAAAACGGCCGTGTTGTTGGAGTAGAGTTCAAGAAGTGCGTATCAGTATTTGATGCAAACGGCAAGTTCAATCCTACATTTGACGAGAATGATACAAAGATTGTTGATGCAAATTATGTATTGCTTTCAGTAGGTCAATCAATCGAATGGGGTAATTTGATTGAAGGCAGCAAGATTGAACTCAATCCAAACAAAACAGTTAAAGCTGATGCAAAAACATTACAAACAGGAGAACAAGATGTTTTTGCAGGTGGAGACTCATATACTGGACCAAGATTTGCAATTGATGCAATTGCTGCTGGAAAAGAAGGCGCCATATCAATTCATCGCTTCGTTCATAAGGGACAAAGCTTGGTGTTTGGTCGTGACAACAGAGAATATTATTGCCTTGATAAGAAAAATGTTGTCTTTGAGGGATACGATAATACTTCAAGACAAAGACCAGCAAGTATTCCTGATAAATCTAAAGACAAAGATGCTTTTAGAGACGCTCGTGGTACTTTATCAGAAGAGCAGATGAAGAAAGAAGCAGAGCGTTGCCTTGGCTGTGGTGCTACAGTTGTAAACGAGTTTATGTGTGTTGGATGCGGACAGTGTACAACTAAGTGCAAATTCGATGCAATAAAACTTGTAAAAAAATACGATGGCGAAGGTGTAACACTTAATGAATTAAAGCCGTTTGTAATAAAACAAATGTTAAAACGCAAAGTCAAAATTGCAGTTAAAAAGGTAAAAAAGACCTTTGATAAGTAATGTTTAGAATTTACACATCACAAAGGTAGGTGTAGTAATATGCACGAATTAGGAGTCGTCTTTGAGGTTGTTAAAACTGTTGTGAAGTTTGCTAAAGAGAACAATGTTGAAAAAATCGATACACTGGTTTTACAAATAGGAGAGTTATCTTCAATGATTCCCAAATATATTGAAGAATGTTATCCTGCCGCAGTTGATGGCACAATAATGCAGGATACTAAGCTTGAAATTGAGATTTTACCTGGTAATGGTCTTTGCAAACATTGTAATCAAGTTTTTAACGTTTTGGAGAATGAGGGACTATGTCCTCATTGCAAAATAAAAGATTTTGAACTATTAAGTGGTAGAGAGTTCTTTATAAAAGAAATCATTGCATGCTAGATTTGTAAAAAAGCGAAAACCTCTTTTAATCTTTTTTGATTAGAAGAGGTTTTTTGTTTTTGTTAAAGTAATTTTGAGATATAATTATTGGCGTTTTTATTAATTACATATATATTAATTTTTGTTTTGATATGATATTATATAAAGATAAAGGTTGTAAAACAGGAGGAATATTATTTGGATTCATATGATATTATAATTGTTGGGGCAGGGCCAGCAGGCTCAACTTTTGCAAGGATTGCAAGTAAATCTCTTAAAATATTATTGCTTGATGGATCAACAGAAAACGGAAAGCCTTGTGGTGGGTTGCTTGCTCCAGATGCACAAAAGGCATTGGCGTGTTTTGACCTTACTTTGCCAAAGGATATTTTAGTTGACCCTCAAATTTTTTCGGTAAGAACTATTGATTTAAAAACTCGAAATCAGCGTTGGTATCAGCGTATGTATGTTAATGTTGATAGAAAAAAGTTTGATAATTGGTTAATATCACTTGTGCCTAAAAATGTAGTTGTTGAAAAAGGAACCTGTCAAGAAATTAAAAAAGAGTCTGAAGGGTATATACTCAAATATAAAAATAAAGATGGAGAATTGGTTAGTGCTTGTGGAAAAGTTTTAATAGGTGCTGATGGTGCTAATTCTATTGTTCGCAAAAGTTTCTTTCCAAAGTTGTTAACAAGAAAATATGTATCAATACAGCAATGGTTTGAAAAAAACAATGAAAATGCTAGTCCATTTTATTCTTGTGTTTTTGATCCTAAAACAAGTGATTGTTGCTCATGGTCTATATTTAAAGATGACTATATTATTTTTGGTGGTGCATTTGCACCTGAAAATTGCAGAAAAAATTTTGAAGAACAGAAAAGTAAGCTTGTAAATTTTGGGATACCGTTGACTCAGCCTGTTAAAACAGAAGCGTGCATAGTACTGCGTCCAAAGGGTTTAAAGAGCTTTTGCTGCGGTGCAGATAATATTTTTTTAATTGGTGAAGCTGCTGGATTTATTAGCCCGAGTTCTTTGGAAGGTATAAGCAGTGCGATTAATAGTGCGGTTTTGTTAAACGAAAGTTTAACTTCTAATAAAAAGGACAAGCACAGAGAGTATAAAAGAAAAACAAAGTCATTACGCTTGAAATTAATTGCAAAAAATTTGAAATGTCCTTTTATGTATACTTCATTTTTAAGAAAGCTTGTTATGCAGTCGGGAATTACTAGCATAGATGTATATAAACGATGATTTATTATTCGTTTTTTATAAAAGACCTCTTTTAATCAATAAGATTAGAAGAGGTCTTTGTATATTTTATTATTTAGTTTTTCCAAGTTCTTTTGCAATGTCACTAAAGTAATACACGACACAACCATCTTTATATATAAGAACAAGCTTATCTTTTCGGTCATCATATTTAAAGGTTTTTTCTGGATGAAGTTTAATATAATCATCATCATTACCTATTTCAAGAGAAAAAGTATTTCCCTCATCATCAAATGGTATTTGGAAATGCTTTTTTACTTTATAATATCCTAAAGATGAGCCAACTGCATTGTCTTTATTATCATATAAAGTATAATTTGGACATTGAAGGTCGATGCATTTTCCATTCTCTATTTCAAACTCAAAATTAACAACTCCATTATCAGCTAAAGAATATGTAACTTTAACATCATTACGACTTGCAGGAAGTCCAATTGGAGTATAAAAAAAGATTACACCTAAAGTTAAAACAATAATCAAAAATAAAATAATTATAATGTTTCTTATAATCTTTTTCTTTGACTTTTGGGGTTTCTCATTTTGCTTTGAATTTTGTTCCTCTTTTTCCTCAACCAATATTTTATTTTCGTCCATAAAAACACATCCTTAATATATTTTCATATCTCATATTTTTACTATAACATATTTTGTGGTGAATATACAACACGAAAGCCACCCAAAACAGGGTGACCTTAATTGCATGCAATATTAATATTGTCTTTCTTTAAGGCTAGATGCAAACTCGATTAAAAAATCGGTTCTTTTCTTATTGAATGGTTCAAGTGCGTCTATGGCTTCCTGCGTAAGTTGAGATACAAGTTGCATGGATTCCTCAAGTCCGATTAAAGAGGGGAAAGTAGTCTTTTTACGCTCAATATCGCCCATAGGTATTTTACCAATTTCAGTGCTAGTAGCAGTAACATCCAAGATGTCATCAATGATTTGGAATGCAAGCCCAATTTTTTGAGCATATTTTTTTGCGGCAACAATTTTCTTTTTGTTTGCACCCGCTGCAATGCAACCTAGTTCGGCAGCAACATTAAAAAGAACTTCAGTTTTCATATAATAAATCTTTTTTAGGGCGGTAATGTCAATAGGATTGTTTTGGTTATTAATATCAAGAGTTTGACCGCCAACAAGACCATCAAACCCAACAGCATTAATAAGTGTCCTTGTGGCATTTAAAGATGAAATCTTGCCCACACTAGTTTCTGAAAGAATAAGTTCAAATGCCATAACAGATAAAGCGTCAGATGCGAGAATAGCAACAGATTCACCAAACTTAATATGACAAGCAGGTTGACCTCTTCTCATAGAGGCATTATCCATGGCGGGTAAATCATCTTGAATAAGAGATGATGAATGAATTAATTCCACTGCACATGCAAACGACAATGCTCGCTCTGGATTCTTTCCGCATGCTTTGCAAAATTCAAGAGCAAGAACAGGTCTTAGTCTTTTTCCGCCATTAAGGATATTATAGCTTATAGCTTGATAAACAGTGTTGTCAGGGCTGCTATGCTCGCTGAGGAGCTTGTTTAGTCTGTTGTTAATTAAGTCTACATCAAGCTGATAAACAGCATTGTAATTAAAATTTGACAATCAAATTCCTCCTCAAAATAAAGGCGATTCGTTAAAAGATATGCAGGAAAATTTAATACTATAAGAATGTAACATATATTCTTCTTAAATGTCAATATAACGAACTTTTGTCATATGTTTTTTGTGGAAAAAGTTGCAGATAGTTGTGTAATAAAGTATAATCAAAAAGTTACTGATTTTTATTATAATATATTTTTGTTAGGAGTTTAAAATGACAAACATTATCCTTTTGGGTTTTGTAAGCTTTTTTGCAGATATAGCAACGGAGATGGTTTATCCTCTTGTTCCATTGTATCTTACATCGGCATTTGGTGCAACACCTGCACTTATAGGAGTTATAGAGGGTATAGCAGAGAGCCTTGCAAGCTTGCTTCGAGTTTTTAGTGGGTATATTTCAGATAAATATAAAAAGCAAAAGCCACTTGCTCTTTTTGGCTACTCCACAGGGCTAATTTATAAAATTGTACTTGTTACAGCAACCTCTTGGGTTGGCGTTTTGACGGCCAGAGTTATTGATAGAATAGGTAAGGGAATAAGAACAGTACCAAGAGATGTTATGGTTTGTGAGAATGCAGAAAAAGGTCAGCTGGGCAGAGCATATGGACTGCATCAATCACTGGATATGGCGGGGTCAGCAATCGGAATTCTTCTTGCTTTCTTTTTGCTAAATGGTGTAGTTGGGGCACACAATTTAAACTTCAAATGGATATTTTTAATATCAATGGTGCCAACTGTTGTTGGACTTTTTATTATGTGTTTTGTAAAAGAAAAGAAGTCAACAAAAGTTGTAAAAAAGTCAGAACCATTTTTGCAAGGTATAAAAAAGCTTGACGGAAATCTTAAGCTTTATTTGCTTGTTACATTTATCTTCACACTTGGGAACTCATCAAATGCATTCTTGCTTCTTCGAGCTAAAGATGTTGGGTTTACTGATGCTAATTCGATTTTTCTTTATTTTTTATATAATATAACGGCATCAATTCTTGGTATGCCACTTGGCAGGCTTTCAGATAAGATAGGTAGAAAAAGGTTGTTAGTCGAAGGCTATTTAGCTTTTGCGTTGGTTTATGCAGGCTTTGCATTTGCAACAAACAAGCCAATGCTTATTGCAAGCTTTGTGCTTTATGGAGTATATGTGGCAGCAATAAAGGGCGTTGAGCGTGCATTTATTTCAGAGATAGCACCAAAGGAGTTAAGAGGGACAATGCTGGGTGTTCATGCAACAGTTGTTGGGGTGGCACTTTTACCGGCAAGCACGATAGCGGGATTGCTTTGGACTGGATTTGGAGCAAAAGCACCGTTTCTTTTTGGCTCATTAATGGCTATTATTTCAGCCGTAATACTTATAGTGCTTTTAAATAAACCCAAAAAAGTGAAAATATGAAGATTGAAAATTTTATAAAATAAAGGTGATTGATATTATAAGTAACAATTAAACTAAGGCTAAGCACTGCAGATTATCTGCGGTGCTGTTTTAATATATATATATATTATTTTGTAATTTATTGAATTAATAGTAAATTATAAACTTTTACAAGTGTAAAGCCACATTGCTTTACACTTGTAAAATTAATGTTTTGTGTTATAAAATAAAAATAAGGAATAATCGAATTAAAACGATTATTCCTTATTATACAAATTTACATAGTTGTAGAACTATTTACTTTCTGATATCAAGATGTCTTGAAGTGCACTCAGTGCTTTTGACTTTTCTTTAATCAATCGATATGCCAAAATTATTTTTTGCTCATCCGAAGATAAATCACAAACATATTTTGGTGCATCCTTTTTCTTGCTTATATAATAAGGTTCCTCACAGTGTAGAACGCTATCCTCTTCTTCTTTGAAATCCAATAGGAAGTTTGGTTCAACTTGAAAGATTTTTGCCAGTTTAATAAGTGTTGAAAAAGACGGTTGGCTTGTGCCAAGCTCGTAATATGAATATGTGGATCGGTGTACTTGCAATGTATCTGCAACCTGCTGTTGAGACAGACCATGCATTTCTCTTAATGAACGAATCTTTTCTGAAAACAAAACGAATCCCCCTTTCGTTTATAAAACCATATATATACAAATAAATGGCTGGAACTTTTTAGTTTAAAATATCACTTCCTTCTCTTTAAAATCTTTGCTTTTCAAAATCTTTTTTTAGTTTTAAAAACAAATTATAAATGCTAATAATTAAATTATAGCTTATTAAATTTGTGTTTCTATATTATAATACAATATTAGAAAAATCAAGGTGAAAAAGGACCACTTAACTGGCGGAATTGATTTTTACACCACAATAGTAGTGAAGAAGTATTTCTTTGTAGTTGCTACCTTGACGGGACATATAGTCCGCCCCATATTGGCTGAGTCCAACACCATGGCCATAGCCCGCTATATTCATTATAAAACTATTGTTTTTATATTCAATAGTAAAACAATTTGAGCGCAAAGAAAAAACTTTTCTTATAGTCGATCCATCAAAGGCTTTTCCGCCAATTGTAATAGAAGTAACTGTTCCAGCATCTGAAACGGCTGGAGAGGAAACCCAAGTCGAAGCGTCTTCGCCAAGTACTGCACCTTCAAGTCCCGCAGCTAGCTGTGCAAATTGTTCGCAGCTTAGAACAAGTGTTGAAGAATATTCGGGAGAGAGTCTGTCTCCCGCACTGTTTACAGAAACAAGGTATGGAACTTCTCCACCCCAAACGATAGAGGCGTTTTCGGTTTTTCCTGATGATATTGCGTGAAATGCAGGGGTTATTAATTCTCCGTCATAAGTTATGGTTTTTCCTAAAACCGATTTAACTGCTAATTCTATTTTATCATAATATGTGTCAAATTTGTCCCCCCATTTTTCTTTTAATTCATCTTTTGTTTCATAACCCTGATGAATAGTGCTATCGCTGGAGAGATAAGCACCTTTTAGTTCAGCATCTGGATTCTTTTTTTGCTCATTTTTAGCTTTTACTGCATAGGTGTAGCAAGCTACTGCTTGTGCCTTTAATGCCTCTTCATGATATATTGCAGGCATTTCACTGGCTACTGCTCCACATATGTATTCAAGCTCACTTAATTCAACAACCTCTTGGCTTTCAGTAATCAAAACTTTAAAGGTGTCGTCCGTATCTTTTACCTTGTCATTATCTGCCTGTCCGTCAGAATTATGTAGCTTGTCAGATATTTGGGAAAATTTTCCATCAAAACTTAATTTAGAGTCCAATGAAACTAGCGGAGTAATTACCATAATAAGTGCAAGGAATAAGCATAAAATGCTGAATGACCTCAAGCTTCTCACCGTCCTGTTTATCTTGACTTTAAAGGAATGTTGTTATAGAATATAGTGAAACATTTTTAAAAGGCGGTGTCCCAGTGGTTACATATATTTCACCAATTTCTAACGAATCCCTTACAAGCCTATGTGAGCATCTTAAAAAAAAGAACCCAATCAATGCAAATGATTTTGAAAGGTATGCTGTTAAAAGAGGTCTTCGCAACGCTGACGGTACAGGTGTTATGGCTGGCATTACCCGTATTTGTAGTGTTGAAGGTTATTTTGTGAGTGACGGTGAGCGAATACCAACTCCAGGTAGGCTTATTTATCGTGGAATAGATGTATGTGAGATTACAGAAAATTGCATGGCCGATGACCGTTTTGGATTTGAAGAGGTCGCATGGCTTTTACTTTTTGGCTCACTTCCTACAAAGGTACAGTTAGATTCTTTTGCACAGGTGCTTGCACAGAGCAGGCAGTTGCCTCAAGATTTTGTTGAAAATATGATTTTAAAATCTCCATCACAAAATATAATGAACAAAATGGAGCGTTCAATTCTGTCGCTTTATTCATATGATGAAAATCCAGAGGATTTATCAGCTGAAAATGTTCTTAGGCAGTCAATTCAGTTAATAGCACAGTTGCCGACAATTATGTCATATGCTTATCAGGTTAAGCGTAGATATTATGATAAAGAAAGTATGTATATTCATCAGGTAGATGAATCATACGGAACAGCACAGAGTATACTTAATTTTTTGCGTGAGGATAGAAAATTTACGGATAAAGAGGCAAAACTTCTTGATATTTGCCTTATTCTTCATGCAGAGCATGGTGGCGGAAACAATTCAACTTTTGTAACAAGAGCACTTACATCAAGTGGAACAGACACATATTCTGCAATTGCGGGTGGTGTTGGTTCGCTTAAAGGTCATCGTCACGGTGGTGCAAACATCAAGGTTACGCAAATGGTTGATAATATAAAGGCAAATGTAGATAATATAACAAATGAGGGTGAGGTGGCGGACTACCTCAAAAAGATTATTAAAAAGCAAGCCAACGACAACACAGGTTTAGTGTATGGAATGGGGCATGCTGTTTATACTATTTCAGATCCAAGAGCAGTATTATTAAAGGAAAAGGCAAAAGAATTTTCAAAAGGCACAGATTTTGAAGAAGAATATAGGCTTTTGGAGCTGATTGAAAGTTTTACGCCGATTTTATTGCAAGAGGAAAAGGGAGATAAAAAGCGTATTTGTGCTAATGTTGACCTTTATTCAGGTCTTGTTTATAAGCTGCTCAATATTCCAGAGGAGATTTTCACTCCGCTTTTTGCAGCTGCTAGAGTTGTGGGTTGGTCTGCACATAGGATAGAAGAACTTACAACCGTTTCACGCATTATGAGACCTGCATATAAAAGTGTGTCTTTGCCTCACAAATATATTCCACTTGATAAAAGAACAGTAGAAGCTGATATGACACAGCCCTATATTCCTATAGAAGAGAGAATATAATTTTAAATAGAAAATGGTGGTATGCATGAAAATAAAAGGGCAAGTAAAAAATCTTGCACCCAGTGCATTGATTATTATTATGGCAATTGCAACACTAGTTGCAGTTCCGCTTAGAACTTATCAGATTATGAATATAATTGAGCCACAAACGGGTTTTTATGCAAAATATGATATTTCCATAGTCATTCTTTATGCTTTGCTTGTTGTAGCTTGCTTCTTAATTTTTATACTTTCGTTCATTGGTTCAACCATACCAAGTTTTGAGTTTTCAGAGAAAAAGAATAAGACCATAGGAGTTTGTGCGGCACTTTTCTCACTATCTCTTCTCTTTGATTCAATAATACAAATAGATAAAGTGGCTTGCATATACAATGACTATAATTCAACAAATACTACAGTATTAGATTATTTTATCAAGAGTGGCGGAGTAACATTAGGTGTTCAGTCACTTTTTGCTATTTTATCAGCTGTGTATTTTTCAATCTTTGCTGCATCATATTTTAAAGGTAAAAGGTTTTATTCAACTGAAAGATTATTGGCACTTTCTCCAGTCATTTGGGCAATTTGTAGAGTGATAAAAAGATTTATAGAGCCTATAAGCTTTAAAAATGTATCAGAGCTTTTGCTTCAGCTGTTTATGCTTGTATTTATGTTGATATTCTTCTTATCTCTTGCAAGAATAGCATCAAAAGTAAACTTTGAGAAAAGTATGTGGGTATTATATGCATCTGGATTATGCTCAGCTCTTATTGCAATGACAACTGCGGTTTCATCTGCTATAGTTATGATTATAGGCAAGAGTTCACTTTTATATTCACAATATAGTTTTTCATATAGTGATATTTTATTTTCAATATTTGTAGTTGTTTTGTTGCTTGAAATTATACCCTCTAAGGCTCAAATAGAACAGATAAATCAGCAGGATGTTGAGCTTGTGGAGCAAACGCAGGAAGAAAATGAAGAGGTGCAATAAGCAAATGAAACTTTTAATAGCAATAGTAAATAAAGATGATACTAATAAGGTTTCAGATAATCTCATGAAATCGGGCTTTATTATAACCAAGCTTGCAACAACAGGTGGCTTTTTAAAGGCAGGCAACACAACAATGATTTTGGGCGTTGATGAAGAGCGTATCGAAGAGGCTCTTCTTATAATTAAGAAAAACAGTATGAAGCGTGTTGCAGAAACCACACTATCAGCACCTGCATTTGTTAGCGAGATATTTACGCAACAAACTGCCGAAATAATTGTTGGCGGTGCAACAGTGTTTGTTATTGATGTGGACAAGTTTTATAAGATGTAATAACAAAAACGGAGGGAAATACAATGTTTGCAACCGACGGATACAGTGCAGAGCTTTCAAATAATCTGTCGGATCTTATTGACGGCGGTCGTGTTCCACACGCAATGATAATTGACGGTGGAAGTTCTGCGAAGCGAGAGGAGCTTGCATTAAGTCTTGCAAGTGCACTTGTTTGCAATAGTACAGAACAAAAGCCATGTAACCATTGCAATAGCTGCAAAAAGGTTAAGGCGGGATTTCATCCAGATGTTATAATGATTGAGGCGGAGGATAAGAAGAAAACCATCTCTGTTGATGTTATAAGAAAAATGCGTGAAGATGCATATATATTGCCTAATGAGGCAAGTAAAAAAATATATATTATTAAACAGGCGGAAACAATGCAACCATATGCACAGAATGCACTTTTAAAGGTTTTAGAAGAACCTCCCAAATATGCATCGTTTATTTTATTGTGCGACTATCACACAGCACTATTGCCAACGGTTCTTTCTCGCTGTGTTGTTTTTAATATTGGCGTTTCTGCTTCCCAAGAACTATCTCACAAAAAAGAAGAAAAAGCACAAGAACTTGCAATAAAGATTGCATCAGCAATATCTAAAAAGGACGAATATGAGCTTTTAATGCTAACTAGCGAGTTTGAAAAGAACACAGAGCTTTTGCAAACTTGTATTTTAATGCTTGAACTTATTTTTAGGGACGCATTAGTGATTTGTTCAGGTGGTTCAAACTGCATTTCGTGCAGTGAGGATTGTGCTAAGGAATTAGTAAAAAGTCTTGATATAGCACAACTGATGAAGCTTATAGATACAGTTAGGATGATAATGTCGCAGGTACAAAAACACGCAAACAACAACTTGACAATAACACGGTTATGCAGTACGCTGATACAAGCAGTGCAGAACTGATAAGTACGGAGGGAACATATGGCTGAAGTAGTTGGAGTAAGATTTAAAGAGGTTGGCAAAGTATATTACTTTGATCCAAATGGAATAGAATGTAAAAATGGTGAAACGGTAGTTGTAGAAACATCAAGGGGAATAGAATGTGGCGAGATTGCAATGGAAAACAGAGAAGTGGACGATGTACAAATTGTAAATCCACTTAAGCCTATTATAAGAAAAACTACACCTGATGATATAAAAATAGTACAGGAAAATAAGGTGAAAGAAAAAGAAGCCTTTAGGATATGTGACCAAAAGATAAAAAAGCATAATATAGAAATGAAGCTTATTGATGTTGAGTATACATTTGATGGCGGAAAAATCTTATTCTACTTTACCGCTGATGGTAGGGTGGATTTTAGAGAACTTGTAAAAGACCTTGCAAGTGTATTCCGCACCAGAATTGAGCTTCGTCAAATCGGAGTAAGGGACGAGTCAAAGATGATTGGCGGTCTTGGAATATGTGGCAGACCTTTTTGTTGCAACACATTCTTAGGTGAGTTTCAGCCTGTATCCATCAAAATGGCGAAGGAACAAGGACTATCTCTTAATCCAGTTAAAATAAGTGGAACCTGTGGCAGGCTAATGTGCTGTCTTAAATATGAGCAGGAGTCATATGAATATCTGCTTAAAATAACTCCAAAGAACGGAGCAATAGTTGAAACAGGTGAGGGCAAGGGCGTAGTTGTAGATAGCAACATAATTACAGGCACATTAAAGATAAGGCTTGACAAAAATCATGATGCTGCACCTGTAATACTTAACAGAAAGCAAGTTAGGGTTGTCAAAGATGTTCAAATTAAGGTTGACAAGGCAGAACTTGAAGCATTAAAGTCAATTGAAGGAAATTAATTTTAATATAAACACTTCCGCATGAATATATTTGTGTGGGGGTGTTTTTTTGTTTGCAGCGTTACAAATAAATCAGGGTGAGCAGGGAATACTTGCAGTAATGAAAAGTCACTTGTTACAACCTGAAGTGGATATAAAAAGAGTGAATATACCATCTGGCACACAACCTTTTTTTATTGTTTCTATAAGGGAACAAAGTGGACAAATACCATGGAGGTCAATAGAGTATAGCCTTGGGCGTTTATCTGGTAGACTGCTTTTACCAAATGGCGTATCAGCACCTGAAGGTAGCAATGTAAAGGCACTTGACCTTACAGATAATTTAGTGGCAAAGATGCTACTAAATACAGCAATAAAGGTTTCAAAATACAGTGGGATTCCAAAGCAGAAACAAAGGATAACGGTGGTTGATAGGACGGGTATATATATAGACCAAATTGAGGGGCTTGTAAAAAATGCATCGGTTGTAAGGGTGATAACAGATAAAATAGCTCAGTATGAGCAACTGGCACAAAACATATTTTATAAATGGGGAGCATCAATAATATTAGGTGTAGATTTACCACCTTCATTGCAAAGTGACATTGTAATATCTCCATTTGAGCAAATTACAGGTACAAAGGCGCTTGTGCTCTCAACGAGTGCGTGTAAATGTTTAACACCCAAAACAGTAATAAGCCCACGGATAAATTTGCCAGAAGAATTTTTAGAGTTTTTGCCTCAAAATATAGATGAACATAACTTTGCTTGTGCACTTTATGACTATTGTGGGATAAAAAAGCTAGCAGATTTAAGCTTTGAAACACTGCTTTTTTGCGGGTGCGAACAAAGTGTGTATAAGCTTGTTCAAATGATAAATTATGAAACTGTGTAAACACTTGACAGCGTGTGATTGTTTAACTATAATAATACGGGTATAGTGTAGTACACTTGAAAGGATGAGATTTATGGCTGATGAAATTTTATTAACACATTCTGGACTCAAAGAATTACAGGATGAGCTTGAACAGCTTAAAACTGTTGGCAGGAAAGATGTCGCAGAAAAAATTAAAGTTGCGTTGTCGTTTGGTGACCTTTCTGAAAATAGTGAGTATGATGAAGCTAAGAGCGAACAAGGTAAGCTAGAATCTCGTATAAATGAAATTGAGGCAATGCTTCAAAATGCTAAAATACTTGATGAAGATTCTTTGAACACAGAGGTTGTTTATATTGGTTCAAAATTAAAGGTAAAAGATATTGAGTATAATGAGGTCATGGATTATCAAATAGTAGGATTTGCACAGGCCGACCCAGAAAAGGGAAGGATATCTGACGAGTCACCAGTAGGTAAGGCTTTGCTTGGTCATGCAGTTGGTGAAACAGTAGAGGTTGAAGTTCCCGCAGGCAAGCTTTTGTTTGAGATTATTGAAATATCAAAGTGAGTTTATTGTGCGGGCTGAGTTTTTATCAGCCCGTATTTTTTTTAATTTTGTAAAGGGGTGCAACAATGTCAGAGGATATAAATATAAATGTAGCACAGGAAAATACTGAGGAAGAGCAAGAACAAGATATAAATAGTCTGCGTCAGATTAGGGTGGACAAGCTTAAGGTTCTTCAAGAAGCGGGAAAGAACCCGTTTATAATAACAACAGCAAAACAAACAATCACAGCAAGTGATATTATTGAGCGTTTTGATGAACTTGAAAATCAAGATGTGAATATTTGCGGACGTATTATGACATGGCGTGATATGGGCAAGGCAAATTTTATAGATGTTCATGACCGTTCAGGCAGAATGCAAGTGTATGTAAGGGTAAATGATATTGGTGAGGATAATTATGCCGAGTTTAAAAAGTGGGATATTGGCGATATAGTAGAGATAAAGGGATTTGTTTTCCGCACACGCAGAGGCGAAATTTCCGTTCATTCTAAGGAGATAAAGCTTTTGTCAAAATCTCTTTTGCCACTTCCAGAAAAGTTTCATGGTCTTAAGGATACAGATACACGATATCGCCAGCGTTATCTTGACTTGATTGTTAATCCAGAGGTTAAAGACACTTTTATCAAGCGTAGTAAGATTATTTCTTCAATGCGTAATTACCTTGATAACATAGGCTTTATAGAGGTCGAAACTCCAATGCTTAACACCATTCCTGGTGGTGCATCGGCAAGGCCGTTCACAACTCACCATAACGCACTTAACCTTGATATGTATATGCGTATTGCACCCGAGCTTTATTTAAAGCGACTTATAGTTGGTGGAATGGAAAAGGTTTATGAAATTGGTAGGCAGTTTAGAAACGAGGGTATGGATGTTAAGCATAACCCAGAGTTTACTACAATCGAGCTATATGAAGCATACACAGATTATTATGGAATGATGGATATAACAGAAGAACTTATAAGAAATGCTGCAAAAGAAGCTTGCGGTACACTTGCCGTTAATTATCAAGGTGTAGAAATTGACCTTGAATCACCATTTGAAAGGCTTACAATGATTGACGCTGTGAAAAAGTACGGCGGAGTTGATTTTGGTGAGTTTATTGGTGATGATGAAAAAGCAAGAGAAGCTGCAAAGCAGCTTAATATTGAAGTTAAGAAGAATGCCCACTGGGGCGATATTCTTAATGAAGCATTTGAAGCAAAGGTAGAGGAGCAGCTTGTTCAGCCAACCTTTATTATGGATTATCCTGTTGAGGTTTCACCTCTTACAAAACGCAAGCCAGATATGACACAGTTAACAGAGCGTTTTGAACTTTTTATAACAGCTAGGGAATTTGCTAATGCTTATTCAGAGCTTAATGATCCAATCGACCAAATGGAACGCTTTAAGCATCAAATGGAACTTCGTGAGGCTGGCGATGATGAGGCAAATATGTTGGATGACGATTTTGTTAAATCTCTTGAATATGGTATGCCTCCAACAGGTGGAATGGGAATGGGAATTGACAGACTTGCAATGTTACTTACAGACAGTTCATCAATCCGAGATGTTTTGCTTTTCCCGACGATGAAACCCTTGAATGATGTAAAATCATCAAATGATGTCAAAACCGAGGCTGTCGCAGCACCGGTTGAAGCAGTTGCCGAAGCAAAAGCCGAACCTGAAATCATTGATTTTTCAAAGGTAAAAATTGAGCCTTTGTTCAGCGAAATGGTTGACTTCGAGACATTCTCAAAGAGCGATTTCCGTGCCGTTAAGGTTAAAGAATGTGTTGCCGTGCCGAAGTCAAAGAAGCTGTTACAGTTCACTCTGGACGATGGAACAGGCACAGACCGCACCATTTTAAGCGGTATTCACGCCTTTTATGAGCCGGAAGAGCTGGTTGGCAAGACACTTATCGCAATCACCAATCTTCCGCCCAGAGCAATGATGGGCATTGACTCCTGCGGTATGCTTCTGTCCGCTATTCACGACGAAGAGGGCGAAGAAAAGCTCCATTTGCTGATGGTAGATAACCACATTCCTGCCGGTGCAAAGCTGTACTAAAACGAGATGTGCTTCATTTGTTGAAAATCCGAAAAAACAGCAGTTTACATCAAATTTACATCATTTGATGATCGGAACGATGCAGCGACAAAAAAATCGCATAATTTCAATATCAAACCCTGAGAGAGTAGCTACTCTTTCAGGGTTATTTTTTTTGCCCGGATTCGCAAACTACAAGAAAATCTTCTAATCCAATATACTCTAATCACAGAGGAGGTGGAGGATTGACTATGAGCAACAGTTTATCAAAAGTACATCCAGAGCTTGTTCCTGAATGGTCGGAAAAGAATTTACCACTGACACCTGAAACCATAACTTTCGGTTCCAATAAAAAGGTGTGGTGGAAAGCAGCCTGCGGTCACGAATGGCAAACAAGCGTTAAGGCACGCTCGAACGGCGAAAGCTGCCCAATTTGTTCCGGTGCGAGAGTAATTGCAGGAATTAACGACTTAGCTACAATAGAGCCGTTGCTGGCTCTGGAATGGTCTAATGAGAATGACACAAAGCCGACGGAGGTTTCTGTCGGCTCACACAAGAAAGTCATATGGCGTTGCGAAAAGGGACACCAGTGGGAAGCCACTGTTAAGAGCAGAGCAATAAACAGAACAGGCTGCCCGTATTGCTCTCATACTAAAGTGCTTGCCGGCTTCAATGATCTTGCCTCGCAGTTTCCTCAAATTGCCGCAGAGTGGTCGGATAAGAACTTGCCGATGCAGCCATCAATGGTGACTGCTTTTGCCAATAGTAAGGCTTGGTGGAAATGCAAGGACTGTGGCAATGAATGGTACACACTAATTTCTACCCGTTCAGGTGGAAGTAAATGCCCATATTGCAGCGGCTATACATTGCTAAAGGGTTTTAATGACTTTGCTACAACCAATCCTGAACTTGCGGCAGAATGGTCGGAGAGGAACTATCCATTGAAGCCGGATGAAGTCAATGCAAAGTCGAGAAAGAATGTATGGTGGCATTGTAAGACCTGTGGCAATGAGTGGAAATCAGTTATCTATGCTCGTGTTAAGGGAACGGTTTGCCCCGTGTGTGCGGACAGAGCCGTTCTTGAGGGGCATAACGACTTGGCTACGACTGATACCAAGCTGCTTGAAGAATGGGATTATGATAAGAACGATATTTCTCCCACTCAAGTATCGAGAACTTCTAAGAAAATCGTGTGGTGGAAATGCTCTCTTGGGCATTCGTGGAGAGCAAAGATAGATGATCGAGCGATTCTCGGCGAGGGGTGTAAGGCTTGCGAGTATGAGTATATGTCAGTCTATCCCTCATTGGTTTTTCGTTACTATGCAGCTCAGCAGAACTTGAAAGCCGAATACGGCAAGGACAGTACATTGGGAATACCGCTTGAGATGTATATTCCCGAAGAACGCATAGCATTTGAAACAAGGCGTGAACCGCAGGCAATGGAAACGCTCAAAGAACACCTGTGCAACAAACGGGGAATAAAGCTTATAAGGATACCGTGGAAAGCAAATGAAACTGAAACCGAGTACGCTGAAAGGGTTAAAGGCGCTTTCAAGAAGGTACATATTTTTATCGGTTCCGATACAGAAAACGATGTGGAGTTCATAAGGAACCGATTTACGAAATGGAGGAGATCAAAATGAGAAGTCCGAAGTATCATATCTATCTGAGCATAGAGGAGCAGATTCGTGTACTAAAGGCTCTTAACGCATCGAGAAACCGTTTGATCGAGCATAACAGATATACGGATGCTGTTGATGATGTTATCTGTAAGATTTCCAAGGCTAAGAGAAAGAAAGTTAAGATAGTTTGATGTACGATTTCTAAGACCGTTTACTCCGATTTCGGAGTAGGCGGTCTGTTTTTTTGAAAAAAATCAAAAAAATTTTCATTTTAGACTTACGGTTGACCCTCTCCCAGTACAAGCAAGTGAAGGGGTTAATTCAAAACCGAAAGGTTGAGAGCCTTTTCACTGAAACTTGAAAATTGAATATTCAGGCATTAAGGACATTTAATTCTGATGATAGCCATCTGGCGGGTACGCAACGACATTGCAAAAGAGAGCGAGAAATCCCGACCACAAACTCAGGTTGTTACTGAAGCGGCGACGACAATCAGAATGATAATGATACTTCCCCAAGGGGCTGGCGGAGAACCCGGCAGAGGTGAGATTCCTATGATACAGCGAAACACGCTGTAACCTTTATGCTTCCCATAGGCTACCGAGCCAAGCAAGGGTGTCGAGGACAAATATTGCTATCCACTGACTGCAATCGGTAATGAGTAATCATTTTGCAGAAAGAGTACATAGCCGTTTCCTAACGGTTATGAATCTACGAAAGGAGGATTTCATAATGCCTCAGTGCAAAACCATTGCTATATGCAATCAGAAAGGCGGAGTGGGAAAGACAACGACTGCTCTGAACCTCGGTGTCGGACTGGCTATGCAGGGAAAGAAAGTGCTTCTCGTGGACGCTGATCCGCAGGGCGACCTAACTACCTGTCTTGGATGGCGAGATACTGACGGGCTGGATACGACCATTACCAATAAGCTGATGGGCGTTATTCGTGAGGATACAGAAAATCCGTTCAAAGGTATTCTGCATCACGAAGAACAGGTTGACCTTATTCCGGCAAACCTTGAGCTTGCGAGTCTGGAAATGAACTTGGTGACGACTATGAGCCGTGAAACTGTGTTGAAGAATTATCTTAGTCAGGTAAAAGGTGCATACGACTTTGTCGTAATCGACACGATGCCCTCTCTTGGAATGATTACGCTAAACGCTCTTGTAGCGGCAGACTCAGTTATCATCCCTGTTCAGGCTCAGTACCTTCCGGCAAAAGGAATGACACAGCTTTTACAGACTGTTGCAAAAGTCAAGCGACAAGTTAATCCGCAGCTTCAGATTGAAGGTATCCTGCTTACCCTTGTGGACAACAGGACAAGCCTTGCAAAAAGCACCGAAACAACACTCCGTGAAAGCTTCGGCAGTCACATTAAGATGTTCGGCTCGTCCATTCCGATTGCAGTCAAAGCAGCAGAAGTTTCTTCCAAAGGTCAGAGCATTTATGCTTATGAGCCTAACAGTCCGGTGGCAAAAGCGTACACCGAATTTACAAAGGAGGTGTTAAGCGATGCCAACAGGCAAAAAGAGCGACTTCACGCTTCCCACGAGCGCACTCGATGACTTGTTTTCAACGCAGGAACAAAGAGATGATGCCAAGCTATCTAAAATCAGAGATATTCCATTAAGCGAAATCGACGATTTTCCCGACCACCCCTTTAAGGTGCGTGACGACGAAGATATGATGCAGATTGTGGAGAGTATCAAAGAGCGTGGAGTTATCACTCCGGCTACGGTTCGCCAGAAAGACGATGGCAGATACGAGCTTGTATCTGGACACAGACGAAAACGGGCTTGTGAGATTGCCGGTTTTGATACCTTGCGTTGTGAAGTCGTTGACCTGAACCGAGATGAAGCCACTATCCTAATGGTGGAGAGCAACTACCAGCGTTCGCAGATACTTCCCTCTGAAAAGGCTTTTGCCTATAAGATGCGGTTGGATGCGATGAAACGACAAGGACAGCGGACGGATTTAACTTCTTCTCCAGTGGATAATAAGTTGAGAGGGCTGACCTCTGCAAATAAACTCACCGAAGAAGTAGGCGATAGTCAGCCACAGATTTACCGTTTTGTCCGTCTGACCAACCTTGTTCCCGAACTTCTGGAATATGTGGATGACGGTCGTATCAAAATGCGCCCGGCTGTTGAATTGTCCTATCTTGACGAAGAATGTCAAAGGGACATCGTGGATGAAATCGACTTGAACGAAAGTACCCCGTCTCACGATCAAACAATCCGTATGAGAAAGTTCTTTGAGGAAGGCAAGCTGACGACCGAAGCTATTCAAGCGATTATGAGTGAGGAGAAACCAAATCAGCGTGATAAAATCGTTTTGCGTGGGGAAAGACTTCGAGAGCTTATCCCCAAATCCGTACCGCTGAATCAGACTGAGGACTTTGTTTGCAAGGCGCTGGAACACTACAACAAGTTCCTGAAATCCCGTGCAGACCGTTCCCGTTAATCTCTCCTCCCTCACACTCCTACCTCTTACTACCAGCTAACTTACCGAAAAGAAAATATATCTCCTAAGTTATTCTATCTCCTGAATTAAATTATTCTCTTAAAGACAAGCAAAGCATCGCAGAATTTCAATGCAAAGCAATCCGTGCTAACCTGAAAGATTGCACTTCAAAATCGCACCTTTGTCGAAAAGGCTTTTGTGTTCTACACTGAAGCCAAGAAAACACGAAGGAGTGATACAAGTGAAAACACGATTAACGGCACTTTTGATTATGCTTGCAGTGATGATTTCCTTGTCTGCTTGTAGTGCAGGAATGCATAGGGACTTGGAGGTATCAAGTAAAGACAATCAGCCATCTTCTTTTTCGGAAAGTAAACAAACGGAACAAAGTATTCAACCGGATACTGAGGTAGCTCCGGAAAGCTCGGAAGAAACTGCTCAGGCTGTCTTGGATGCCGAAGAGAGCAACTTCGGACGGCAAGATTGAAGGTTTCTCCTTCAGAGTGACGGGAGCAAACGGTTACGATCAGACCTTCAAGACCGACAAGAACGGCGAAATCTTTATTGAGGGACTTCGTATCGGGGACTACACCGTATCCGAGGTGTCAGACAGCGTTTCGGCTTCCTATGTACTGCCTGCCGACAAGACGGCAACCGTCCTTCAGGACGCAACCACCATCGTAGAAATGCACAACGAATACCGTGACACACCGAAAACCGGAGATGACAGCAACCCTGCTCTTTGGTTTGCTCTTGCCGGAGCTTCCGTACTCGGCATTGCTGCTTGCGGCATCATCGGCTTCAAGAAAATGAAAGAGGAGGAAAATGACTAATGGAACTTAAAACGATTATCGGTATCATTCTGGTCGCCTTTATCGTAGGCGGCTTTATCTTTTTGCAGATCAGAAATCGTAAAAACAAGAAGTAAGAGATAACAAACCGGAGGGCGGACAGTAAAATGTCCGCCCTTATTTTTTTATAAGGAGGACGAAATGAGAAAACTTGAATCAATACAAGCAAAAGTCCTTGAGATATTAAAGACGAATACTGAGGCAAGAAATGACGATATGCTTTTGTATGTTCTTGTATGTAAGGACTGCTATCATTGGTCTGGAACCGATATTGAAAAGCTGCCCTTTGGAGTATTGATGGGGTCATATAAGACGATGAATCTCCCTCATTTTGAAAGTGTAAGGCGTTCAAGAGCGAAGATACAATCAGAGCATCCTGAGCTGGACTGCTCACCCGAAGTCAAAAAAGCACGACATCGTTGTCAGCATATGTACGAGAGCTTCGTATCTTCTTGAAATGGAGGTATCGCATATGACACAAGATAAACGAATGGCTGGCGATTATGAAATCACAAACAGCTTTCGCATCGGGAATTGCGAGGTTGTTATGGGCGAAAACCTCTCCGATAACAAACTGCCCTTTATGGTAGCCCATTGTGAGCAAAATGATTATCTGTCTCGGTATTTCGATGTTCAGGTAAGTAATGATTATGTTGAGATCGTAAAGCTCTATGCCGAAAGAATTTCTGAGCAGGCTGATCTTGTTCGTGAAGGCATTGAAAAACTTGATGTGCCGAATACGATTGTAACCAAAGAGGACTGCATTCCGGATGATTACCGCAGCAGCATCAACGGCAAAATCATTGCCATCAACCCTGATACGCTTCGCAATGAATACCGCAGAGCCGACAGGCAACTGTACCTTGTAACGGGCGGTTTCGGTGCAGAAGCCAACTCTCGTGGCAGTGCTGTATTCTGTAAGAACCTGCACACCGGGGAAAGCACACGCTTTGAAAGGCGTGATGTTATGGGCGAGGTCAAACCCGACCGCTTGCCCGATTGGGCAAAAGAAGCTATTACAAAGCTTCCCGAAAAGAAGAAGCACAAAGACCGTGAAAGATAAGGAGGTTCACTATGGCAGATAAAAACGCACTGACACAGAAAATCAAGGTTCTCGGCAAGCTGTATGCCGCTGGCTGTGTTACTGAAAAGCAACTTCAGGACCTGAAGATTGAAGATATTCTCGGCATTCCCGGTATCACCGTGCCTGAAATGAAGGAAATCACCGAGATACAGAAACAGGTTAAAAACAGAAGCCTGTTCTCCTATTTGGGAGGTGGTTATGATGAACACTCAGAAAGCGATTGAACGCCATATCATCTGGAGCAATGTGAGTCTTGATCTTGATGACTGGCGGGACGATATGAAAGACCAGCTTGAAATGAACGGTTATGCTCCCGACGAGATTACCGATGATCGTCTGTATGAGGAAATGCTGGACACCAATGCTTCCTACCTTGATGATGAGCGAGTGAATCTCAACATTCAGGAAGCACAACCTATCATCGTTATTGCCGATCTCGGCAGATGGAATGGGCGGTTTCAGGGCTACAAGATGATTGAGTCAGGCAATATCAAGGATTGCCTTTACTCTGACACTGACTACACCGAATGGTATGTAGATAAGCTGGGTGACTTGAGAGCCGACGCTATTCATCACGATGGTACAAACCACTATCTTTACAGAGC
>RZYX01000027.1 GCA_009930155.1 Clostridia bacterium | reverse complement strand
GCATATATAGAATTATTATAGTTTTCAACTTGTAATTCTTCTGAATTTCTAGCTTCTCCCCTTGTGCCATTCCACGCTAATGAAATAAAAACATCACAAGATTCTCCAATATATTTGTCCATTTCATAATAATTGCACATTGGAATTTCAATTGTATTTAATTTTTCCGATACTGGAAGCAAGCTTTTTCTTTCAGAATTAGGTCTTATTATAGCAAATATTTGATAATCATTAACTATCAATTTATTAATTAAATTAATTCCTATAAAACTTGTCGCACCTGTAATAATTATTTTTTTCAAATTTATTTCCTCAAATTTTCATAATGTAGTTATAAAGCTCTCTATCAATATTTGGCTCTTGATCTTGCGGCGGTTTATTCATAGCAAGCTTAGGAAAAACATAGGTGTTTTCATTAATACTAACTTCTATAATAGCTGATTTTTCATTATTAAAAATATCTTGATCAATTTGATCTTCAGAAGAAATCTTATAATATGGAATATCATATGCAGATGAAATCTTCTCAAAATTCGGAGAAGAATAGCCATTGTTTTTTACTGTTTGAGTATAGGTACTATTAAAATACATTTCCTGAAAATGTCTTATCATACCCAATGCATAATTATTAATAACAATTATTTTAATTGGAAGGCCTTCCCGTTTTATAAATTCAAGTTCTTGACAATTCATCTGAAACCCACCATCGCCCATAATTGCAAAAACCGGCTTCTTCAAATCATAATATGCCCCTATAGCTGCGGGTAAAGAAAACCCCATTGCACCTTGACTACTTGAAAATAAAATCTTTTGGTTAGGCTTGTTTTCAAAATATTGTGCTATCCAAACTTGATTTTGACCAACATCTGTTGTAATAACACAATTGTCTGGAATTGTATTACTAATGCCTTTTATTAAATCTTTTATTTTGTTATCATCAAAACTTCTTAATTTGCCTTTTATTGTTCTACAAACATTAAACCATTCATTAAAATCAAGCTTATTTATTTGATATAAAGTGTCAAATATATATTTTTGCGGTAATAAGAATTGAATTTCATCATCTTTTACTTTGTTCTCAAATTCATTTTTATCTATATCAAATCTAATTAATTTAGCATTTGGAGCAAAATTGCTTGAATTTGTGCTAATTTGTCTGCTGTCAAGACGGCTACCAATTGATATGATTAAATCACTTTTTGCAACAATAAAATTTGCACATCTGTTGCCATAAGCGCCAATAAATCCAAAATAATTCTCATCATCATAAAGCATAACATCAAAAGCAGGCATACTACTTACAACTGGAATATTTATCTTTTTTATTAATTCTCTAAATTCCTTTGTTAAGGAATCGCACTTTATTCCATTGCCTACAAGAATACAAGGTCTTTTTGAAATATTTAGCTCTTTTTCTAAAATTGAAGTTATTTCTTTTATTGAATAATTTTCTATTTCAGCGTTAAAATGCCTTACTTCAGATAAATCAATTTCTTTTCTTTGAACATCCATTGGAATATCAATTAATACAGGTCCAAAACGCCCGCTAGTTGCAATATGATACGCCTTCTCAAACTCATAACAGATATCACTCTCACTAGTAATCTGAACTGCATACTTTGTAATATCCTTTACCATTGAAACAATATCAGTTTCCTGAAATCCCTTTTGTCTAACCGATAAATTACATTTAGATTCATAAGTATTAACTTGTCCAGTTATAAAAATTGTTGGAACACTATCAAAATAAGCGTGTGCTATTCCGGTTATAAGATTTGTTGCACCAGGTCCACTTGTTGCATAAGCAACCCCCACTTTTCCGGAACCTTGTGCATATCCACAGGCTGAAAAAGCAGAGGCTTGCTCATGATAATTAACATGTGCCGTAAGTCTATCTTTATATTTATAAAATGAATCCATTAGGTGAGTAACCATTCCACCTGGATATCCAAATATATCTGTTATTTGCTTTTCTATAAAAAACTCTGCAATATAATCGCTAACTTTCATTATATAGCTCCTCACTTAAAAGCCCAAAATTTATTTAACAAGAAATTTAAAGGAATAGTTATAATCAAATTAATTAAAGGTGCAATATTCTCTGACACACCTAAATTCTCTACCATAATCGCCATTAATAATAACCCCAATAAATATGTGCTACCATAAGATATAAAAGTTTTTATAAGTGGCTTCGCATTTCCTTCTTCAACTTTTTCAAATACAAATCTATTATTCAAATAATAAGCATTTAAAACACTTACAATAAAACCTACAGTATAACCCAATAAATACAAGCTTGTATTAAAATATATAAATATGTAATAAACACCTAATGATATCGCTGTATTTGAAACTCCAACAAGCCCAAATTTAATAAACTGTATTAAAGTTTTTTTAATATTATCATTTTCGAATAAAAGCTTCAAATCTTTCACCGTTTTCTATTATATTAAATTTTAATTAAACAACAACTTGGACTTATTTAAGGAGATTTTATTAATCTAATAATGTTTTTCTGCTTTATCTAATAAACGAGATTAAAATTGCAACCCACATAATTTTTTGAAAATTAGTTGATTTATTTAACCGCTATGAATAACGACTACTTATATAAGATTATTTTGTGATATCATAATTTTTAATCAATTAGAACATAATACTCAAAAGTTATAAAGTCGTTAGTTGTCCAAGTCTTTACAAGTTTATGAGAAATTATAAACTTAGCATATTCTTCCATACCTTCTCTACCTTTTTCATAAAAGTATACATTTCATTTATCTTCATAAATTTTAAAAGAATAGCCATTAGTCAAAACAGATTTATTTTCTAAACTTCCTAATATGATAATCATCACATTTAATAATCAATTATAATTGGAACTCAATTGTAAATCAAATTATAATTAGGCATATTTCTTTAAAATTATACAGCTTGTGATATATTTAGTCAAGAAATATAAACTATTTTATGATTAATTTGCTATCTAGTTCATACTCTTTGAGTGCTTTTCCATCCTAATACTTACCAATGATACATTGAAAATTTAAAAATCCAACTAATTCGTTATTTAAAATATTTAAGCAATCCAAATTTTATATAAAGGAAAAGCTAGTATATAAAATGCAGTTGAGAAAGTTGCATTGATTAACTGCTTTTTAATGTTGAGTGAAAATATTGATAAAAAAAGGATATTTTTATTAATTTCTTTATAATTAAACAAATAAAAAACATCCGCAAACAGACTGATACTGCTTACAGATATTTTCTTAAAAGAATATTTACATTCAATATCATTTCTCTATAACGCCCTTTGTAAAACTTGATGTTAAATAAATAATGTTGTCTTTATAAAATGCATCAGAATTATTAATAAGATTAAGATTCTTATTAGGATAATGAGTTTCAACAGCATTATCAATACAAGTTTTATCATCCCTAGCACAGGCATCAACAGTCTTTTCATAAGATTTTCCGCTAGTGCTAACAAACATTGAACGCAGGGCAATTGCTGTTATCATCGCAAGCGTTATGGTTGATGCTATTGTAGTATTTTTTAATTTATTCAAACTAATCCTCCTTAAAATCTTTTATAACATTGATTTGCGATTAAATATAAATATCCGCAAACAGAACCAAAATGTTCACGGATATTTTTTGTTACAACATTTTTAAAATACTATATTCTAAAAATATTTTTTAAAAAACTTGATGTCATGCTAAAAATATTCTCAAGAAAATTATTGCCAAGGTCATTAGAAGTCTCAACATACTCTATTGGAGCATCAGAGTTTCCAGCAGCATTTTCTGGGTAAGACTCTGCAGAATCCTCATATTCATCTCCTGTTTGGTCAACAATAGTTTCAACAGAATCAGCGTATTCCTCAGCAGCATTTTCATATGAATTTCCTGTTTGCTCACCAAAAACCTCCATAGAATCGGCAAAATCCTCAGCTGCATTTTCATATGAATTTCCTGTTTGCTCACCAAAAATCTCCATAGAATCAGCAAAACTCTCAGCTGCCTTTTCATAAGGTGTCCTGCCAATACTAAATGCCATTGACTGTACCGCGGTTGTTGTAATCATTGTTAATGTGAGAGCTGATACGATTGCGACTTTTTTAAATGTTTTCATAACTAATTCTCCTTAACTTTTTATAATTTTTTTATTCAACATATTAATAACGCACATAAGTGTTGTTTTATTGCATGAAAATTTTAACAATTAAAAAATTTTGCAATTATATTTTGTTACAGTATTTTCAACAATATTATCTTCCAAAAATACTTTTTGTAAAACCTGATGTTAAACTAAAAATCTCTTCAAGATAATTATCGCCAAGGCCGGTAGTAGTCTCAACATATTCAGTTGGAGCATCAGGATTTTCATTAGCATTCTCCGGATAAGACTCTGTGGCATCTTCATATGAGTTTCCTGTTTGATCAACAAGAGCTTCAATAGAACTAGCATAGTTTTTAGCAGCCTTTTCATAAGATATTCCACCGATACTTAACGCCATTGAAGGCAATGCAGTTGTTGTAATCATTGTTAATGCAAGTGCTGATACCATTGCAACTTTCTTAAATGTTTTCATAATTAATTCTCCTTAATTTTTTTCTCGTTTATTTTGTCTGACATATTAATAACGCACATAGATGTCATTTTATTGCACAAAAATTAAAATATTTAAAATAATTAATAAATTAGTAAGATTTAAAAAGAAACTGCCACGAGTACAAATACTCATGGCAGTTTTGTAATTGTAATGGTTTTACCTTATGGCTCTATAAAGCTAACCAAAAATCTCATCAAAAAATTCATCCATAACTTCATCCATAACTTCATCTCTCACTTCGCTTTTAGCTTTATCAACTTCACCTGAAACTTCATCTATTGCACCATCTATTATGTCATTTTGTGAGACTTGAGGTACTTTAGTATCATTTTCAACTATATTGCCACTTTGACTTTCTTGTACACTATTTTGAACACTATCACTTATAGTAGCTACTGCACATGTTAAAATCTCACCAGTTTTAACATCAATTTTATAATCAGTTCTATTGTTCCCAGCTGTAACTAATACATCGTATGTAAGTTTCCCATCGCTCACTTCAAATGATACGCCTACCTTAGCATCACCCAAAGCGACATTTGCATGAGCACAAGCACTATCAACAGCAGCTTCTGAGGAAACATATCCTTTTGCATTAAAGCCTACTATAGTTATATCATCCGAACCTTCCACAAGAAGGCTAAGATCGCTGATACTAAGTTTAACTAATTGTTCAAAAGTCAACTGAGGATTTTTTGCAACAATTTTTTCAATAAGTTCCGCCTTACCTTTATCTATTTTATATTTTGTAGCAAGTTTTGAGATTTTCTCACTTTTACTACTACTTTGACCCATAATAGCACCTTCGATACCATTTTCTTTAAGTGTATTATGTATTGTAATCATTAAGTGAGATTTAACCTTTTCATTCTTTTTGTCGTCATCATTTTCAACGCTCACAAGAACTGAGCCACTCTGCTCACTAATAAATCCCTCTTTGACCATAGTGTTTATAAGATATTCAACTGTTATATCAAGCTCTTCACCCTTAAGGCTTTTCCCGTCAGATTCAATTTTATCAATAACAGTAACGCCATCTTTGTTGAGTCCTTGAGCAGAAATAATCTTTTCATTTTTATTTACTTTTAGCTCAACACTTGGATTTACATCAAGCAAAACTACTGATTCAACTATATTTGATTGATACTGCCCAAATCCAAAATACCCTCCAACAATAAGAACAAACATTGCAGCTGTAGCAAATGCGGATTTAAGCCATTTTGTTTTACTATCAGTAGCTTTGTGGTCTTCAAACTCAATAATTTTAGCACCTTTAGGTTCACACTTGGAGAGGATACTATCAAGAACATCTGGAACTTCTTGCGAAATCTCGCTAGCAAGTCTTTTTTCTAGTTCTGATTTTTTCAAATTAATCCCCCTCCTTTAATATATTACTAAGTTTTTTCTTGGCTCTACTATACTTTGAAAGTACTGTTGACAAAGGCATTGCTAAAAGCTTTGCTATTTCAATATGCTTAAGCCCTGTAACTGCATGTAGCATTATAATTTGTCTTTCCTCATCCGATAGCTTGTTCATTGCCGCACTAAGAACCACCCTATCCTCAGTGCTATCACTAAAGCTTACCGATTGGTCGATAATCGAGCTTTCTTCTGGCATCTCTGCATGTTTGCTACTTTCACGCAATAAACTCAAAGAAAGATTTTTAGTTATAGTAAGAATCCACGCCATGGGCTTTCCCATTGGATTATAGTTTTCTGATGCTGACCATATTTTAACATAAGTTTCCTGTAGCACATCTTCAGCATCACTCGTGTTTTTAAGTATGGATAGTGCAAATCCATAGACTGAAGCCCTAGTTTCTTCATACAGTGTACTCACAGCATTTTTGTTTCCCGCTGCAATTTCTATTATAAGTGTTTCAATTGAGACCTCTAAAAGTTTTGGCTCTTTTGGGGATGACTTAATTGTAAACAACTACATCTTCGCCTCCTGTCTATTAGTTAACGCTTGAGATATAAGATTTATTGCACATTTATTAAAATTAATTCATTTTATTGTTAGTGATACTTCCTTATTATTCATTTATGGAATATTTTAGCATTGTGTTCTTAATTAGTCAACTTTTGCTAAACTTGTTTTTATTATAAAAAATTATATTTATACAACTTTGCATCTTCTAAAAACTTTAAATAAAGCCATAATTGGGCTACATAAATTTAAAAACAGAGATGCCTAGCAAAGCACCTCTGCACAAATCTAAGCCATAATTATTATAAAAATATGTTTTGATTTTTAGCTAGTCGTTATAAGCATTTTTAAGCTCACACTTTAAGTCTTTAATATTCATTATAAATCCATTCAAATCATCTGGTATCATATTTAGCTTTATTTCTATTTCTTTATTTTCATGCACAATAATTTTATCAATTATATTTCTGTAAAAAGCATCATCCCACTCTTTTCCGCATGAAA
Organism: Clostridia bacterium; assembly: GCA_009930155.1. The sequence goes on along the minus strand of RZYX01000027.1, from coordinate 15,958 downwards.
GCAAGATGCTTTTGTCCCTAATTTTTTGTAGCAACATATCTTGCCTACTATATAAAAACCCATGTTCTTTTAACTGTGATAATTCTTTTTTTTCATTTTCCAATTCCATTTCATATTTGGCAATTAAAGTATTAAAATCAGTTTTTGAAATTTCCTTGTTCAAATACATATCTATAAGCAACTGTCTTTTTTTTGAGACATTATTAATTTTATTTTCTAATTGTTTTAAGTATTTATCATCTGTGCTATTCGCTATCGCCCTTTTTATAGAATCATATAATTCATCAATCACTTTTTCTTTGTTTGTGATTATATTTTTAATTGTATATTGAAGAATTAATTTTAGGTCTTTTTCATTTACAGATTTATTGTCGCACCCCACAGCATTTCCCTGTTCATCTATATGCACACACCCATTCTTTGCATATTCAAAACATCTCCAGCCTTTATAAACCAATTCACCATTGTTCTTTTTTGTTCTTGATACATAAGTGTTGCCACAAAGCCCACATTTTATTTTTCCTGAAAGGCAGTATCTGTTTGAATACTTTGACTTTTCCTCTTTTGAAGGCGAGCGTTTTTTAAGTTCTTTTTGAGCTTTTTCAAAAAGCTCGGTACTTATAATCGGTTCGTGATGATTACGAATAACAACAAAATCCTCTTGCCCATTATTATACTTTTTCTCATGATTTAAATAACTTGGAGTGTATGTTTTCTTTTGAATTAAATCCCCGCAATATTTTTCATTCCTAAGTACTCGTAATATAACTGTGTTTGACCACTGTTTCATATATGTTGCAGTTTCTACTCCAGTTTCCCTAAGTTCTCGTGCTATAGTGTGCGAACCTTTTCCTTCGTTAATAAACTTATGAAATATAAGCCTAACCGTTTCTGCTCCACTCTCGTTTATTGTCAATTTGCCATCTCTTACATCGTACCCAAGCATATCCCTACCAAACACTATTCCCTGCTCCATACGGCGTTTCTGTCCCCATTTAACACGCTCTGAAGTTTTACGGCTTTCTTCTTGTGCAATTGATGACATTATTGTTAAACGAAGCTCTGAATCACGGTCAAGCGTGTTTATATTATCACTCATAAAAATCACACCAACGCCCAACTCTTTAAGCTTTCTGGTGTAATAAATACTATCTAATGTGTTTCTTGCAAAACGGCTTATCTCCTTGGTTATTATCATATCGAATTTCTTATTTTGTGCATCGCTTATCATCCTATTAAATTCTTTACGCTTTTTTGTAGAAGTGCCTGTTATACCCTGATCTACATAAACTTCTGCAAGCTGCCACAAAGGATTTCTGCTTATATACTCTAAAAAATACTTCTTCTGGCTCTCAAGAGAACTCGATTGATCTTCTCTATCTGTTGAAACTCTGCAATAGGCTGCCACTCGTTTCAACCTTATCCCTCCTAACTGTACACTTCGCTAAAACAATACTATATACATTTATATTTACAAGTGTGTACTTTTATCATAAATCTCTTTGGCACAATAATCGAATTGCTGTTTTGTAATTAAAGAACTTTCTAAAAGTGAAAGCAGGATTGAAACTTTAAAATTATCTTTAAATTCTTTGTGTTCTTTTATGTCTATGTTCTTTATCTTATTACTGTCTGCCACAAGCCTCACACCTCATGTTAAATAGTATAAAAAGCAAGAAAAATTATGACTGCCTATTTATTTCTATAAAACATATTATTTTAATATACATGATTTACTTTCATACCATATCAAATATCAAAAATTTTCTATTATCATAATAAAAATTATATACTCAAAATATTATATTTATGGTAAAATATAATTTGTCATTTTAGAACATGGTGTAGCTAGTTTCCATGTCATAAATAAATATGATTATTAAATCCAAAAAAACTAAGGAGATGAAAGCATGAACAATCTTGTAAAAAGTCTTACAAACGAAACAAGCTCACCCTCCAACAGCGGAGAGTTTGCTTTACCTCAAGAGTTAATTCCTATTACAATAACCGATAATGAGAATATCGTAGGAATGATATTTGGTGGTGTAAAACGAACGATTGCGGGTTTCAAAAAAGTATTAAAAAACAAGAAACAACTCTTTCCTGTGCTTATTTTAGCTATTATCTGGACTGTGCTAACCTTTTTGCCCGCAATAGGCATAAACCCGTTGCCTGTAAAACTACTGTCCTATCTAACCTTTGCACGAGGAGGTATAAACGGAAATATTCTTAATAAAATAGGTGGATTTGCCGTTAAGGGATTGTTTGCATCTTTGCTTTCATCTTTTTTCTCAGATAAAAACACCATATCAAATATTAAATCAGGTTTTTCTGTACTCAAAAACAACATAAAAGGTAAAAAATCCGTAAGCCCTGTTTGGCTTTTTGGTGTAGGATTTGCACTTTTTATATATAATCTTATGGTTGTAAACACTACATGGCAAAACGCTATGGCTGGAATTGTTTGCTTTGCCATTTCACTAAGAGCCTTGGCTTCAGGCAATAGCTTTGTTTTTAAATTGTTTAACCTACTTATATCAAAGATAAAAATTGTAAAATCAACCGAAGTTACCCGATTGATGACAGGATGGACATCTGGGTTTGGTTTAGGTGTGCTAGTTTCTCTTATCCCTATAAGCAATGGTGGGTATTTGTTTGGATGCTTGGCAATTATTGTAGCCGTTATTATGTTTATTGTCGAAAAGCCTAAGCAAGGGGGAAAAGAACATGAATAAAATAATTGCAAGCTTGATTGTTAGCTTTTTGATGATTTGTATGTTTGCGTCTTCCGCAAGTGCCTTAACAGTAGAAAAGGATGTGTATTCGGGAGCTTTTGATGTGAGAAAATATCCCGTTAAAGATTCTGGTCTTAGTGAAGTTCCTCCTAGTTTTTTCAAGGAAAAAGAAACTGACAATGCTTATGATATGATTCTATATGGTGCTGCTTGGAAAGGCGGTCCTCACGAAAAGATTGACCGTACTTATATAGATTACCCTTCATATGAGGAAAGGTTTTCAGAATACTGGGAAGAAATATTAGAATATCCTTTTGTCAATGCTGACGGAGAAGAGAATAAATATGTTGGTAAAGCTACAATAAACGCCTCCAATGAGATAACAAAAGAATTGGAGACATGGGAACACCTTTCAAAGAGAAAGATAAATGCTGGTGAGTTTAAATCAACAACACTGCATGGCCGTCCTGCTCTTGTCAGAGAAAAAGGCAACAAGGAATATGGAAAAGACACTGAGCTTGGGGATAATGCTTGTTACAGTTTTGAAGCTTTTGTACTTATTGATGATACAAATCTTTTTGGTTGCTTAATGTTGAATTACAAGGTGTCTCTTTCATATAAAATTATAGGCTTTGGTATAGGTTTTGGATGGGAGGATAATTGGGATGGATTTGACGCAAAGCAAAAGGATTGGTGGAGTAGCACGCTTGTGCCCAAATCTGAAGATTATATAGAAAAAGCAAGTGATGTTACTGTAAAAATTAAGCGTGAACGCCTTTATGACGGTAAACTAGGTGTTGCAAAAAAGGATGAAAAAAAGGACAATGAATCTGTAAATATTGTCGAAGACACATTTGCAAGTGAAAACAAAGGCGAAGACTCGATAAGCATTCCCGAGGCAGCTGCAATTGCCATAATTGGTATTGGTGTAGCTGTTGCAGGAGCTGGTGCTGGTAGCAATAATGGTGGCGATAATGAGAACAGCCGCAAAAAGAGCCAATATAAAATGTGCCTGCGTAAAGACTTTGGAGATGCAATACGCATAGGTGCCTCCCCTGTTCCAATTTATGCTCGCATAATTGAGATTAGCCCCGAGGGCGAGGAAATAGACCGCCCCGATTTAAGCCAAACACTGACTATAACATCAAAAGACTACTTAGAGGTTGACAGCTGTCAAATGTCAGGCAACTATATGGGTGCAATGGTTTATGCTCCCGATAAAGCTGGCGAACAAAAACCTGAGAACTCTTCAGTTTCCATAAAGTTTGCTGGAAACGAAGGTAGCTTTACCAACAATGTTTCATTCCGCATAATAGGAAAACCGTTTTTGGCATTCCCTGAGCGTGGTGATTATCTAGAAATGACTCTTAATCTCCTTTTGGGCGATGGCAATACATATGAAACTCCGTTTATGCCTCAGGATTTCATAGACCCCCCTGAAAAGATAGAAATAAAGACAGCAGACAATGCTCCTTTTGAAGCAGAGTATGAAAAAACCGATGAAAGCAATTATGTTTTAAGAATAAAGAATCTTAGCGAAAAGCCAGAAAAAGCTGTTTTTAAAAAGATAAGTTCGTCCTTAACTATTACAGCTGAAAACGAAAAAGAAAAAACCGAGAGCGTTGTTAGGATTGAAATTTATCCAGAGGGGCTTAGCATAAGTCATGTTCCCCTTAATAATGACATCTTGCAATTTTCTGCATTTGATAGCAAGCAAACAAGCCAAGAGGGTGAAATTGAACCTACACAATTTAATATGCATCTTGCGGTACAAAATAAGAGTTCTGATGGCAAGGTATCCGTAAGTATCGTTGATGCTGAAAAATTTGACCCTGTTTTTGAAACAATAAAGGGCAGTGACCAGAAAACTGAAAATCTTTGCAAAAAGTTCAGTTATGAAATAGTCAAACTAGAAAGCAGCCTTAAAAAATATGCCTTCACACCAAAAGAAGCTTTGGTTGAAGATGAGGAAAACCCATTCCATGTCACATTACCCGTGTCGTGTACATACGGTGAGAGTGACTACAAGCTTGAACTTCCTGTTAGGCTTATTGGTGGCGGACCTGGCCCAATGGAAGAGCGAGCTAAAGAACTTGAGAAAATGAAAAATATCATATCAAAAGTTGGTGGTATCAGTAACAATGTTGCCATGCAGCTGCGTAAAAACAGAGATAAACTTTCTGCGGCTGAACTACGCATAATCAATAAGCAAATTTGCCAAGATGCAATCGACTACTATACAAAAGACGCACAAGATTTAATCCAAACTGCAAACACCCTAGAAAGTCTAGAGTACTGGGCAGACTGGATAAAGTGGCTCGGCGACCAAGCTTTTTCATATCTTATGACAGTTTATACTGGCAGTGGAGAAATCATTCTTACTCCTGCAAAGGAAATGTGCGTAGAATTTATCGCCGAGCTTATAGCAGATGCTGTTGATGGTGAAGAACTTAGCTCTATGGACTTTTCTATGCGTTTAGAAAAACTAAATGTTCTGAAAAAGATTGATGGTATGATAGAAAATGTTCTCATGTCTGTTGCTACGGGTGAGAATGTAAGTGTCAAAAAAGCCGCAAGCTGTCTAGCTGGATGGTTTGTTTATAAGGTGGCTAAAAATATTCAGGACAATATTGAAAAGACAGGAAACTATAATGTTTTTGATGCTATTTTATCTGCTGGTAAAGACTTAACTGGCGAAGCCATGAAGAAAGCTGGCATGAAACAGTTTGAAAAGCTTTTGAAAAATCCATCAGTAAAAGATAAGTTTGAAAAATGGTTTGGTGACTTTGTTGGAAAACATATTAAAAACAACTATGAGCTTTTCTATAACAGTGATGGTTTGATGGAAATCAAAGATATTGCCACACGCTCAGAGGCTGCGAAGAAGCTAATAGAAGGACTTATGGGAGAAGGCATCAACTGGACCTTCAACCAATTCAAAAGCAAGCCTGACCCCAAGGCAGGCAAGCAGGTTGAAAGCTCTGAAAGAATCACATTGACTGCGGACGGCAAAATCAAAGTTGTACTCATTACACCAAATGAAAAGACTGGTGAGGGCTTTGTCGCTGAGCTTGACATTATATCAAGCTTTAAGGGAATTTTCTCCTTCTTCTTTGGAGATGTATTTGGATCTGTTCCATTTGAAACAACCACAAAAAATTCACCCAAAGACCCTGTTCTTTACAAATCTTGATTTTCAAAATTATTATAAGTAAAAGAAAAGACACCTGTGCATTGTGCCCGCATTTAATTTAACTTTTAAATAACAAACTCGCAAATGCCTTTTTAAGGTTGTTTGTGAGTTTGTTTTTATTTTTTAAAATTAAAGTGCCATATAGGCACCTCAGTACCTATATCTGTAAGCAATCCTTTAAGCTCTGCATAAGGCATTGTATACCTCTGACTTAAGTATCGAAGAGATGCTCCAAGTTCCCCGTCAGGCCCGCCGTACTGGCTCATTATTATTTGTGCGTATTTTTGGTTCGGATTTTTTATATTTACGGGATATTGCAATTTCTTTTCATAATTCCACATTCTTAATCTCTACCCCCTTGTGCTTCCCATGGCCATGGATTTGCAAGCCATTCTGCCGCCATATCACTGGAATTGAAGGTAAGTGGGCCATAACGGCTCTCATATTCTTTCTTTAGTTCATTTCTCTTTTTTTCGTATTTTCTATAAAGCGACATTGCCTGTGCATCGGTAGGGTGTGTATCCAAATACATATGAAGCTCCCACATTGCAAATTGTGATGAAGAAAGCTTTCTCATCAATTCTTCTTTATTCATATTCTTGAACTCCCTCCCAAAAATGGTTTGTCGAGTACTTCAAACAATGTTCCTTTGCTCAACGCTTTTTCAGAGGAATATAGCTTGGATTTTGTCTGAAATGGAACATATGCCATTGTTACCGTTGGATCCTTTGGTAATGGTGACACTGCATTACATTCTAAAATATCCATTCTAACTTCTTCATTATTTGAGTTTCGACTAACATTCATCGCCGCAAGATAGGGATTATACATATCCATTGGGTTATCAAACAAAAATATTACTCCCTTATCAATATTTTAAGGTAGGTAACGCATTACCTCCCCACAACATTCTATGAATCTTAGCAAGTTTTTGTTATTTTGTTTTTTACTTTTTCTTTAACAAAAATTGTGATACAATATTTTAAGACAATTAGTTACCTATTTTTTTTGTATTTAGGTACAAGTATTTTTACCCAGCAAAGGAAGGTTATATAATATGATTATTGATTCTCACGCACACATTTTTCCAAACAAAATTGCTGAAAAAGCTTCAACAAACATCGGTAATTTTTATAGCATACCTATGAAGTATGACGGCACTCTTGAATCCCTTTTAAAATGTGGTGAAACATGTTCGATTGACAAATTCATTGTTCAATCCGTTGCAACTACAGAAAAACAGGTTGACAATATCAATGATTTTGTTGCTCAAACAGTTGAAAACCATCAAGATAAGCTTATTGGCTTTGCTACCTTACACCCAAACAGCACCTGTATTGCAAAACAAGTTGACAATGCCATAAAAATGGGACTTCGAGGCATAAAATTACATCCAGACTTTCAAAACTTTAATATTGATAGCAAAGAAGCTTTTTCAATTTATGAGGCTATAGAAGGCCGGCTCCCCCTTCTTATTCACATGGGAGACCACAGAACACAATTTTCAAAGCCCGCAAAACTCGCACCTGTGCTTGACAAATTCCCAAAGCTTGATGTTATTGCTGCTCACTTTGGCGGATGGTCTGAATGGGAAAGCGGTGCCCTTGAGCTTGCTTTAAAGCGTGTTTATGTTGACACATCAAGCTCTATGTATGCTTTGAAGCCTCATCAAGTCCGTGAGCTTATTGATATTTTTGGAGTTGATTTTGTTTTATTTGGCTCCGACTACCCAATGTGGAGCCCTAAAGATGAACTTGATATGCTTGCAAAAGTTGATTTGACAAAAGATGAAAGAGAAAAAATCTATCATAAAAATATTGAAACCTTGCTTGCAAAATATGAATAATTAAAAATAACAAAAGCCTATCTACATCATGCTTTATGATATAGATAGGCTTTTTAAGTTTTAAAGTATTTGTGTGAAATTTAATATTACAATTTTTATTTAGTTTAAGCTACTCTACCATTACCCCAACTTAGGATATAGATGTTAACTGTTTTATTACCCCACTGGCTACACTCACTAAGAGTATCCATATAAAGGTCACAAGTTGCTGTGCCTCTTGTTGCAAACCCACCAGTATCTGCCGCTATACAATAACCATAAACATATTTGCCATCAGTTGATACTATATACATTTCTGTTCCGTAAGGAATCTGATTTGGATTAACCGCAATGTATCCCGACTGTGCTTTAACTCCACTTGCCGTACCACCTTTGCCAGTGTATGACGATGTGTTACAAGTGTATGCCTTAGCCTTACCAGTTATCGTTTCTGTTACCGCTGTTGGAATTCCGTCAGAATCAAGAGTATATTTTGACGGTAAAGAAATTGCAGAAATAGGTGATGTTGCAGAAAGAACCTTTACCTTTGCTCCTACAAGCTTAATATTGTCTACAGAATTCTTAGTAACCTGCGTTGAAACAACAACTGAACTTGCTTTGTTACCGTCAACAATTTTATCCTTATAAGTAACAATCTTTTCACCGTTTACGCCAACCTGTTCAACTCCTGATTGACCTTTATACAATGTTGTTGTCTTTTTGGTAACTGTTGAATATTTAATTGTTTCTGTTGCTACTCTTGTTTCATAAACAACTCTATTTACCGTTACCTTGTCACCTGCTACAAGCTGTGTGTCAAGTGCAGGAGAAACCTCATCGTTTTCTCCAAGTGTAATGTCCGCAAGCTTAAGAGCGTCTGCTACAGTGCCTTCAACAAAGTTAACAGCCTTTGTCTCGCCATCCGCAATTACTTCAACTACATACGCACGCTTAATTTTAATTGTAACATCTTCTGTGATTTCCATGTCAAGTGAAGGTGTAACCTTATCAAACTTTGAAACAGTTACATTTGCTTTTTCAAGTGCATCTTCAATAGTTGCTGCTGCAATAACTTTTTTTATTTGCTCGCCATTATCATCAATTATAATATTACGAGCTCTTAATATTACTATTTTATTATTCTCTATGCTTTCACCCGGTTTAAATTTAGAAACATCCAACTCATCATTTTCACCAAGGGTATATCCCTCTTTAGTTATGAGTTTATGTGCATCAGTTTCAGATGTTTGAAAAGACTTGCTCTCTCCATCTGCAACAATTTCAACCGTATAGATTGAGAGGGCTGCAGCAAAAACTGTTCCTGCGCATATCAAAGTCAAAAGAATAGCCGCAAATATACGGGTTCTTGCCGACTTTGCGAAAGCCGCTAAACCTTCCTTGTTTAACTTCATCAAATTGCTCCTTTAATAAGTGTGGAAAGATTTGTATTTGCGTTGCCAACACCTTTATTATCGCCTTGACGGAGTTTATTATATGTGCAATGAGATTGAATGTCAAATTTATCAGAACACCTTTTTTGTGAAATATGCACAAAATTTTTTGTAATGAAATTGTAACTTCTTTAGTTTTAATTCTAATTACTCATTATATTGCGCTCAATTTTGTGCAATACTGTAAAAGTTACAGAATTGTAACAGTGTGTGTATATACACAATATGTTGTGTCGTGTGTCATTCACATATACCATACATAGTTTACAATATATGGCAATATCTGCAAAGCCATAATATATTTCTTAGATAAAAACATTCTATTATATATAGTATATAAAGAAAAACAGCTCGCAGACAAAGCCTGCGAGCTGATACTTTTGAAAAAACTATCTCTTTGAGAACTGAGGTGCACGACGTGCGCCCTTGAGTCCGTATTTCTATTCTCTCTGTGCCCGTTCCCCTTGATATTACTGGGCTTTCTGCACTTGCCGACCTCAGTTAGCCCATCCCTTAACCACTAAAATGGTACCGTTTTACAACTCACGTTATTACTGAAAAGCTCCATTCACTACATCAAATAGCTCTTCGGGTTTATTGTACTTCACCTTTGCATAGATGTCCATAGTTGTTTTGCTGTTCTCGTGGCCCGCCAGATACTGAACCGTCTTCGGGTCAACCCCTGCATAGAGCAAGTTCGTGATGTAGGTATGCCGTAATTGATGTGGCGTTACATCAAAATCCATCGTGTATTGAATCTTGGGATTATTCTTCTGTGTCATGCCAAGTGTTGGTTGCACCTTGTATTTGATACTCTGCCCATTCACATACTTATAATAAGTTCTTTCTTTCGTGGAACGTACAGTCACATATTTCCAGACACGCTGGAATTGCGAATAGGAAAGCGGCTCACCTTTGCTGTCCGCAATTACATATTCTGATATTGATTCTGCCTTGGCTTCTCTCAGGCATTCCACCAAACACCTTGGAATCGGAACATCTCTCTTTGCCGCCGCAGTCTTTAGTACCGTAGAAACCACCGGTCTATTATGTTCTGAACGCCAAGCCCGCTGTACTGAAATATAGGGAGTGGATTCATCCAGAAACACGCTGTCCCATTGCAGGGCAAGAATTTCTTCCCGTCGAAGCCCAGAATACAGTCCAATCATAGAAAACAGATAGGGAGGAAGTTCCTTCACTGTATCCAAAAATACCTTTGTCTGCTGGTCGGTTAGGGCTTCTTTCTTTTTTATCGCCTTTCCACCTTTTGCTGAGAGTCCCTCACAGGGATTAAATTCAATAACCTGACTACGCTCCGCCGAATAGAAAATGCACTTGATGAGCATATTCACTTTGTTATACACACTTTCTGATTTTTTCGACAATGGCACGAGTGCTAACCGAATATCATCAGCAGTCACTTCTTCCATATACATTTCGCCCATAGGTTTGATAATATGGTTTTTCATATCAAAGCTATACCCTCGTAGAGTAGCCTTTGATACCTTTGCCGATTGCATCAGCAACCATTTCTCGCAGTAATCAGCAACGGTCGGGTGTTTGCGACGAAAAAGGATTTCTTCTATCTGCCTCTTTGCTTCTAACTGCTTTTCATACAATTCTTCGCAAGTGATGGCATACAAGCCCACCCTCTTACCATCTGCATCCTGAATGCGGGTTCTGTAATATAAAGCTCCTTTAATCATAGTTGTTCCGTAATTTGGAATGTTGTTGTTTTTCTTTGCCATTATAATTCTCCTTCCTGATTGTGAGCATTTTCCTGTTCACAAACCAATTTTCTCAGAAAAAACTTCTTTAATAAACGATGTCGTTTATGTAAAACAAGGAGCGAGACATCCTTGCCTCGCTCCTTGCATCATTTTTTATTTAATTATGATTGGCTTGCCGGGTTTATACAGCAGTCCATTGCTCAAATGCTTTACCCATTTTTATTACCACTTCATCCGGTCTGTTGTATTTTACCTTTGCGTAAATATCCATCGTAATCTTACTGCTCTCATGCCCGGCTAAATATTGCACAGTCTTCGGGTCTACCGATGAATGAATCAAATTTGTGATGTAAGTATGCCTTAATTGATGAGGTGTTACATCAAAATCCAGACTGTAAACCACTTTGCCGTTATGGGCAGCTTTTTCTCCAAGAATGGGATTAACAGTATGTTTTACTCTTTTTCCTTCTTCGTATCGGAAGTACACTCGTTCTTTGGCTGTTCTGGTAACAATGTACTGCCACAACCTTTTGAACTGTGAATAAGAAAGCGGTTCACCGTCCCTATTTGCAACCACATACTCAGAATTTGTTTTTCTCTTTGCTTCCTTCAGACAATCCAACAAGCAAATGGGAATTGGAATGTTTCTCGCCGCAGCCTTTGTTTTCAATTCTTCCAGAATCACAGGTCTGTTATTTTCCGTATGCCATGCCTTCCGTACTGTCAGGTAGGGAGCCGGTGCATCCAGATAGACGGCATCCCATTTCAACCCCAAGATTTCCTCACGCCTTAACCCTGCATACAGCCCCAGCATTACGAACACATACGGCGGTAGACCTTTAATCGCATCCAATAAGCGTGAAACCTGCTCATCTGTTAGTGCCAGTTTGTCCTTCTGCGGCACACCGCCACCCTTGGAAGTAAGATGTATCGTTGGGTCAAATTCTATAATACGACTTTCTTTTGCAGCACGAAAAATAGATTTGTATAAGACAACAACCGATTTATACACCGAAGCCGACTTTTTAGAAACCGGGACAAGGGCAACTTGTATATCATCCAAGATAACATCTGCTATCCGCATGTGTCCCAATTCCTTAATGATATGACGCCTTACCTTAGATGTGTAATCCGTCAAAGTAGTAGCCCTCACATGTACCGACTGCATCAGCAGCCACTTCTCACAGTATTCCTCAACTGTGGGAGACTTTCGATTGAACAAGTCACTGTCCACTTGTTCTAACGCTTCCAGTTCCTTATCGCATAACTCTTCAGGTGTTTTTGCATATAGGGCAACCATTTTACCCTCTGAATTTTGGATTCTCGTTCTATAATACTCAATACCGTTCAGTACGACTGTACCATAGTCTGGAATCACTCTTTTTCTTTTTGCCATTTTCGGCACCTCCTAATCATGATAATACACATTTGGTGTACCTTGGTTTTATCAGCTATATCCGATTTCATCAAGGATGTCGATTTGCTTACATTCTGGTGCTTCGTGGCTTTCGATAGGTTCCGTTCTTTTCTACCGGCTTTGCTCTGTATGTGCATTTTGCTATATACTCCAGAAGGGCTGCATCCGTAAAATATACGCACCCGTTTTCCACATACTGCACATATGAAATCAATCCATTATTACGAGCCGCATCAAGGGTAGTAATGCTTATTCCCAAGTATTTTGCAGCATCTTTTCGTGAAAGCAACTTTTCCATGCTGTGTCCTCCTTCTAATTCATTTACGGTGCTTCTACTTCTGCCGGAATATAAATTCCAAGGCTAATCTGCATGGCATCTTCAATTCCTCTCATCTGCTCCCCTGATACTTTTCCGATGTAGGAAATAATACGACTTTTATCAATGGTCTTTATCTGCTCCAGCAGCACAAGGGAAGAAGTGGCCAGCTTCGGAATGTCTTCCACCAAATAATGGGTGGGGAGTTTTTTCTTTTCAGCAATCTTGCTGGTCAACGGAGCAACGATTAAAGTCGGGCAGTAAATATTGCCCACATTATTCTGTAATACAATGACCGGGCGAGTGCCGCCCTGTTCGGAACCCTGATACGGGTTCAAATTCGCATAATATAAATCTCCACGCTTGTAACACCAATTTTCTTTCATCATCTATGCATACCTCCATTTTCGTATGTAAGGGAGCCGCCGGTTTCTCATACCGTTAGGCTGTGATACCACCGGCAGCTCTCATCTTTTTTATGGTTTCTTATATTTGTCCTCGACCCCCCTAAGAAAAGGGAAATCATCAGGCGGCTGGTAGCGTACCAGCTCCATGGGTATCTAACCCCTCCGAGGTTCTCTCCGAGCTGCCCCCATTGCGTGTTCCTCTCTTTCGTGAGGGCTGTGGCTGGGCAGAAGTATCATTATCATGACTGCGTTTCATTGCCATAACAGAAGCTGTCTGTTACTTAAAAGCCGGTATTTATCGCTCCACTATAAAAGTCTCATGGCGTACCGCTTCATGTGGCTGATGCATGACGCATCCGCATCAAAATGTGCCTGATGAATGTCTATTCTGTTTTCAAGGTGCCGGGGAAATATTTATCCCCTCACCTTGTAGGCAGCGAGAACGGCAAAAAAGCAACCACTTTTTGAAAAAAGTTTATTTTTTTTCAAATTTCTTTTTTAGAGCACCTATCTGTTTACAAATTGCCTGATGTGTTACCCCTCGTATTTCCGCTATCTCTAACTGGCTATACTCATCAAAAACAAGCAATGTAATAAGCTCCATATCCTCTTCACATAATGTTTTAAGAACCTTACACAATTCATCCCGACTAATCTCATCCACCCATCCATATCTCCTCTGTGGGTCTGTTTCCTTTGCCGGTATGCTAATCTGCTCTAAGTAGCGATATGCCAGTGGGTCACGTTCTTCCCCGTCATCCAACAAGGACGTCGGTATCTCCTGATTGTGCAGACTGTATATCCGCTCCCGCTTCAATACCTCCCAGTCAAACTCATACATTTTCTCTATATCCTCTGCCGGCATTCCAGCCGCAGCATATTCCTTACGGAGCTTTTTCCACTGCTCCTCAAATTTTTTCTTTTCCAACGCATAATTAAATTTCATGTCATGACCTCCAAATTTTTGAAAAGTTAGTAAGTTTCAAAAATTGGAAATCATGGGTACTTCGCCACATAGGGCAGCCAGATTTTCTTCATTGGTTCCTTTCCGAGCCAAGCGGAAGCAAAATCTGTCTAAAGTTTGAGTGCATCTATGTCAGAGCCACCTATTTGGACGCAAAAAAATAGAGCCTGACAAAATGAACGCAACTTCCCTATTGGGATATCGCTTCCGTTTTGTCAGGCTCTTAATGCTTCTAAGGCAAGTTCAGACCATTCACAAACTCTTGATTACCAATGCCGACCTTGAGGGTTCTATGCCCAATCCGACGATTCTGTTGGTAATCTCATTGATATTCTGTTTTCATAATTCTTATTATTTCTGTAATTCCTGTAATACTGGCAGTTCTACTATATGGCTGGCGTCTTCGTCATGCGTTCCCGATAACTCAACGCACGCTTTGCCTGTTCCATTCTGCCTTCACTATTTTCTTCTTCCACCTGTCGTGTCTCTACTGCAACACGACCCTCTATCAACTCAATCAGCAATTCTACCCGGCACTTCGGGCACGCAATTTCTATGTTACTACCGCTGTATCCTTTTAACAGGGTCTTCCCACAAAGAGGACAAGTAACAATATACCTGCTTCCACTCAATCCTATCCCTCCTCAGACCATCCAGCATCACAATGTCCTCTCTATGGCATGAGCCTAGAACTTATCACTGCGGCTAGTTTATTAAAGATTTGACCACATTTACTGCCACACCCTGTATCCTGCAAGTCCGAACGAAAATATCCTCCATTGTCTTATTCTCAGGATGAAGACGTACCTTCTGTCCTTTCTTGTCCAGATAGTAGCGTTTTAATGTGGTTTCGTTTTCAACTAAGGCTACTATGATGTCACCTTCATTGGCGTGCTCCTGCTTCCTGATAACAACAAGGTCTCCGTCCTCAATGCCTGCTTCAATCATAGATTCGCCATTCGCCCGCAAGATAAAGAACTCTCCAGTTCCAAATAAAGATACCGGAAGCGATACATATTCCTCAATGTTCTCCTCTGCATACTGGGGCAAGCCGCAGGAAACAGAACCGAGAATAGCCGCCTGTATGGTATCCGCTTTGTCTTTCTGAGTTACTTCTGTCACAATATCTTTCCCGTCGTATGAAAGTATTCCTCTTACGTTCATCTCAACAAGATATTTGTAAACTGTACTCTTGACTATACCGAGTGCCTGTGCGATTTCACTGGTAGACGGGGAATGATGATGCTTCAGATGATACGCATCAACAAATCTCATGATTTCGTCCATACGCTCTGTGCTTTTCGTTCTCATGTATCCACCATGCCTTTCATTTTTTCTAAAGGAAACGGTGCATTTCCTTTAATGATATTATACATAGGGAACATGTGTTCTGCAATATGTTTTTTCGCAAGAAAAATGCGTTGGCACTTTTTTATGCCAACGCAAGATTCCTTACTGACTTATTCACTTAATGCCGCCTGTACCATTGCCTTATACTCTTCCCGAATAGAAAGCGGTGTCAATATCTTTATCTGCCCACAAAACTGGAATATCCAGCCATAGAACACTTTGCTGGCTAGGACACTCACACGCACTCTGAATGTCGTATCAGAGCAGGGGCGTGTATCCACATCTTCTCCGAAGCGGTCTATAATGACCTTCATCAATTCATTGTCGCATTCCAAATCAACGGATACTTCCTCGCCATCATACATCTCAAAGACTTTGTGTGTGTATTCCGAAACATTGAAGTTTACTGGTGCCGGAACAGCGTCCAATGACGTTATCTTCGGTCTATACATGCGGTCAACCCGGAACGGAATGACCTTATTGTATTTCTCTGAAAATCCCAGCAGATAATAATGGTCTTCACTCCACAGCAGGGCATATGGACTATTTATGTAAAGTTCACCTTTGTGG
>RZYX01000446.1 GCA_009930155.1 Clostridia bacterium | reverse complement strand
TGGTGATTTAATCAAAAAAACCGCAGTTGCCCGTTTTTGCCGGACTATGGGAACAATGATTTCTTCTGGTGTTCCCATAGCGACAATCGTACCACCTTCATCACCACCCTCAGGTCCTAAATCAATAATATAATCTGCACATTTAATCACATCAAGATTATGTTCAATCACAATCACTGTATCTCCATTTTCAACAATGCGACGTAATACTTTTAATAAAGTAGCTACATCGTGTGTATGTAATCCTGTTGTTGGTTCATCTAAGACAAACAGTGTTTTCCCAGTTGCTTTCTTTTGTAATTCACTTGCTAATTTAACACGCTGGGCTTCTCCACCACTCAGTGTTGTTGCACTTTGTCCTAGTTTTATATACCCTAAACCAACATCATAAATCGTTTGTAATTTATGCTTAATCTTATGCACATTGGAAAAGAAGGAAATGGCTTCTTCCACACTCATCTCTAACACATCATAAATATTTTTTCCTTTATACATGACTTGTAACGTTTCTTCATTATAACGTTTTCCACCACACTCCTCACATGGCACATACACATCAGGAAGAAAGTGCATAGAGATTCTTAGTATTCCATCACCTTGACATGCTTCACATCTTCCGCCTCTAACATTGAAAGAAAATCTACCTTTTTCATATCCACGCATTTTCGCATCTACTGTTTGGGCAAATAAATCACGAATATCATCAAAGACTCCAGTATACGTTGCTGGATTACTTCGTGGTGTACGTCCAATTGGATCTTGTGAAATGTTAATAATCTTATCAATGTTTTTTAATCCTTTAATTTTATCACAAGCACCAGCTTTCACACGAACACGTCCTAATTCATGTTCTACTCCTTTACTTAATATTTCATTCACTAAACTACTTTTTCCACTACCACTCACTCCTGTTACCACAATCAGTGTGCCTAATGGAAACTTAACATTTACATCTTTTAAGTTGTTTTCTCTACCACCAACAACCTCTAAGTATTTCTTATTTCCTTTTTTACGCACCTTAGGAATATAAATTTGTTTTTTACCACTTAAATACTGCCCTGTAATGCTC
>RZYX01000445.1 GCA_009930155.1 Clostridia bacterium | reverse complement strand
TTTTACCTACAGTGGTCTTTAGGAAAATTATCCGTAGTTTATCTTTATCTATTTTTTAGTGTGTATTTGTTCTTATTGTTCGCCGTTTTATTCACCAAGGCTCCCCGTTATCAGGCCTTGATTCTGAATCCTATCGACTTTTTGATAGGTGGGAGGCTAAGCTGGCTTGAGGCACTACTAAATGTTTGCTACTTCATACCACTGGGACTTTTGTATGGGATGAAGGCTCGTTATCGGGAGTTTGTCATCGTAGCTCTCCTGACGATTGTGGGGATTGAGATGATACAGTTTGTGTTTTACCTTGGCACATTTGCGATAAGTGATATCTTCTTAAACTTTATCGGTTGCCTGCTAGGATATCATCTTTATCAACCATTGCATGAGCATTTTCAGGAGTAGGGAGTTATGTCAAGGGCAACTTAAAATTGTAGGTTCCTACATTTTAATGTTGCCGTTGACACTTATTTTGGTTAATTTCATGTTAGTAGTTGCTTATTGTGTGTTCTTTCAATTTATTTTGAGTTTATTTTGACTGGAGGAGTGAATGTGAAAAAACTTTTGTTAGGCTTGTTGGCAATACTATTCCGTTAAGACTAGTACAGCCATTAAAGGCTGAGCTATCAATAGTTGCAAGATCAGAGCTATCCTCAAAAATTATTGAAGAAAGATTGAAACAACTACGAAAAGCACTTACTCCTATATAAGTTACACTAGCTGGTATAACAACCGAGACAAGATTGCTTTGATAAGCAAAGGCGTCTTCACAAATGGTTTTTGTATCACTGGAAATATCTCCTGAATCAAGGGAAAAGTCTGAGGGCAATTGTTTTTTCTGGTTGAATTTTGATGTAGTGTATCAGGTCTGCTTATTAGCTTGTTGGGGTTATAAAAGTTGTATGTTTTATATTAGATAGTTGATTGTAAATTTAATCACATAAAGCTGGCATAAACTACAAAGGTAAGCATAAATCTTACTTATAATGAATAAAACTTTTTCTTTGGCTAAAACTATTATTAACCAAAGGAGGGGTTATGGAAAAGACATCAGAAAATATATTGAGAAATGTTATAT
>RZYX01000112.1 GCA_009930155.1 Clostridia bacterium | reverse complement strand
TAGGCACTTTGAAACTCTAGACACTCTAGGCACTTTGAAACTCTAGACACTCTAGGCACTTTGAAACTCTAGACACTCTAGGCACTTTGAAACTCTAGACACTCTGAGAACTTTAGGCACTTAAAATATAACACTAATTTCTTTTTTTAAATATTTAATTGCTTCTTGAGTTGGTGATGTGTCCACTTCAATTAGTTTTTCGAAAATTGTCTGACTAAGTTTGATAGCATTATCTTTAGGATCAATGTCTTTTAGGCATGAATTTAATAATTGTATTGTTTTTTCTTTTGAGTTTCGTACCATTTCCCATGCATCTACCGATAAATATAGTTGTTGCGAAAGATTATGCTCAAATTCGCTTCTGATTAAAACTAGCATTTCCTTATGTAATTGCTCAACTGTCATATTTGGCGTTTGTAATCGCGAAATTACGCTATTTGGAGAAATCCTCTCCAAGAAAAGAATTATCCTTTCATAAGCTTGTAATCGGATAGGGGTAACAATTTTTTTGTTTTGTAAAACAATTTCAGCTTTTCTTACATCTAAATCTTTTTTTAATACTTGTTTTAAAGTAAAGAAAGCCGTAAAGAATACTACTAAGGTAGGGATTGTAATTTTTAATATTTCTAATAACATGATAAAAAGTTTAATAATTATGTTTTACAATATTAGTAATTAAATTTTAAGCTATTATCTTAGCAAATAAAATTTATAAACATTTTTTTATGGAAAAAGTATCCGAACGATTAAATCGAATGGCTGTATCTGCCACTTTGGCAATGACACAGAAGAGTAGAGAGTTAAAATCTCAAGGTTTTGATGTTATCAATCTTAGTATTGGCGAACCGGATTTTGACACCCCAGAGCATATAAAAGAAGCTGCAAAAAAAGCTATTGACGATAATTTTACTCATTATTCACCTGTTCCGGGTTATGAATCAGTTAAGAAAGCTGTTGTTAATAAGTTTAAACGAGAAAATAATTTAGTTTTTGACGAAAATCAAATTGTCGTATCTGCTGGTGCTAAGCATTCTATCATTAATGTGTTTTTATCAATAATTAATCCTGGCGATGAGGTTATAATTCCTGCTCCATATTGGGTAAGTTATGTCGATATGGTTGGATTAGCCGAGGGAATTCCGGTTGTAGTTAAATGCGGTATAGAGTCCGACTTTAAAATGACTCCGGATCAACTTGAGCAACATATAACTCCAAAAACCAGAGCTATTATTTATAGTTCTCCTTCGAATCCAACAGGTTCATTATATTCTAAAAATGAACTTGAGGCTTTAGCAAAAGTTATTCAAAAACATCCAAATATTATTGTCCTTTCCGATGAAATTTACGAACATATAAATTTCTCAGGAGAACATCAAAGTATTGCTCAATTCGATTATATTAAAGATCAAGTAGTTGTTATTAATGGCGTTTCAAAAGGCTACGCAATGACAGGCTGGCGTATTGGATATATTGGCGCTCCATTGTGGATTGCCAAAGCAGTAACAAAATTACAAGGACAATTTACTTCTGGGGCATGTACCATAGCGCAAAAAGCTGCCGAAGCGGCTCTTAATGCCGGTTCTGACTCTTGTCTGGAAATGAAAAAGGTCTTCTTAAAAAGACGCGATTTGGTTTTAGGATTACTTAAAGGAATAGACGGATTAAAACTTAATGTGCCGTTGGGCGCTTTTTATGTATTTCCGGAGGTCTCACACTTTTTCGGTAAATCCTATCAAAATCATACAATAAACAGCTCATCCGATTTAGCACTATATCTACTCGAAACAGAATATGTTGCAACTGTCGGTGGAGACGCTTTTGGTTCGCCCGAATGCCTCAGGTTTTCTTATGCTACGAGCGAAGATACTCTGGTTGAAGCAATCAAAAGAATAAAAAGAGCTTTAGAAAAATTAAAATAATCAATCTTTTTAAACGTGAGCGGTTAATAACACATAATATTAACCGCTTTTTTTATGCGTTTATTTACGAAAATTACTTAAATTTGCTTAATACTAATTACAAATTGTTATTTACATGAGACACCTTTGTTTTTTACTTGCTTTTGTATTTGTTGGGCTATTATCTAGTGCTCAAATTAATTATTTTAATTACGAGGATGCATTGATAAACGATAATGTCAGAAGCCTAGAACGGGATATTAATGGAAATATCTGGATTGGGACAATTGCCGGCATAACAAGATTTGATGGTACAAGTTTTACTTCATATACAGACGCAGACGGTCTTGGAGGTAGTATTGTTTATGATATTTGTGCTCACTCATCAGGCGATGTTTATGCTGCAACTTCGGGAGGATTGTCTGTGTTTGATGGATCTGTTTGGACAAATTATACAATCGGCGATGGTTTGCCTTCAACCACAATTTGGTCGGTAGAAGAGGATAACTTAAATCAAATTTGGGTTGGAACCTCGGATATTGGTGTTTCTTATTTCGATGGAGTTAATTGGAACCCTTTGGGTGTTAATGATGGTCTTATAAGTGCAGGTGTAAAAGTTATTTTTGCTGACAGAAATAATAATATCTGGTTTGGAACCGGTAATGGACTGTCTATGTACGACGGCACAGCTTTTAAAAATTTTAATACATCCACAGGTTTACCCGGATTATTAATCAATGACATTATTCAACTTTTTAATGGAAACATCGCTATTGCAACAAATGGTGGCATAGGGATATATAATTTTAGTTCTTGGTCATCAATCACAACCGCCGAAGGATTGCCTGCTGCTAATATTCTCGCTTTACGTCAAGATTATGCGCAAAATTTGTGGATGGGCACGTCTTTAGGTTTGATAAAATATGATTGGTCGAGTTTTACTACACATAATTATGATGACGGATTAGTAAATGACGTTGTCAGCAAAATCATTATGACTGAGGCTGGAAACAACAAAATCTGGGCAGCTTCTCCTTTTAATGGACTAACTGTTTACGATCAGGCTGATACATATATCATTTACCGAACTAATAAAAATCTTGCCGATGATCATGTAAATACAATTTATACCGATAATGAAAATATTACATGGGTTGGTACTCAAAATGGTCTAAATCGAGTTGATGACCTTCATTGGAGAACTTATAGAACAGCAGAAGGGCTCACAGTTAACGATATTACCACAATTCATAAAGATATTAACGGAAATATTTGGGTAGGTACTACAGGTGGTCTTAATTTGCTTAATGGAGCTACTTTTGACCAGATTACTGTTGCAGATGGACTTACAAATAATAATATTTATAGCATTACTTCTGATGATACAGGTGTGGTTTATGTTGCAACAGCCGACAAAGTTAATGTAATTGATGCAGGCATTGTTATTGATACCCTTGATATGACAGACGGCATACTGTCTGATGTCGTTAAACAAGTTCATTACGAAAATGGTCGAGTTTGGTTTATTCAAGATGCTGCAATTCAGTATTTTGATGGATTAATTTTTGTCGATGCAACGACTTATGGTTGTGCTGAAAACCAAACAGCTGCCGGTGCAAAGGGCCTTAACAGTTCTCTGGGTCAATACTTTGGCACCGATTATACTTTAACTTATTATGATATTGATTTGGCCACAGCAAATTGTGTTTTACACCCCTATCAAGGTCTTGCAACTATGACGTCTGCAGTGGAATTTGGACCAGCAATAGTTTGCGCATTCGATAATGGTGAAATGCAATCTTTTAACGGCGTATGGACGCCAGACGTTTTACCTTTTGATGTTTCTTTTATTGAACAATCGTACAATAATGAGTATGTTGCAAAGCGGTTTATATGTGTGATTCCCAACTCCATATATGGTCCAAACGATAATTTTGATCCCCAAAATTCGCACGTGCTTTCAGCGCTTCTTAAAAAGTTGGATGATGCGCGCAAAAACAAAGAACAGAGCATTACGCTATGGGGAAGTGGCACACCAAAACGGGAGTTTATTTTCAGTGAAGATGTTGCCGATGCCTCTTTATTTTTAATGAAAAATGCCGATAAACTTGAAAATAGTCATTATAATTTAGGAACAGGCGTAGATTACTCCATTCAGGAGTTAGCCCAAACCATTGCTTGTGTTGTTGGGTTCAAAGGTGAAATCGTATGGGATACAACCAAGCCCGATGGTGCGCCTCGAAAGCTTTTGGATAGCAGGAAGTTTTTAGCCCTAGGCTGGCAACCCAGCACTAATCTTGATATGGGATTGGAAAAAACCTATGCGTGGTACAAGGAGAAGTATGCAAACCATTAAGATGCTGAATGAAAAAGCAACCTTTATCCGTATTGAGACATTGCGTATTCACAAAATTGCGCAAGAAACTCGTGTGGCTTCATCCCTGTCTCCTATTGAAATTTTTGTGGCGCTTTATTATGGCAAAATTTTGCAGTTTAACCCACAACACCCTAGAGATGAGAATCGTGATAGATTTATTATATCCAAAGGGCATGGGTCTATTTCGATGTATCCCTTATTGGCAGATTTGGGTTTTTTCGATAAGGCAGAATTAAAAAGAGTGTGTCAAGAAGGTACCTTTTTAGGAGGTATCCCCGATCCTATCATTCCTGGGTATGAAACCGTCAATGGCTCGTTGGGACATGGGTTAGGGGTTGGATGTGGTATAGCTTTAGCACTCAAAAGAAAGCAAAAAATGCAAAATGTGGTTGTCTTAACGGGTGATGGGGAGTTGGATGAAGGCTCAAATTGGGAAGCCATTATGTTTGCGCCCCAACAGGCTTTAGATAATCTCACACTGATTGTGGATTACAATAAAGTATCCATGTTGGATTTTAGCAAAAATATTATTGATCTCACTTCTCTCAATGCAAAATTTGAAGCTTTTCATTGGGATGTCTATGAGATCAAAGAGGGGCATAATGTTGAAGAAGTCTATACTTGTTTAAAAAAAGCCGTAGCACATCGCAATGGAAAACCAAAAGTGGTTATTGTCAATACTATTAAAGGCAAAGGTGTTCCTTTTTTAGAAACACATCCACTGAGTCATATCTTGTCCGTCAAGCCAGAAGAGATTGATACGCTTATTAAGGAGTTAGAAAATGCAAATTAAAGCCATGAGAGATGTATTTTTAGCTGCCTTATGCGAAGAGATGGCTCATGATGAGCGTATATTCTTTTTAGCAGCAGATTTTGGCTCACCCATTTTAGATAAAATTAGAGCGCAGTACCCTTCTCGGTTTATCAACGTTGGTATTGCAGAGCAAAATCTTATTAATGTTGCAACGGGGCTAGCTTTAGAGGGCTTTAAAGTGTTTGCCTACGCCATAGCACCCTTTATTACAATGCGTTGTTTCGAGCAAATCAGGGTTAATGTAGCAATTTTAAGTAGTATAAG
>RZYX01000026.1 GCA_009930155.1 Clostridia bacterium | reverse complement strand
TGAAAAAGTAAAAAGCTTGCAACTGCAACAAAAAAGTTACAATTACAAGCTATTTGGTGATCCATCAGAGATTCGAACTCTGGACACCTTGATTAAAAGTCAAGTGCTCTGCCAACTGAGCTAATGGATCATATTCGTAAGGCACTTGAATATAATATATGATTCAAGCGATAAAGTCAAGCTGTTTTTTTAAAAAGATTGCTTCGCAATTTTTAGCAAAGCAATACTATATATTTTTATGGTTTTTAAGCAAAAAGGATAACAGCAGTTGTTGCGATTGCTATTATAAAAAATATGATAGCTAAAATCCTAGTACCTTTTTCTAATACCGCTTCCTTGTGCTTACCTTTGGTTTTATCAAAAAAGTTACCTGAAGAATCGCCACCTGAGATAGCACCAGAAAGATTGGCCTGCTTATCTTTTTGAACAAGAACTATTGCGATAATAGCAACGGACAATATTATCATAATTATTGAACCTGCAATTTGTAATTCTGTCATAAAAAAACCTCCATGTAACTCTGTGTGTCTAAATATTTTATCATAAAATGTTATTAAATGCAAGGATAAAAAAGGCAAATATTCTCAATGATTATTTTAATTTTTTTACACATAATATATTCAGGATGATAAACACATCCTATATTGTCTTTATTGTTCTAATTGCGTTTGCTAAAGACAATTAAAAAGTGGCATCATATTTTTAATATGATGCCACAATTTTTTAATTAAACAGCTTTTTCTAAATCATCAAAATTTAAAATTGAATTTGCACTTTCTACAGATTCTAAACTACATACTCTGGTTAAAATATCCTGCATGAAATTACTATATTTATATACATTTTCGCCCATGCCCATATAAGACATATGATCTTTATCCTCTATAGACATTTTATACCAAATTCCAGGAACACAATTTCCAGTGCAATCAAAATCGGCTTGTGCTTCATTTAAAGGAGCAAGAGCTGAAATTACAGGAACACAACCATCATTAGATAACCAAGCATCTGTTACCATCGGCTTTGATGTATCTGTGAAATTTTTATAATTAGATGAAATCATTCCAAAAGGCACAAGCAAAGGAGATAATTTAGAAGTTGGACATTTTAAATTTGTATTAGCAATATTCTTTGTTCTACATCCTGCATATGAAAAATAATAAATTGAATCATATGTGTGCATATCTTTAGTTAGATTTTGAGCTCCTTCAATGCTAAGTTCATACATTTGATTGTCAGCCTTATTTGCAATATATTTATCAATTGCCTTCATGTTGACACCAAATTTAAAACCATTCTTTTTTGAATTGGTTATACCAAACTGATCAAGCCCAAAATCATAAATCTTACGCACAGGTGAATTTCCGATTATTCCCGCAGCAAGTAAAATTCCTTTCCAGATTTTGTCAGCTGATTTTCCAAAAGCTTGAACCAAAGAAATACCTTCATTACTTGAAGCTAAGTTTGTTAAGCTATGAATCCAGTTTGCGTGACCACCTTTAAACAAGCCTGAAAGTTCGCCATCTGAAGTTCCTTCAACTTCTTCCATACTTCCTTCATTTAATAGTTGTATAAACAATCTTGATGTAGGACCACCAAAACTATGTGCAATTAAATTAATCTTTTTGATTTTTCCGTCTTCATCTAACTGTCCCCAGTCAGGAATTAATGCATCATAAGTTCTTCCGAAGCGCTTATGGCCATTTTTTTCAGAGTGAACTTTTCCATAATCAACTGTTCCACCAACAATATGTGCGTAGAGCTCACACGCCCTATCCCAAGCACTTGAAAATGGTCCAAGTGAAGGAATATGACATTCAAGACCAAGGTTCTTTGATGTTTTCCTTACATCTCCGTTCCATAGCCCAAAGTATGGGAACATTTTTGAAAGCAACTCATCCTCGCCAAATCCCGCAAAACCATGGACGCATATAACTGGGTAAGAATTTTGTTTTTTCATCATACTAAAAACTCCTTGTCATTTCGTTAATATACAATATAGATAACATTAATTTGCGAACCTGCTATCTCTTTGTTTCAAATAAAAATGTTTGTCAAAATTCATAAAACAAATAAGCTATTTAATTATAAAAAAAGCTCTATATAATTATTAAAAATTTATAATATAAACTTTCTAAAGGCTTAACAAAGTTGCTTTTAATACTAAAAACTAATTATATTTATCTAACATTAAGCCACTCAAGTACATCGTTATATACCTGTTCTTTATTATTATCATTTAAAATTTCATGCCTACGCTCAGGGTATATGATAAGCTTTGGCATATGACCTGCTGCTAAAAGCTGTTTATATGTAGATTTAACGCCAACAGTAAACATTCCTACTGGATCTTTATCGCCTGAAATTATAAGGATAGGCAACTCACTTGGAACTCTGTACTGCCAATACTTTCGATTACAGTCAACAGCAAGCTTGAATGTGTCTCTACAAAAGCTAAGAGAATAAACATCAAAACAATATGGATCATCTACAAACTTCTGAACATTTTCCTCATTAAAACTTATCCAATCACTTAATGTTTTTGGATTTTTTATACCTATATTTGCTATTTTACCAGCAGCAGCGCCAAGAAAAGCATATTTTTTATATGGTCCCCATGCATTAACAGCTTTTTCAAGCGGAGGTACAAGTAGCGACAAGCCTCTTGGAACATCTGTTGTTCCACAATAAATTACGCCGTCGAGTTCATCACCAAAAATGCTTGAGTAAATTCTGGCACAAAAAGAGCCCATACTATGACCTAGTAAATAATATGGCAACTGAGGGTATCTTTTATGCATAATATTATAAAGTTTATGCATGTCATCAACAATTCTAACTGATGCATCTTCAGGCATTTCACTAAGGTGTTCAATTGAGCCTGCTGTTTTACCATGACCTAAATGATCATTGGCACAAACTATGAAACCGTTCGTTGCAAGAAAACAAGCAAAATCATCATATCTTTCACTGTAATCACATACGCCATGTGAGATTTGAAAAACTCCTCTTTTTTCTACAAAATCATCTTCCCAAATCATACATCTAACATTATGCTCACCGGTAGTAGAAACAAAATATGCTTCCTTTTTAATAATAGCCATTCTTAAAAGCCTCCATTAAAATATTTAATTCTGTCTCCTCACAGAACTTTTTGCCGATATATATAACAACGCTTTAATGATTTTTGCTCAGATTAATTGTGGAATTAAAACACAAGGTTTTTATTGTTAATATATTCTATCAATAATTTTATATCATTTTAAAAGAAAAATCCAGTACAAAATTTACTTTTTTTACAAAAAATGAAGTTGACAAAAAAAATATAGGATAATTTTTACAATATTAATAATTCTATTTTGTGCAATGTGCTAAATTAGCTTGGTTTGTAGTATAAAAACAATGTAACCAAATTTTAATATATATATACTTTTTTTCTATTGATTATGAATATATTTCTTTATTAAAAAAAAGATAGCAATTTCAAATCAGTTTTATTTATTAATTGTGTTTAATTCCCAACACAATTAAATTACAAACTGTTGAAATGCTATCAAGAATATATTTCCTAAAGAGAAAGTTGTTCTCCCTGTGAATCCTCTGGAGATAAAAAAGCTCCGAGTGCAGGAAGGTTTTTTGTTCTGTATCTTTGCGGTTTTACAAACTCACCTTCATTATATGGTTTAACATTAAAAAGTTTTTGTCCTTTTTTCAATGTCATTACTCCAACACCCATTGTATCTTTTGTAGTCTTTGGTGATATTGCTCCTGTATTAAGTATAAGCAACCTACCTCCACTAGATTCAAGTACAAACTCACAATCCTCGTTTATTTGAACCATATCTACTATAGGACTTTTATCCGAATATGCTTTTATAAGCTTTTTTCGCTTGGTTTTTGTTTCATAAACACTCATATCAAGTTTTGATACTTTTCCATTTTCAAAGAAAAAGACCATATATCCAGAATAATCGTTTGTTATTATCATATTGGTAACACTTTCGCCTTCGTCCATTTGCAATTTAGTTGGAATATAATCACCAAGAACGCTTGCTTTTGTATCATCAAAATCGCTAGCTTTCGCCTTATACACTTGACTTTTATCCGTAAAGAACAATAAATCCTTTGAGTTAGATGTTTCTATAACATCTTTTATTTCATCGCCGTCTTTAACCTTTTGTTCTCCACTCATTCGCAATGATTGTGGAGTGATTTTTTTAAAATATCCAGCCTTTGTAAAGAACAATGTAACAGGATAATCTGGTATTTCTTCCTCTATCTCTTCCTGTTCAAGTTCAACAGCATAAATAATCTCACTTTTTCTGTCCTGCGAGTGCTTTTTAATAACATCATTAAGTTCTGCAACAATAATCTTCTTTATTCTACTTTTGCTGTTAAGAATATCTTCCATATCTGATATTTCAGCTTCAAGCCTTTCAATATCAGCCAAGCGTTTTAAGATATACTCTTTATTAAGATGACGCAATTTAATTTCTGCAACATATTCAGCTTGTATTTCATCGACTCCAAAGCCAATCATAAGGTTTGGAACAACTTCTGACTCTTCATGTGTTTCCCTTACTATTTTTATTGCCTTGTCAATATCAAGCAATATTTTTGAAAGTCCAAGAAGAAGATGAAGTTTTTCTTTACTCTTAGTATAATCAAAGAAAACTCTCCGCCGTACGCACTCTGTTCTGAACGCTATCCATTCATTAAGAAGTGCACGAACCCCCAACACCTGTGGAATTCCTCCGACAAGAACATTAAAGTTACATGAAAAGGTGTCCTCCAGAGGTGTCATTTTGAAAAGCTTTTGTATAAGTTTTTCTGCATCTACTCCACGCTTAAGATCAATTGTAATTTTAAGACCAGACTTATCTGTCTCATCTCTTACATCACTTACTTCTTTTATTGAGCCTAATTTTACTCGTTCTATTATTTTATCAATTATTGCCTCTGCTGTTGTTGTTGGTGGAATTTCCGTAATATCTATGCAATTATTTTCTTTATCATATAAATATTTTGACCTTATTTTTATTCCGCCCCTGCCAGTTGCATAGATGCTCTCCATATCTTCATAATTATAAAGCAACTTGCCTCCGCCAATAAAATCAGGTGCTTTTAATGTGTCAGAAATAATATGTTCTGAATTTTTTATAAGTTCTATCGTAGTTTCGCAAACTTCTTTTAAGTTAAACGAACAAATCGAGCTTGCCATTCCTACTGCGATGCCTGAATTTGAATTAACAAGTATTGAAGGAAATGTTACTGGCAATAATGTTGGCTCTTTCATTGTGCTGTCGTAGTTGTCAATATAGTCTACTGTGTCCTTATCTATATCTCTAAACAGTTCCGATGCAAGTGCTGACAGTTTTGCCTCTGTATATCTTGATGCTGCCCACTGCATATCCCTTGAATATGATTTACCAAAGTTACCCTTTGAATCAACATAAGGGTGCAGTAACGCCTCGTATCCTTTTGATAGCCTTACCATTGTATCATAAATAGCTTGGTCACCATGTGGGTTCAGCTGCATAGTACGTCCAACAATATTTGCTGACTTTATTCTATGGGAAGTTAAAAGCCCCATCTTATACATTGTATATAAAAGCTTTCTGTGCGAAGGTTTAAAGCCATCAATCTCAGGAATTGCACGAGACATTATAACACTCATTGCATAAGGCATATAGTTAACCTCAAGCGTTTCTGTTATACGCTGATTAACAACCTCACCAGCACCAAGAATATGGGCGTTTGGATCAATTGAATCACTTTTTATATTATTTCTTTTACTTCTCTTAGTTGCCATCTATTCTCACCCTCATTTATTGTAATATAACAGATTTAATTATATCGTAAGTATATTATTTATAGCAAAAATATACTGCATATCAACAACTAGCATCTTTGCTTTTTATTAATCCATTCAAGAAACACATGGCAAAGCCTAACTTTGTCAATTTAATTGTAAGTTGATAAAAAATATGCTATTTTTATCTATCATATACGCAGAACGAACAATATAATTTGCCCATAGCTATGTATGGGTCTCATAAATAATGCATAAAAACTATTCTAAATTTTTATAACATTAGCTTACATCCGTCATTTCAAAATAAAGGTGTCCATTTTTTGCTATATGTTCTTTTCTTCCAGCCAAATTATCTCCAAGCAAAAGGTCAAATGCATCTGCAGTGCAGATTACATCATCAGGCTCAATTTTGATAAGCCTGCGTGTGTTTGGATTCATCGTAGTAAGTGACATCATATCAGCCTCATTTTCACCAAGTCCTTTTGAACGCTGAACAGTGTATTTTAAATCGCCTATTTGCTCAATAGCCTGTGCTTTTTCACGCTCTGTATAGGCAAACCAAGTTTGGTCCTTACAGGTTATTTCATAAAGCGGTGATTCGGCGATATATACTTTTCTCGCATCTATTAATGTTGGCATTAATCTATAAATCATAGTTAATATCAATGTGCGAATCTGAAATCCGTCAACATCAGCATCCGTACAAATTATAACCTTATCCCACCTAAGAGCTTCAAGATTAAACGAAGACAAGTCCTTACTTGACTTGTTCTTCACCTCTACTCCACAGCCAAGAACTTTAATAAGGTCTGTGATTATGTCGTTTTTAAATATTCTATCATAATCGGATTTAAGGCAATTAAGAATTTTACCTCGCACGGGTATTATAGCTTGAAAATCAGAATCCCTTGCCTGCTTACAAGCACCAAGAGCAGAATCACCCTCAACTATAAACAGCTCTCTTTTGCTAACATCCTTACTTCTGCAATCCACAAATTTTTGAACTCTGTTTGCCATATCATTAGGGCTTTGAAGAGTCTTTTTTAGATTTTGTCTAGTTGTCTCTGCCCTTATACGACTACGCATATTAATTAGAACTTGATCTGATATTTTATCAGCCTCTATTGGATTTTCTATAAAATAAACCTCAAGCTGATGACGCAAGAACTCGGTAAGTGTCTCTTGAATAAACTTATTGTTTATTGCTTTTTTTGTTTGGTTTTCATATGATGTTTGGGTTGAAAGGGATGATATAACAAGCACCAAACAATCCTCAATATCCTGAAAACTTATTTTATTATCACTCTTTAAATATTTATTGTTTTGCTTTAAATAGGAATCTATTTGCGACACAAATGCACTTCTTGAAGCTTTTTCTGGAGCTCCGCCATATTCAAGCCAGCTTGAGTTATGATAGTATTCCTTTAACTGCTTTTTATTTGAAAAACAAAGTGAAACATTTATTTTTACTTTGTAATCGGGCTTGTCCGCTCTATCTCTTCCCTTTCTTTCTGCCTGCCAAAATTGAACAGAAGAAAAAGCATCGTCCCCCGCAAATTCTTTTACATAATCTGTTATACCATTGTCGTATATATATTCATAGGTTTCAAATTTACCGCCAACCTGATTACGAAGTATAAATTTTACACCTGAATTAACTATCGACTGGCGTTTTATAGTTTGCTGAAAATATTCAAGTGGTATATCAATTTCTGTAAACACCTCAGTATCAGGACGCCATCTTATAATTGAACCTGTCTCTTTTTTACTGTATTCCTCTTTTGACAATTCAGCACATGGTTCACCTTTTTTAAAGTGCATTGTATATTTATATCCGTCTCTATAAACCTCTGCATCCATATATTCTGACGAATATTGTGTGGCACAAAGACCCAGACCATTAAGTCCGAGTGAATACTCATAGCTTCCACCTGTGTTTGTATTATATTTACCACCAGCATACATCTCACAAAACACAAGTTCCCAATTGTACTTTTCTTCATTAGCATTGTAGTCCATTGGAATTCCACGGCCAAAATCCTGAATTTCAACAGAATCATCCTCATATCGAGTCACTACAACTTTGTCGCCATAGCCCTCTCTTGCCTCATCTATTGCGTTTGAAAGAATTTCAAACATAGAGTGCTGACATCCTTCCAAGCCATCTGAACCGAATATAACAGATGGACGCTTTCTGACTCTGTCTGCACCCTTTAATTGTGATATATTATCATTACCATAACTTGCTTTTTTTGACATAGTTTCCTCCCTGATAATTTCTGTAAAGACAGATATTCCAGAAACATAAGATTTTACATAATAATCCATTTTACACTAACACTTTACACTATATGTTGCGATTATGTCAAGGGAACATACCGAATGGATATTTGGCAAAACAATTTATAGCCTATAAAAATATAAATTTACATGAAAACATATCAATTGATAATTAATATGCAACACCATTAAAATTCCCCTGATGTAGATGTTTTAATTCTACAAAAGGGGTAATTTTATCTCAACATACATTTTTAAGTTTGCTGCTGAATCAACAGACTTTGCTTTTAATTTTTTAATTATTTAATAACATTTACAATATCTACTCCGCCACAAAATGTGAAATACTTAATTGTAAATATTGGCAACCCATCAAGTCCAGAATCATGAACCTTATTTTCACATCCACCAAGTAATGCAACTCCAGTTGTCTCAACTGTAAATCCTTTTGGTGGCACTATATCAATTCCACCAAAAATTGCATTTGCATAAAAAATTACATCGCCATTTGGAACAGCGTCTGAGAGATCTAATTCTATTCCACCAAAGATTGCTGTAGCCTCTCCACCACGAAGGTTTTTGCTTAAACATTTGCTTTGATTACCTCCAAAGGCAGCAAAGAAAGACGGCCTTTCAGAACTACTCTGCGTTGAACCTACTCTAAATTTTGATTCATGAAGAATATCTGTTTTTTTATCATTTGACCTTGTCTTATTTCTAAAATCACTAGAAATTAATACTATTCCTAAAGTTACAAGTGCCAAAGAAATTGTAATTGCATTAAGTTTTTGTCTATCAAACCAGTTTTGTTCACTGATTAATAACCATAAGCCAAAAATCAAAAATGCTATATTACCAACATTGATTTTTGAAGAAATCATACTGCCGATTGCAGGAATGATTATTATAAGGGTCCACCATCCTTCAAAATTTCCCATACTCCAAAAATTAAATGCATCGCCAAAATAAATTATTCCAAAAGCTATGGCAACTACACCAAATAATATTTTTGTAGCATTTTTCATCATATACACCCCTTATAATTTCTATTTGTTTTCCTGCTATTCTTTTTTATCATTAGCATCATCAGACTCTTTTTCATCCGTTGAACTAGAAGGGTTTGGGCTAAAATCACGAGTTGCTTTTAAAAGTTCATAAAGCTCATAAATCTCATCATTCTCTGATAGTTCAATATTTCCATCACTATCAGTGCTATAGTTGCTTAATGCGTCAATCATATTCTCTATCTCAACATCAGAGCTTGCATTTGATTTGTCTGCATCAACAACATCATCCGTATCTTCGCTCTGCCCATCTGTTGCAAGTTTTCGTTCTCCATATCCAACTGAAGATGCAAAAAATGCACCAATTGAAAGTTCTTTAAGTTCATCAGCAACATCTAAATAAGGATTTTTATAATCATCATTTTTTTTATCAGCTGTTAAATCTTGTGAGTCATAAGTTGACTCTTCTGTTTCTGATATTTCAACTGATTCTTGAGATTTTTCTTCTTCCAAGTCTTGAGCCATATCCAAATTAGCTTGTTTTAATTTTTCTGGTATTTGACCTGATTCATTACCTGATAATTCAAGATCATATACAATGTCATCCGTATTTGTAAAATCTTTATCTGAGATTTTCTTTTCTGCAATTTCAATGACTTCTTTTTCATCAATTATATCATCAAAAAAGGCTGTTTCCTCAAGATTTTTAATTCTAGGTGTCTTTTTTTTAGAAGTTTCACTTTTGGTAATATTATTATGTTTCAAATCATTTTTACGCTCTTGTGATACTTCCTCTATATTCTGAACTGTATCTGTACACTCGAGCGTTACATCAAAAGGGCGGTGAGTATTTTCAACCTCACTTAAATCCGTTGAAGTTTCTTCAGAAATTTCTGAAGATGTTTCTGAAGATGTTCCTTCATTAGCATCAGTATTTTCTAAGTCAGAATTATTATCGTCTGAGTTTTCATCTTCTTTCTCAGAAAAATCATAATCTTCATCAGTAGTCATAAGCTTTTTAAACATTTCGCCGTCAAGCTTTTCATACTCAATAAGATATTTAGCTAACCTATGCAACTTATCAAGGTTAGAGCGCATAATATCTTCTGCTCTATCATAAGCGTTGGTTATAATCTTGCTAATCTCATTATCAATTTCTGCTGCTGTATTTTCAGAATAATTGCGAACATGATTATAATCTTTGCCTAGGAAAACTTCCTGATTATTTGAGCCATATGAAATTGGGCCAAGAATATCACTCATACCATATTTTGTAATCATCTTTCTTGCAATTTCTGTTGCTCTCTCAATGTCATTTGAAGCACCTGTTGAAATATCTCCAAGCACAACAGATTCAGCAACACGACCACCAAGCAAAGTTATTACTTCATTGAGCATATCGCTTTTTGCTGTATAACTCTTATCCTCCGTTGGAATAGACATTGTATATCCTCCCGCCATTCCACGGGGAATAATAGATATCTGATGAACTGGGTCAAGACCCTCAATATAGAAATTGGTGAGGGCGTGGCCTGCCTCATGGTATGCTGTTAACTTCTTTTCTTTATCACTAATCTTCCTTGACTTCTTTTCAGTACCGACAACAACCTTTATAGTTGCCTCATCGATTTCTGACATTGTTATTGCATGCAAACCTCTGCGTGCTGCAAGAAGTGCTGCTTCATTAAGAAGGTTTTCAAGATCTGCTCCTGTAAATCCTGCAGTTGAACGAGCAATTTTGTCGAGTTCAACATCTGGAGCGAGTGGTTTATCTTTTGCATGAACCTTTAGTATTTCTCCTCTGCCCTTAATATCAGGATAACTAACTGTTACTTGACGGTCAAAACGACCAGGTCTTAAAAGTGCTGGGTCAAGTATATCTGGTCTGTTGGTTGCCGCTATTATGATTACACCTTCATTAGTACCAAATCCGTCCATCTCAACAAGCAACTGGTTAAGGGTTTGCTCACGCTCGTCGTGCCCTCCACCCATGCCAGCTCCACGGTGACGACCAACAGCATCAATTTCATCTATAAAAATTATTGCTGGCGCATTTTTCTTTGCACCTTCAAAAAGATCTCTTACTCTTGAAGCACCAACACCAACATACATTTCAACAAAATCAGAGCCAGAAATAGAGAGGAATGGAACTCCTGCCTCACCTGCTACTGCCCTTGCAAGCAATGTTTTACCTGTTCCGGGAGGTCCTACAAGCAAAACTCCCTTTGGAATTCTTGCACCTAAATCGCTAAACTTTTTAGGGGCTCTCAAGAACTCAACTATTTCACTAAGTTCTTCTTTTTCTTCATCAACACCTGCAACATCGGCAAATGTTGTTTTTCTTTTCTCATCAACTCCTGCTTTTATTCTTGCTTTGCTGAAGTTAATTGTTCTATTGTTTTCACTGCTCATTGTCTGATTCATTTTCTTAGTAACAAAGACAAGTGCTGCAACAACAAGTGCCATCATGAAGATGGTTGGCAATACAGACATCCATACAGATGACGATGCGCCCTCAACATAATCCATTTTTATAGGCTTATCGGCATGACCTATATTATATTCCCTTACCTTTTCATGAACATCATTTATAAATAAGGTAGCATTAGGAACTGTGTAAATTCTCTTTTCCTTTTCACCATCTAATACATATGTCAATTTACCGCTACCAAGATTAAGGCTATATTCTGTAACTTTACCTTCATCAAAGTAATTTAGTATTTCATAATATTCTGTTTTATCTATTGTACTTGTAGAAAGATACCAAAAGATTCCCAATATAATCACTAGTGGAATAAATATCCACGACATTGCCGAACCCCAGCTGCTTTTTTTGCTTTCCAAACAAAAACCCCTCCTATAATAGAGCATGTGTAAAAAATAATTTTAATTACTATAAACTTCTTCTTTTAAAATCCCAACATATGGAAGGTTGCGGTATTTCTCGTCATAGTCAAGTCCATAACCAACCACAAACTCATCTGGAATCTGTGCTCCCATATAATCCGCCGACAAATCAACCGCGCGTCTGTCTGGCTTATCAAGGAAAGTACATATCTTAACGCTATTTGGATTTCTTGTTTTTAAGATTTCCATAAGCGATTTAAGCGTTCTACCTGTGTCTAAAATATCTTCAACTATTAAAAGATCATAGCCTGAAAGATTGATATCAAGATCCTTAATGATTTTCACTACACCTGAGCTAACTGCCTTATCCCCATAACTTGAAACAACCATAAAGTCGATTTTGCATGGGATTTTTATAGCCCTCATAAGGTCTGCCATAAAAACTACAGAGCCTTTAAGCACACTGATTAACAAAAGATTTTTGCTTTCATAATCCTTACTGATTTGTGCTCCAATTTTTTTTACAATTTCAGAAATTTCACCTTCATCGAGCAAAACCTCTTTGATATCTTCTTTCACGGATTTACCTCCTGATTGTTATCTCCAATATATTTTGCGTTTCATTTGTTAGTGAAACTTTTTCGCTTGCACCAAAACCCTCAATCCAAAAAACTTCTTCATCGTTAGCAAGAATTATTATGTTATTTCTTTTTTCAGTTGGTATCCTAGCCTCGTTGAAAAGTTTCTTTAAAGACTTTGTGATTTTTCTACCTCGAGGAGAAAAATTGTCTCCTTGATTTCTGTTTCTAAAAACACATGACTTATCTATTTTATCATAATCAACGCAATTATCCAATATAGTTTTATTAATTTTTTGTATACATTTATATTCTAAACTGTTAATTATTCTTGTATTAACGATTCCAGATGGAGTATTTGTCACATTCATTTGAAAAGGAACGCTCCAAAAATCAAGTTGTTCATCATAATTTGGAAAGTTAATAATACCATTTTTAACTCTTATATAGCAACCTGTGCACACCTGAACTTGCCCTCCTACAGATACGATCGCATCTGCTGCATCTATATGCTTTTGTTCTGGATGAACACCACAATTTTTAAAAATTATATCTGCTAAAACTCTTTTTCTAATGGCTATATGCTCTTGGCTTATAAGATTTGCATCGAATCCGTTTTCAATCTCCGCCTTTTTCTTTGCAATATCTGCAAGCGAGGTTAATAGCTCGTCATCCTGTTTTATGCTTGAAACACATCTACCTACAGCGTCTGTGAAAGCTGGATTAATCTGTTCAAGCTGAGCAATGACATTATGCCTTATGCGATTTCTTGAATACTGGATTTCAATGTTTGTACTATCTGTAACAAAATCAAGCTCCTTACGCTTGCAATAATCTTCAATATCACGCCTATTACATTCAATAAGGGGACGAATTATGTTACCACGCATAGCAGGAATACCACACAATCCTTTAAGTGCTGTTCCTCTAGTTAAATTAAACAATACAGTTTCAGCATTATCACTTTGAGTGTGTGCTGTTGCAACAAGTGCATCTTTATCAATACTTTCAAAAAAGTCATATCTAACACGCCTGCCACACTCTTCCACACTCTCACCAGTCTGTTTTGAAATAGAGGGAATATCTGCATGAAGAACTTTTAATTGTACAGCTATTTTCTCGCAATAATGCTTTACAAAATCTTCATCCTCATTTGCCTCATTACCACGAATACCATGGTTTACGTGGGCGGCAATAAGCTTAATGTTGTAATCATTTTTAATTGAATTTAAAAAGGAAAGAAGCGCAATCGAATCTGCTCCTCCAGAAAAAGCAACAATTACCGTTGCCCCTGAAACAAGCATTTGATAGCGCTCAATAACAGCCAAAGCTTTAGATTCCATCTCTGTTCCTTTCCAAGGTTGAGAACATTGTAAAATCTGGATTCCACGCAAGCTCAACAGTTTCGGTTGGGCCGTGTCTATTTTTTCCTATTATAAGCTCTACCTTGTTAATATCTTGTTCTGCATCTGGATTATCGTCTTGGTCGCCATAATAATCTTCACGATAAAGCATCATTACTATGTCTGCATCCTGCTCTATAGAGCCTGATTCACGAAGGTCAGAAAGCTGTGGTTTATGGCTTTTTCCTCTGCCTTCTGTGCCTCTTGAAAGCTGAGCTAGAACAATTACAGGTATATTAAGGTCTTTTGCCATAAGCTTAAGATTTCGTGTTATCTCTGATACCTCTTGAACTCTGTTTTCTGTTCTGCTACCAGATTTCATAAGCTGTAAATAGTCAATAATTACGCAGTCTATATCCTTCATTCTGCGAACTCTTGCCTTCATCTCTGGCACCGTTATGCTTGATGTATCATCAAAATACAAAGGACAATTATAAAGAGCAGATGTGGCTGTGCTTATTCTCATCCATTCCTGCTCATTAAGAAGACCTGTACGCATTTTTGTGCTAAGCACCCTTGCCTCTGTAGATAAAACTCTTTGAGCAATTTGTTCCTTTGTCATTTCTAGCGAAAAGAACAGAACTTTCTTCTTTGCAATTACTGACACATTCCTTGCAAGGTTAAGTGCAAAACTTGTTTTACCCATTGCAGGCCTAGCACCAACAATTATAAGATCAGACTTATTTAGACCAGATGTAATCTTGTCAAGATCTGAAAAACCTGTTGAAAATCCAAGATACTGCTCTCTCTCAGGTGAGTTAAGTTTTGTTAACCTATCATAAACACTGTCAGTTAATATTTCGCCAACTCTGGAAGCATAAGACGAACTTTTGCCCTGACGAATATCATATATCCTTTGCTCTGCACTATCAAGCAAAGTATCCGCACTTTCTTCTTGGTTTGATGCACTATCAATTATTTCCTTTGAAACTCCAATAAGTGTGCGTATGTAAAATTTTTCTCTAATTATTTTTGCATATGCTTCAACATTCGCAGTCGATGGAACAGCTTGTGCAAGCTGAAAAAGATAAGTCTTGCCTGCTGCATCATCATAAACATTCTCCGCCTTAAGCTTATCAAGTACAAGAAGTGGGTCAATACTACCACCCATACCATCAATACTCAACATAGCAGCGTAAATAGCCCTGTGCTGTGGAAGATAAAAATATTCTGTTTTAAATCCGCATTCACTTGCTTGAACTTGGTTAATGCATGGTGGGTCAATAAGAATAGAACCCAAAACTGCTTGCTCCGCCTCAAGACTATACGGCATATCCATACTTAAATTTATATTTTGCACGGATCTATTTCTCCTTATAATTAATTACGGATTACAAGGTAGTAATTATGATTCACTAACCTGCACCTTTATCTTTGCAATTATGCCATTGTAAAGCTTTATTTCAGCCTCATAAGTTCCAAATGTTTTTATATCATCAACTGTTATCTTTCGTTTATCAACATTAATACTATACTCTTTTTTTATTTGCTCTGCAATTTCTTTTGCTGTAATAGAACCAAATAATTTTCCGCCCTTACCTGCCTTTGCGGTAATCTTTATTATTTTATCTGATATCTTATCTGCTGAAGCCTGAGCTTCCGCTTTTTCAGTCTCTATCTTATGATTTTTTGATTGCTCTGCGTTTTTTAGCTCTGTCATATTTTGAGCATCCGCAGGAATTGCAAAATCTCTTGGAAACAGAAAGTTGCGTGCATATCCATCAGACGCATTTACAAGCTCACCTTTTTTGCCAAGTCCCTTAACATCTTGTTTTAAAATTACCTTCATTTACGTTTCCTCCAAAATTAATTATTTTTTTCAAAGAAATCATCAAGCGATACACGAAGTTTGCCAAATGCATCCTCCATGGTTACATTTTTAAGCTGTGCTGCCGCCATAGTTTGGTGACCGCCACCACTCAAATTTTCCATTATAACCTGAACATTCATCTCGCCCATTGAGCGAGCAGAAATGTTAATTGTTTCATCTGTTTTAAAAATCACATACGATGATTTTATTCCTTCAATATTCAAAAGTTCGTCTGCAACCTGAGATGCAACTATACGAACATTATCAATGCCTTCTGGTGCTATTGCAAGTGCGCAATTTTTGTAGGTTGTGGAGTTGCCTATAATTGCATTTCTCTGTTTATAATTATCCATACTGTTTGCAAACAAACGCTTAACCGCAACTGTATCTGCACCTCTACCACGAAGATAGGCTGCCGCCTCAAAGCTACGCACTCCTGTTCGCAATACAAAATTGCGTGTATCCAGCATTATGCCTGCAAGTAGTGCTTCAGCAGCTGCCGATTCAAGAGGCGCTCTAACTGTGATATATTGCAAAATCTCTGTTATCATTTCAGAAGCAGAAGATGCTGTTGGTTCGTTATAAAAAATAACCGCATCATCTATGTAGTCAACGGTTTTTCTGTGATGGTCAATAACCACAACCGTTTCGACCGCATCGTATATAGGTCTGTATTCAAGGAAATCTGCACGATGTGTATCAACAATGACAAGCAAAGTTTTTTTATTTACTAACGAATTAGCCTTTTCTGGTTCAATAAAAAGTGCACCTAGCCCTTGGGATTCAAGATGCTTTATTAAAGATTCCGCCAAAGTATTTTCCCTGTATAGAACTATTTTTGCTGATTTACCAACTGCTGCTGCGGCACTACAAACACCT
Organism: Clostridia bacterium; assembly: GCA_009930155.1. The sequence continues at coordinate 6,561 of RZYX01000026.1, read as the reverse complement.
ACAGCCGCTCCTATACTATCAAGGTCTGAATAACAGTGACCCATAACAATTATATTATCGCTACTTTCTAGCAGTTCTGCAAGTGCTGCAGCAATAATTCGTGTTTTTGTCTTGGTACGTTTTTCAACACCACTTGAAACTCCACCAAAGAATTCATAGCTACCCTTAGTTTTAAGTGCTACTTGATCTCCTCCACGGCTTTGTGCCATATCAATTGACTGCCTTGCAGACTCATCACATTCCAACATCGTATTGCCTCTGCCACAACCAATTGAAAGTGTAATTCCAATTATCTTTTCCTCATATTCAAAAGCTCTAATTTCGTCTAAAATTTTAAAACGCTCTGCAATCATTCTTTTAAGTCCACGCTCTTCAACGATAATAAAAAACTTTCCATTTGCAATTTTTCTCATTACGCATGGAAACTGTGCTATCCAAGATTCTATTATCTTTTCAATTCCGCCATTTATTACAGCAACTTCACTATCCTTATAATTTTGAAAAATATCTTCAGAATTATCAACAATCATATGCAAAATTGCAGGACGAGAAAGCTCATATTCCTCAGCTGTGTTTTTTAGCACTGTATCTTCAACAAAATAAACTATATGCATTATATTGTTTTTATCCGCTAATTTATTTGAATATAATGTATATTTTTTGCCTTTATATTCTGTAGTGCTACTTCCAATTAATGAAAGTTCACTAACATCCATACCTAATATGAACTGATTTATATCATCGCTTGGCAAATGTTCATCTACGATTACTTTTGCATTAAATAATTGATTACACCATAAAATCTTACCATTTTCCTCAGCAACAACTACAGGAAAAGGGAATCCATCGAGCGATTTTTTTTGACTATAATCAAGATACTCAGCTGTCCTTTTAACCGTTCTTTTCAACCTATCACTAACTAATTTTGCACGCAAAACTGCAGCAACAGCTATTACAACAATTAAAAATACTTGTGCAACAGCTACCTGCCAATTGTAATATGCCATGATTCCTGTAAAAATCATAGCAATTATGAATGCTACAATCTGTAAAGGGTAGTTAATAAAAAAGGTTTTAACTTTCATTAGGAATTTATACCTCCATGATGATTGGCAATATCATTGGGCTCCTTTTTGTACGATCATAAAGCAAGTGAGAAACTTCGTCACGAAGCTTTGTTTTTATTGTGCTCCAGTCCCTTACTCCATTTTCAAAACATACATCAAGGGCGTATTGTGCAACTTTACGTGCCTCATCCATAAGCTCTTCTGACTCACGAACATATACAAATCCTCTTGAAACAATATCAGGTCCTGCAAGCACTTGACCTGACGCACTATCAATTGTCGAAACAATTATAATAAGTCCATCCTGTGCAAGATGCTTTCTATCCCTAAGAACTATACTGCCGACATCGCCAACGCCATATCCGTCAACAAAAACTCTGCCCGCAGGAACATTACCCAAAACTTTAATTTCTTTTTGAGATATCTCAATTTTCTTTCCAATATCAGGAATAATTATATTTTTTCTTTCTATTCCCATACTTTCTGCAAGCATTGCATGCTTTGCAAGATGTTTTTGTTCGCCGTGAACAGGGATAAAGTACTTAGGCTTTGTAATCCCCATCATAAGCTTTAGCTCTTCCTGACAAGCGTGGCCAGAAACATGCACTTCATACATCTTTTCATATACTACTTCTGCACCAAGCTTCATAAGTTCATTTATAACCTTGCTAACCATCTTTTCGTTGCCTGGAATTGGGGTTGCAGAAATTATTACATAGTCATTTGGACTAATTGCTACCTTGCGGTGGTCAGAAAATGCCATTCTGGTAAGAGCAGACATAGGCTCGCCCTGACTTCCTGTAGTTATAAGAACCAAATCCTCAGGTGAATACTTTCTTATCATGTCAAGCGGAATTAGCAAACCTTCAGGAATATTAATATATCCAAGCTCTTTAGCAATACCGACAACATTTTCAAGGCTTCTTCCTGAAAGTGCAACTTTCTTGCCAGATTCCTTTGCTGCATCCATTATTTGCTGAACTCTGTGTATATTTGATGCAAAAGTTGCAACAAGTATTCTTCGTTTGCCAGCCTTTTTGAACAATAATTCAAAAGACTCTCCAACTTTACTTTCACTAACTGTATATCCTGGTCGCTCTGCATTTGTAGAATCAGAAAGAAGGCAAAGAACTCCCTCTTTACCTATTTGAGCAAATCGGGCAAGATCAATCATATCTCCGTCAATAGGAGTACTGTCAATTTTAAAATCTCCAGTCTGAATAATTGTACCTGCACCACATCTAATTGCAAATCCAAGCGCATCTGGAATAGAGTGGTTTACATGAATCATTTCTACATCAAACTTGCCAAGAGTAACATGATCACCAGGCTTTACTACATTTAATTTTACTTTGTCAAGAATACCATGTTCCTTTAGTTTGCCTTGAATAAGCCCTATAGCAAGCCTCGTACCATAGATAGGCAAATTAACAATCTTTAACAAATAGGCAAGACCACCTATATGATCTTCATGACCATGAGTAATTACTATGCCTTTGATTTTATCAATATTTTTCTCAACATAAGTGAAATCAGGCAAGACAAGGTCAACACCTGGCATATCTTGGTCAGGAAAGGCAAGTCCACAATCAGCTATAAACATATCTCCATCATACTCATAAAGCGTCATGTTTTTTCCAACTTCATTAAGACCGCCAAGAAAAGCAATTTTAACTGGTTGATTATTATTTGATTTTTTGGTAGGTGCTTTTTTTGTTGTGTTTGTGCGTCCAGAAGGACGATACCTGCGTTCGCCCGTAGGCTTATTTTCTTTTGTGTCTCTAACGATTGCATCTACAATCTTTTCTTTAACCTTTTCTTTTTCGTTTTGCATAAAATTTATCTCCTTATTTATAAAAACAGTACTAGCCCCAACCCAAAGGGCGAGGAACTAACGATTTTAATGTATTGAGTTATCCGAAAACATAATATGTGAAGAGAATGTATCAACCGAATATACCGCCGACGCGTATCACGACGGCGGTATCAATAAACATTAGCAATATTTTACAGCTATTCTACTGAAATGTCAAGCTAATACACTTATTTATATGCTTTATTAGCTTTAATTCTTTCTTCTATTTCTACACAAAGTTCTTGTGCAACTTCCATGTTTGAAGCCTCCGCAAATACTTTTAATTTATCTCCCTTTCGAGTAGGAGTTATAAGAAGTCGTCCGTTATCCCTTTTAAGCGTTATTCCCTCTTTGCCCGAATTAATTTCACTATTATCAAGCCCTAATATTTCTGACAACTGTGTAGGTGAAATATCTATCTCCAGCACTTTTCTTTGAACATAAAAATCGGGAACCTCCATAAGCAATTGAGAAAGCGAAACACCCCTCTCATTCATTATAGCCAAAACACGAACAGCCATAAACAATCCATCTCTTACCCAGCCCTGTTTCATGCTAAGTCTGCGTGCCTCACTGTCTGTGTTGTCTGCAGGTGAACGAAGATACCGTAATGCTCTTTTGTCATAACTTTTTGCAAGACTATTCAAAAACTGTGGAGCATCATATGGCAACGCTATATCACGGCCGCTTTGCAACTCATTTATACAACAAATAGCAAGCAGTTTTTCATACGGAACTTCACCAATTTCATCATCTATAAAATTAAGGAATGTACCCTCATTTGTTATTTTCATAACCCTTTTTGACGAATATTCGCATCCGAGTCTGTCAAGGCACTCCCGCAATATCCTTGAGATTTGCTCGTTTTCACACTCGATTCCAGCACTTTGACCTATAAGTCCATATCGTGCTTGCCTACAAAGTTCCTGCTGATATATCATCTGAATACTGCTCATGTCTGCAATATCTCGGCATGAATCACTGCCACACCTATTAAACTCACCTTTAGAAAGTCTTGCTTCAACTTCCCTCTCCAAAAACCTTGGGAGTGACAGTCCACCTTCACCGCAAACTTTAATGCCTGTATCATCACCGTCTGAAATAAATATTCCCATTCCAAGACCACAAAAAGAAGTGAAAAAATACAGTTGTGTTTCAAAACAGTCGCCAAAATCCCAAACATGACTTCCAGCAGACATAAGCCCCGAAGTTAGAGCAAGCTTTAATATTTTTGAATTTCGTTTGCCATCAAATGCAATTCCTGTTTTTCTGCCTGCATGAGTACTTCCAATTGATGCACCAAGTCTTGCACAAACTTCTGGCGTAAGTTCTACCCCGCTCTCTCCTCTTATGCCATCATCATCAAAAATATCTCTGCTAAATTTTCCATATTTAATATTTTTATATACAGTTGTGCCATCACTAACAATTTTCTCTGGCCATATTAGTACGTTTGGCCTTACAACTGCATTTTTACCGATTATTGCACCTGTTCCAGTTGCACTATGATCATGCATTGTTGCATTACTTTTTATTGATGCTCCTGTGCCCAAAATCGAACCCGTCATCTCTGCATCACTTGATGCATAGGAGTTTTCAAGCATAAGTGAATAGCGTATTTTCGCATCTTTACCTACCAAACATCCGTCATCAATTATTGTATTGGGTCCTATAACTGCTCCACTTTCAAACTCTACATTATCGCCTATATATACAGGTGAAATAACCTTGTAATCACCCTTTGGCATAACTTTTTGATTTGAAAATACACCTTCGCTAAGTGCATTAATTTTGCATTTAACATTGCCATTAAGCATATCATATTGGCAACGCAAATATGCTGTTAAATCGCCTATGTCACACCAATACCCCGGTGCATTATATCCGTTTATCTGCATTTTATTTTGTAGCATTTTTGGAAATAAATCCTGTGCAAAATCAAAAGGTTCGTCATCTGGAATTTCATTTAAAACTTCAGGATTAAGCACATAAATACCAGTATTTGCAAGGTCTGTTGTTACTTGTCCCCAGCCTGGCTTTTCGATAAACCCTTCTACTACTCCATCATCATTCATTTTTACAAGACCATATTCACGAGGGTCTTTTACTTTTGAAAGCACAATGGTAGCTTTTGCAGAAGCACTTTTGTGATAATCCATTATGTTCCCTAAATCATAATCACACATTGCGTCTCCACTAACTACAAAAAATGGCTCATCAAAGTTTTTTGCTGCATTTTTCACGCTACCTGCCGTTTTTAAAGAAACTCCTTCTTCAACGAATGTCAAATTAAGTCCTTTATATTTATTATTCGTGAAATTATCTCTAATCACCTGAGGTAAATATTTAATAGTTACAACAGCTTCGTCAACCCCATTTTCAATTAGCAAATCCATAATATATTCAATAATTGGCTTTCCACAAAGCCTTGCCATAGGCTTTGGTATATCGCATGTTAATGGACGCATCCTTGAGCCTTCGCCACCAGCCATTATTACTGCTTTCATTTTATCTCTCCTTTAATAATAATAGTCCATTACTATTATTAACAAAAGAGTGTAGATATAATCAGTTTTTCTAATTTATTCTTGTTTGATTCAAAATATAATGTTAAAATATTATTCACCATAATTGATTGGAGAAAAAAACTATGAGTGACAAGCTTTCTTTTGTTCAAATTTTTACAGATGGTGCTTGCTCTGGCAATCCTGGTCCAGGCGGTTGGGGTACTATTTTGCGTTACAACGATGTGGAAAAAGAATTGTCTGGTGGAGAGCCTGAAACAACAAACAATCGCATGGAGCTTACTGCTGTTATTGAAGGTCTTAAACATCTTAAACGCAGTTGTAATGTTGAAATTTACACTGATTCAAAATATGTTGCAGATTCAATTGAAAAAGGTTGGGCTAAATCATGGAAAAAGAATGGCTGGAGAAAATCAGATAAAAAGCCTGCACTTAACTCCGATTTATGGGAAAGCCTTTTGAGCGAGCTAGAAAAACATCAGGTTAAAATAAATTGGATAAAAGGACACCATGGGCATCCTGAAAACGAGAGATGTGATAAGCTGGCTGTTGCACAATCTCAAAGATTTATTAAATAAATTCTATATATTAGCTTTAAATGAAAAAATCTTCATGACATTTTTTGTCATGAAGATTTTTATATTTTATCTATTATTAATATAAACTATTATAAACGCTTTATCCATGATAATACTTTTTCTTTATCATTTTCATCTGGATGAGAACTCCTTACAAATCCCATTCCTTTACCGTAACATTCAACATAATCATCTTCAAGTTTTATGCCTTTTTTTGCCAATAGTTCCTTTACTTCTTTTTTTGCACATTCATCTGAATTACTTCTGCCAAACCATGTTAATACTATGTAAAATTTCGTATTTTCGTTAATTTTATCACTCTGTAAACTCTCTATCCATCTTAAAACATTTTTATGAACATGGCCGCCATAAACTCCTGATGATAATACTACCACATCATAATCCTCTAAGCCAAAATTTGAATCTTTATTTATAGCTTTTATTTCAAAGTCAGAATTGTCAACCGAAGTGGGATGAAGCCCGATCATCGGGTAACATACACCGGGCCAATCCTGACAAATCTTATTCAGCAGTGG